>DATMLS010000083.1:0-8106 GCA_035569995.1 Opitutaceae bacterium | reverse complement strand
GTTGCATTTTATCGGCGGCCTCCTGGACCATGCCGAGGCGCTGTGCGCGGTGACTTGCCCCACCTACAATTCCTACAAAGGCCTTTTGGCCCAGGGTGACATGCCCGACACGTCCTGGGCTCCCGTGCTCCAGGCTTACGGCCAGAACAATCGCTCGGCCATGTTGCGCCTCCCCATGAACCGGCCCTGCATCGAGAACCGCACCCCGGACATGAGCGCGAACTTCTACCTTTCGGCTGCGCTAAGTCTCCATGCGGGGCTGGATGGACTTGAACGGCAAATCGATCCGGGCGAGCCGCTCAACGAAAATCTTTACCTCGATCCAGGGCTTCCCTCTGGCAAACCGCGCCGGCGAAGGCTGCCGCGCACCTTGCTTCAGGCGACCGACGCATTGGAGGCCAGTTCGTTTGCCCGATCCAAGCTCGGTGATGAGTTTGTCGACATTTTTGTCGCACAAAAACGGAAGGAATGGGATGCGGACTTCTATGCCGTTACTTCCGATGAGCGGGATCAGCATCTCGTCTTTGTGTGAGCCGCCGCCATGAGTGCCTGGGAACGGTCGACCAGCCGTCAAATTGGTGAACGCGTCGCGACCAACGGTCGCTCATTCGCCGTCTTCCCGATTGGGGCGACCGAGCAGCATGGCGCACACCTGGCCACTGGCACGGACACCTTCCTGGTCGAACACATTTGTCGCGCGGCCTGCCAGCGGCGTGGGGTCCTGAAGTTGCCTGCGCTCCCTTTTGGCTGTTCGTATGGGCATACGGAGAAGTGGCCCGGGACTTTGTCGTTGTCGCCCACCCTCCTGACCCAGGTTTTGTGTGAGATTTCCCGATGGGCGATCAATGGCAGCGGTGTCGATCGCCTGTTTTTCATCTCCGGCCATGCGACGAACGGGCCTTCCATCGAGAGCGCCATTCTTCAACTCCGCTATGAGTATCCACGCGTTCGTTTTGCTTATCGGGGTCTTTGGGAAATATCGGCGAGGGCGCGCAGCATTTACGCCATCGATGCGCCCGACATGCATGCCAATCTGGCCGAAACCGCGATGATGCTGGCCATCGAACCGGACGGGGTTGACATGAAACACGCCCGCGATTTTGCCGACTTAACCATTGGTAAATTCTGGCGATATGCGATGCCGGCCGTGACGCCCAATGGGGTGGTCGGTCACCCGTCCGAGGCCTCCGCTTCGGTGGGCGAAACCATGCTGGAAGAAATTATCCAAGACCTGGAAAAGTTGCTGGTTGAAGCGGAGGCGGAGAGTTGGCCAACTCTCCCAGCATAGTTTTTCAGATGCGTCACAAAACCCTAACCTTTCAAGAGCGGCGCAATGCCATCGGCACAGCCGCCTTGAAACTATTTTCTGAATTCAGCTATGCGGCGGTCTCCAATAAAGATCTCGGCAAGGCCGCAGGGGTCAATCCGGCCCTGATCTACTATTACTTTAAGGATCGGGATGATCTCTTCCAGTTCACCGTCCGCATGGCGTTGACTGATGTCGTCGCGGCCTATGAAAAATTAAGGCGCGAGAAAAAAGGTATCGGCGGGCTGGAAGCCTGGTTGTCGAGCAACCTGCTCTTGTCGCCGGAACTCTCGGGATTCCTTAAAGTGGTCCTCGACTATTCCTACTCCAATCGCAAATCCCTCCTGACCGAAGGGGCCATCAAGCAATTCTATGTGACGGAGGTTGAGATTCTCGCGAGTGCACTTTCCCAAAAACCCGGGATTTCAGCGCAACGAGCCGTGAAACTGGCGCGCCTCATCTCGGTCTTGCTCGACGGGGTGATGGCAGCGCGGGTCGTACGGCCCGAAATCGACGCCCAGCAAATTGTCGAATCGTTGCAAGAATTGCTTGCCGCTGGATCGCATTGAGAAACGCCGGGCCGCTTGTTAAGGCCTTTCCCACGGATAACGCGGATTGACGCTGATATTGGCAGGCTGCGGAAAACAACTGTTGGCCGTCGTTGCAATCAGAAAACGCTGCGGCAGCGCTTTCTGGCGCAACCCGACGGCCAACACGGCCTGCGGCCGTGTGCTGCAAACGCAGCCCAGTTTTCCAATGCCTGCCACGCCGTAGCTTTAGCAAAGGCGGGCCATTCGCGTCTATTCGCGTTCATTCGCGGTTAAAAAGTCATCCTGGCTTCCTGGTTTCCTACTAAAAATGATCGGATTGGTTTAAGAAGGAAGCCATGAACCCAGGAACGATCAACGTCCGATCCGATATCCGCGTCCATCTGCGCCTGCCACGCCGTAGCTTTAGCAAAGGCGGGTTCATCCGCGGTTAAAAACTCCGATCCGAATGATAAGTGATCATCAGTGCCCATCAGTGGTTAGAAAGCTTTCTTCGTGAGCTTCGTGCCTTCGTGGTTAATGATCGATTCCTGCTTCCTGGTTACAGCCCTGAGAAACCAATCACCACCCCGACCACGAGCCCATAGGCCACGTGGCCCACAAGATGGCTCACGCCCACCGCCAGGCCGGCCTCCTTGAATTCATCGAGCGGATGCTGATCCGCCACGATCCAGCACAGCATCAGGCCCATGACCATGCCGTGGAAAACCCCAAAGCCGATCCCCGCGTAGACCGCCGTCGGGAACCTCGCCAGGTCGAGCGCCATCATCGCCACGGTATAGACCATGGCAAAACCCACGCCGGAAAGCGCGTGCAGGATGCCGCCGACCAGCCGGGCCGATTCGCGCGAGCGCGTCAGCAGGCTGCCCACCGCCACCACCATGTCGCCGCGCGCCCAGCGGGCCCGCGCGAAAAGCCGGATGACCACCGCCATCGCCAGCGCGCCGAGCACGCCCGCCACGGCTGAACAACCAAGAAATCTTACGATCAAATGCACGGGGCTCATGACTGCCTCCTGATTTTGAAGTTGGGGTTGGGCCGCGTGCGATCTGCCCGCGGCCGTTTCATCTCTGGCACCGTAAACCTACCCAGCTTTTTGCGCCGCGCGAGGGGTTGGGCGCGAATTTTTTTGGGTGAGACTCGACAAGCCCGCATCGCCCCGGCAGAAATTTTTTCAGCATGGCCCGGAAAATTGCGACGCCCCGTATCCCAAAAAAAGATTTCGAGGCGCGCGTGCCCCGGCTGCGCGAGCAGCTCGTGCAACTGCAGGTGGAGCTGAAAGCCGCGCCTTTTCCCGTGCTGCTCGTCGTCGCGGGTGTCGAGGGCGCGGGCCGCGGCGAGCTCATCAACACCCTTAATGGCTGGCTCGACCCACGCGGCGTGGAGACGCTCGCGTTTCACACCCCCACCGACGAGGAGCGCGAACGCCCGTTCATGTGGCGCTTCTGGCGCAGCCTGTCGCCGCACGGCCGCATGGGTATCTTCGCCGGCTCGTGGTACACGGAAACCCTCCGCGAGGAAATCCACGGCGCCAAGAACCTCACGCAACTCGACCACGAACTGCGGCGCATCCGCCATTTCGAGCAGTTGCTCGCCGCCGACGGCACGCTCATTCTCAAAGTCTGGCTGCACCTCTCCAAGGCCGCGCAATACAAGCGCCTCCGCGAACTTGCGGACGACGAACGCACCGCGTGGCGCGTCTCGCCCGACGACTGGCGCCATCACCGCCTCTACGACCGCCTCGGGCGCACCGCCCGGCACATCCTGGAGGCCACGCACCGCCCGGCCTCGCCGTGGCTTGTCGTCGGCGCCGACGATCCGCGCAGTCGCGATTTCGCCGTGGGCCGGCTGCTGCTCGCGCGTTTCCGCGAACATGCCCGGAAGATTAAAAAAGCCAAAGGCCAAAATTCCAAACGCCAAAAAGTAGCTGCCATCACCCCGTTGCGCGCCTCCGGCCTGCGCCGGCTGCTCGCGCTCCCGCTCGACCAGGGTTTGTCGGCCGCGGAATACGAGGAGAAGCGCGACAAGTGGCTCGGCCGCCTCAACCACGCCGTGCGCGCGGCCTCGACCCAGCACCGCTCCATCGTCTTTGTCTTCGAGGGCTGGGATGCCGCCGGCAAGGGCGGCGCCATCCGCCGGCTCTCCAGCGCGATCGACGCGCGCGATTACCGCGTCATCCCCATCGCCAAGCCGAACGACGAGGAAAAGGCGCACCACTACCTCTGGCGCTTCTGGCGGCACGTGCCGCGCGCGGGCATGGTGACAATCTACGACCGCTCATGGTACGGCCGCGTGCTCGTGGAGCGGCTGGAATGTTTCTGCAACGAGGCCGAGTGGAAGCGAGCGTTCACCGAGATCAACGACTTCGAGGAGCAGCTCACCGAACGCGGCATCATCGTCGTGAAATTCTGGATGCACATCAGCAAGGACGAGCAACTGCGCCGCTTTCGCGAACGCGAGGACACCGCCTACAAGCGCCACAAGATGGATCCCGAGGACTGGCGCAACCGCCGCAAATGGCACGCCTACGAAGCGGCGGTCGGCGACATGCTCGCCCTGACCGACAACCCCTTCGCGCCCTGGCATCTCATCCCGGCCAACAACAAGCGTTATGCGCGCCTGCAGATTTTAAAGACCGCCTGCAAACAGATCGAGATGGCGCTGGAAGGAAAATGACGAATGCAGAATGGCGAATGACGAGTGTTCATTGCGCGATTCCTGGCTTAAGGGTTTCCCTCTTACCCTTCGCCTCCTTCGTACCCTTCGCGAGAAACCATCAGTGACCCTTCGCGTCCCTTTGCGATCTTCGTGTGAAACAAATCCGCTTCCTCCAAAAACAAAAACGCCGCCGCGGATTTCTCCGCGGCGGCGCCTTGGTTGAAAGGGTTTATTTGCCGACGTGACCCGAAACGAGCTTGGTCATCTCAAACATGCTGACCTTGGACTTGCCGCCAAAGACTGCCTTGAGTTTGTCGTCTGCATTGATCTGGGTCCTCTTGGTTTTATCCTGGAGGCCGTTTTTCTTGATGTAGATCCAGAGCTTCTTCGTGAGCTCCGTGCGGGGAAGAGGCGCGGCGCCAACAACGGCGGCGAGCAAGGCGTCCGGCGTGACCGGGGCCATGAATTTAGCATTAGGTTTACGAGCTGATTTTTTAGCCATAGTGAATCTGGGTTTAGGGTTCTTTACTCTGAACGCAACGCCTTTCTAGAGGGAAAAGTGGATGTTTTCCGAGGAAAATCTTTGAAAAAATCATCTTTTTACCTCTGGGCGCTTTTTTCCGGCGGTCAGTCTTGGTCGTCCATTTGGACAAATTGCCGGTAAAGCGCGGCATAATGGCCGCCCTGCGCGAGCAATTCTGCGTGCGTGCCGCGCTCGACGATGCGCCCCTGGTCGAGCACCAGCACGAGGTCGGCGTGGCGGATCGTCGAGAGGCGGTGCGCCACGACAAAGCTCGTGCGCCCGCGCAACAACGTGAGCAACGCGTGCTGCAAGCGCGCCTCGGTCAACGCATCGATGGAGCTCGTGGCCTCGTCGAGAATGACGACGCGCGGGTCGGCCAACAACGCACGGGTGAAGCAGATGAGCTGGCGCTGGCCGACCGAGAGCCCCGCGCCTTTCTCCCCGACCTCCGTCTGCAGGCCATGCGGCAACGCCTCCAGGATGTCGATGCAGTCCAGCTGCTGCGCGGCCGCGCGCACCTCGGCCTCGGACGCCTCCGGTTTGCTCAGGCGGATGTTGTCGAGCACCGTGCCGCTGAAGAGAAAGTTCTGCTGCTGCACCATGCCCATCTGCCGGTGCAGCGAATGGCTGGTGAGGGTGCGGATCTCGCGGCCGTCGACGAACACCCCGCCCTGCCCGGGCAGGTAAAACTTCGCGACGAGGTTGATGATCGAGCTCTTGCCGCTGCCGGTGTGGCCGACGAGCGCGATCGTCTGGCCGGGCTCGGCCGTGAAGTTGATGTCGTGAAGCACGAGGCGCTCCGGATTGTAGCCAAAACTCACGCCGCGAAATTCGACGCGCGCGCCAGCCGGCTCGCGCAAGTTACAAGTATCAGGTTTCAAGTGACAAGAATCCGGCGCAGCCGTTTCAACGCTATCTTGATCCTTGTTACCTGGTACTTGCGGGCTTGGCCGCCTCGGATCGGGGAGATCCACGGCATCCGGCGCATCCTCCCAATCCGGCTTGAGATCGAGCAGCCGGAAGACGCGTTCGGCCCCGGCCATGGCGATCAGCGCCTGGTTGTATTGGATGCCAAGATTCTGGATGGGCGCGAAGAATTGGTTCGCCATCAGGAAAAACAAAATCAGGTCCGCCACCTGCATGTAGCCGTGGAACGTCCGCCAGCCGCCGAACATCAGCAGGATGGCGATGAAGAACTGGCTGTTCAGTTCGAGTAATGGCACGAGGAGGCCGGACGTGCGCGCGAGATCGACGCTGTAGCGCGAGTGATCGGCCAGCAGGCTGCGAAACAGCCCGGCATTGGTCTCCTGCCGGACGAAACCCTGCGTCACGCGGATGCCGTTGATCGACTCGGCCAGCGTGGCCGTCACGCGGCTGAAACTCTCCTGGGCCGCGCGGGAGTAGCGGCTGAGCTTCACCCGGAAGTGATGGTTGATCATCCACAAGATCGGCGCCATCCCGAGGACGACGAGGAACATTGCCCAATCGCGATAAGCCATGACGCAGGCGGCAAAAAGCATCTGCCCCGCCTGCACGATGCTGATAAAAAACACATCCTGGATGCCCACGCGCAACGCCTCCACGTCGGAAGTCACGCGGCTGATGATGCCGCCGACTTTCATGCGGTGAAAAAACGCCATCGGCATGCGCTGCATGGTGGAAAAAATGTCGCGGCGCAGGGCGTTGACCACGGTTTCGCCCACCTCGAGCGCCAGCCGCTGGCGGAAATGAAACAGCCCGTCGGTCAGCACCGCGAGCACGCCGTAGCCGGCCAGCGACTCCCACAGCAGCGAAAGATCGCGCTGCGCGGGCGGCTCGTGCGTGAAGCCCGCGATGAGGTCGCCGATGATCAGGCTCGAGACCCACACCAGGGCGGGCAATTGCGCCGAGCGCAGAGCCGTGAAAAAAATCAGCCAGTTGCGCTTCGCGGCGATCGGCCGCGTGTAGCCCATGAGCCGGCGGATGAGGCCCCAGTCGAGCGGTTTTTGCAGTTCCCCGTATTCATCGTCATCATCCACGCGATGAACCAGCATGGGCACGCCGCGGCGCGGCGGCGGGGACGGATTCGGGTTGGTCAGCGCGGGATTCATGCCGCGCCTTTCTTTTCCGCCTCAATCTGCAGCTCGCGGTTGTCCACCAGCTGCAGGTTGGCCACGCTGAGATACGGGCCGGGAATTTTCATCAGCTCTTCGTGCGTGCCCTGCTGCACGATGCGGCCGTGCTCCATGACAATGACGAAGTCGGCGCGGCGCAGCGTGCTGAGGCGGTGCGCGACGATGAACGTCGTGCGGCCGGCGATGGCGCGGTCGAGCGCCTCGAAAATCTCGTGCTCGGTCTCCGAGTCGATGGCCGCCGTCGGGTCGTCGAGCAGCAGGATGGCCGGCTCGAGCAGCACGGCGCGCGCAATGGCCAGGCGCTGGCGCTGACCGCCGGAAAGGCTCTGCCCGCTTTCGCTGATCACCGTGTCGTAACCCTGCGGCAGCTTCATGATGAAATCATGCGCGGCGGCGATGTGCGCGGCCTTTTCGATTTGTGCCGGCGTGGCCTCGGGATGGCCGAAGGCGATGTTGGCCGCGACCGTGTTGCTGAAGAGAAAACTTTCCTGGAAAACGAGGCCGATGTTGCGGCGCAGGTCGTCGAGGCGCAGGCGGCGCACATCGAGCCCGTCGACCAGCACGCGGCCGGCCGTGGGGTCGAAGAAGCGCGGGATCAGGCTCATCAGGACGCTTTTGCCCGCACCGGTCGTGCCGAGGATGGCGATGCACTGGCCGGGCTTCACCTCGAGGTTGATGTCGTGCAGCACGGGATCGATGCCGAGGTAGGAAAAGGTCACGTTTTCGAAGCGCACCACCCCCTCAAGCTTGGGCCGGTGCAGGGCGTCCGGCGCACTCTGCACCTCGATCGGGGCGTCGAGGATTTCAAACACGCGTCGCGCGCCGATCAGCGATTGCTGCACGCTGTTGACGATCTGCGCGACGTTGTTGACCTGGCCGGAGAACTGGTCGAGCAGGCCGGCGAAGACGACGAGGCCGGCGCCGAGCGGCAGGCGGTCGTGGGCCACGAGCCAGCCG
>DATMLS010000082.1:0-6733 GCA_035569995.1 Opitutaceae bacterium | reverse complement strand
ATAATATACGTTTTCCGCCCGATGGCATCCACGCTTTGAGTCTTGATGGCGTCGATCCAGCCGCGGCGCACAAGTTCATCCTTCAGCGGCTGCCAGACTTCGCCGACAAACTCCGCCCACGAAATTGTTTCCCCGGCCGGCATGGGCAGTGCGACCAGGTTTTCCACCGGCACGCCGCGGGCCGCGGCATAATGCGCCGCCAGCCGGAGCGAGTCGGGATCGGCGCTGTTGGCCAGGATAATCACGCTCGCCGCGGGGGAATCGCCGGCGCCAAGCGCCGGCCGGGTGAACCCGCCCGCCAGCATGACCAGGAGCACGAACGTTCTTGCCAAAATTCTCACGGCGTTTTCGCTTTCACGCTGGCGATGGATTCCGCCTTCCCGCAAGGGTAAATCCGCCTTTGGGCGGATAAACCGCCAATTTAACCGCGAAGGGACGCAAATAAACGCGAATGCTATTTTTAGCCCAGATAGGCGGTAGCAAGTGATTGGGGTTCCCCCATTTTTTGGCGTTTGGGTATTGGCGTTTGTGATTTTCAGCTGCAATTTCTCGCCAGCCCTTCGTAGCTTTAGCGAAGCAGGGTCCATCCGCGGTTTTCAAAAAGAGTCATAATGCAGCTTTATCTCCTCATCGCACTCGGCGGCGCGCTCGGCAGCGTAATGCGGTTCTTTTTGTCGGGCGTGGTCGCCACACACTGGGGCGAAACGTTCCCGTGGGGCACGCTCGCCATCAATGTCACCGGCTCCTTCGCCATCGGCTTCTTCTCGACCCTGACCGGACCGGACGGCCGCTGGTTCGTGCCCACCGAGGGCCGGCAATTTTTCATGACCGGAATTTGCGGCGGCTATACGACGTTCTCGTCGTTCAGCCTGCAAACCCTCGCGCTGGCCAACGACGGCGAATGGCTGAAAGCCGGCGGCAACGTCGTCGGCTCGGTCACGCTCTGCCTGGTCGCCGTCTGGCTCGGCCACCTGCTGGCCGCCACCATCAACCAACTCCGCTGACATTTTTAATCATTCATGCGCACTTAGCGGTTCATCGTGTAAATTCGCCATTCTGCATTCGTCATTTTCCCATGCAACTTCCCACCGATTCGTTCCTGCTCCGTATTTTTCTCGGCGAATCCGACCGCCATGACGGCGACCCGCTCTACGAAAGCATCGTGCTCAAGGCCCGCGAGGCCGGCCTCGCCGGCGCCACCGTGCTGCGCGGCGCAATGGGCTTCGGCGCAAGCAGCCGCCTGCACACGAGCAAAATCCTGCGCCTCTCCGCCGACCTTCCGCTCGTCATCGAAATCGTGGACACCGAGGAAAAAATCAACGCCTTCCTGCCCATACTCGATCGCATGATGGGCGGCGGCCTGGTGACCCTCGAAAAAGTCCGCGTCATCCACTACCGCCACGGCGGCAAACCGGCCAAATGAACTGGTTTGCCTGGGCACTCTTGTCAGCTTTGTTCGCGGGCCTCACGGCGGTGCTGGCCAAAGTGGGCGTGGAAAAAATCGATTCAAACCTGGCCACGGCGATCCGCACAACCGTGGTGCTGGTCTTCACCTGGGCCATCGCTCTGGCGGTGGTGCCGGCAGGTTCGCTGGCAGGCCTGTCGCGGCGCACGTGGTTATTCCTGACCTTGTCCGGCCTCGCGACCGGGCTGTCCTGGCTGTGTTATTTCCGCGCGCTGCAACTTGGCCAGGCGTCGCGCGTGGCTCCGATCGACAAGCTCAGCGTGGTGTTCGCCATCGCGCTGGCGGCAGTGTTTCTCCGCGAGCGGCTGACCTGGCACCAGTGGCTGGGTGGCGTGCTCATCGTGGCGGGCGCGCTCGTCATCGCGTGGAAACCCAGCGTGCCTTGAACGCGCGCCTGCCAGCACAGGCATATACAAAGTATTTAGAAAACAGGCTTTAAGGTGGAACGCGGCGTCCCGACGCGTTCGATCCAATCAATCCTTAACCACAAAGGCACGAAGGACACGAAGCCCAATCCCTTTGCGCCCTTTGTGTCTTCGTGGTGAATCTATCAGAGCGCGTCGGGGACGCCGCGCTCCACCAATAAAAACCTTCTCGTGAAGAAGCGTGTCCTAAGAAAACTATTTCTGCGACGGCGCGGGCGCCGGAAGGTTGGCCGGAGGCGAAGTCGAAATGGGTTTCGTCACTGGTGGTGATGCAGGTTTCACGGCTGCGGGCGGTGGCAGGGGTTTCTCGGTCGCTGGCGCGGGGGGCGGCTGCCCCAAACTGGCATAGGCACGCACGCCGTTCGCGATGCCTTCGGCGATTTGCTGGCGGTAAGCGGGCGTGGCGATTTTCCGCGCCTCGGCGTCATTGGTGAGGTACCCCGATTCGACCAGCACCGCGGGGCATGGCGCAAGGCGGATCACCTCGAATTTATCGTGGCGCAGGCCGCGGTCGTAGGAACCGATTTCACCCAACAGCGCATGGTGGATGCAGTAACCGAGCAAGGTATTCCATTGATCGTTTTTGTCGCCCGGGTTGGCCTCGTCGTCCTCGGCTTTGTGCGCCGAGCGGCTGATAGGGGCTTGATAACGCGGCGTGAAACGAAACGTTTCCGTGCCAATCACGGCGGCGACCTTCTCGCCCGCAACGTATTGCCCGGCTGAGTTGAAATGGATGCTGATGAACAAATCGGCCTTTACCTCCGCGGTAAGCTCGGCGCGCCGCCGCAAATCCAGCTTCTTGTCCGGGCTGATCCCGTAATCGGTGGTGCGCGTCATCACGACTTTGTAACCCTGCGCCTCGAGGATTTTCTTCAAGCGGAAGGCCGTGTCGAGCGTGAGCACCCTCTCCTTCAGGCCAAGGTGTTTGTTTTCGGCGCCATTGTCCGGGATGCCGTGGCCAGGATCGATGACGATGGTGTGCACAGGCAGCGGGCGGTCGCGCCCGAGACGCAGGAGGGGTGCGAGCAGATCTTCCGTGTCGATCCAGCTGATCCAGATGCTGCGCTGGTGATAAACCGGCGGGGTGCCCAGGAACACGTGCCGGCCGTCAAAAATGGCCTCGCGTTGGTTGACCTCGAGTTCAACACGCGTGGTCGCGTTCTGCAAAACGAGGCGTTTATCCGGTTCGGTCCAGAATGCGCGCAGGCCGAAGCTTTCGCCCAACGCCACGGCGTCGATGCATTTCACGCCATCGACCCTGGCCGTCTCAAAGGCCGCCCTCGACTGCGCCGCGAAACTTGCGGCCAGAATCGTCAGCGCCAGCACCAGGGCAATGCGCGCCATGAATTTTTGCCGCATGGCTCCTCCTCACACGCTGGGTGACGTGGGCTCTGCGTCCGGTTCCTCGTCGTCGTCTTCTTCCGCCACGTGAAACTTCGGCTTGCGCTTGTTGACCGGCAGCGGGGTGAGCATCACGTGGATGTTGCGGCCGATCAACCGGGGATCGTTGTCGGGATGGCCCATGCCGGCGAGCTCGGCCACGGCGCGTTTCATCACATCGAAACCGATCTCGGTGTGCGCCATCTCGCGCCCGCGGAACTTCAGGCGCAGCTTCACCTTGTTGCCATGCGAGAGAAACTCCTCGCCGTGGCGGATCTTGGTGAAAAAATCGTTCTCGGCAATGCGCGCGCTGAATTCGATTTCCTTGATCTTGCTCGCGGTGGGTTTCGTATGGGAGTGCTTTTTCTGCTCCTCATAAACGTATTTGCCGAAGTCCATGATGCGGCAAACCGGCGGCGTGGCGTTGGGCGCGACTTCGACGAGGTCGAGGCCGACTTCGAGCGCCAGGCTGATGGCCTTGGCCGTATCCAGGATTCCGAGCTGCTTGCCCTCGGGCGAAATCACGCGAACCTGCGGGACCTTGATCCGATAGTTACGACGGATGTTGGCAAACGGATCCGTGTTGCGACGTTGAAACTGGCCGGGGCGTCCGCCGCCGGCTGAAGGGAAAGGAGAGGCCATCAATAAGGAAGTGACATGATTTAAGCGGAAAGGACTTTTCGCGCAATTATGGGACGTTGACAACAGGAAAATCCCAAACGCCAGCGCGGTTTACACGCTGAAGCTCTCGCCGCAGGAACAGCTGGCCTTGGAATTGGGGTTGGCAAACTTGAAGCCGCCGGCCACCAGCTTGTCCGAGTAGTCGAGCACCGTGCCTTTGAGGTAGAGGGCGGTCTTGGGATCGACCAGCACCGCGGTGCCGGCCGAGCGGACGAGGATGTCACCGCGCTTCGGCTCAGGCGTGAAGCGCAGCTTGTAGCTGAGGCCGTTGCAGCCTCCGCCGGTGATGGCGATGCGCAGAAATTCACCCTGCTGCTCGCGGGCGATGAGGGCGCGCACTTTTCCCGCCGCGGGCTCGGTCAGGCGCACAAGGTTCTCGTTGCCGAGGCGGACTTCGGCGGGCGGCGCGGCGGCGGTTTCAGTGGCAGGCATTGCTATAACTATTGCTCAGTCCGCGCACGAAGCAAGCGCCACGCGACCTCCACGGCATTGGTAAAACTGCGCGCGCTGGCCCGGCCCTGCCCGGCGATGCCGAACGCCGTGCCATGGTCGGGACTTGTGCGCACATGGGGCAAGCCGAGGGTGACGTTCACCGATTCCTCGAACTCGACGGCCTTGAGCGGCGCGAGCCCCTGGTCGTGATAAAGGGCCATGATCACATCGAACTCCCCGCGCAGCGCGCGGGCAAAGAGCGTGTCGCCCGGTTCGCAGCGCGAAAGGCCGGGAAACTGCGGCCGCAGGCGGTCGAGAATCGGGTTGATGATGCGCCCCTCCTCGTCGCCGAGCAAACCGTCCTCACCCGCATGCGGATTCAGGCCGCACACGCCGATCCGGGGCGCAGCAATGCCCTCCGCGCGCGCCAGTTCCTCGGCGGCCTGCACTGCCCGCGCAAATTTTTCGCCGGTCAGGTGCGAAAACACCTCGCGCAGCGGCACGTGCCACGTCAGCAGCACGACGCGGAGCCGGCCGCCGCAAAATGCCATCACCGGCTCGCCGCCCCAGCGCGCGGCGAAAAATTCCGTCTGGCCAGGAAACGCGAAGCCGGCCTGCGCCAGCCAGCTTTTGCTGACCGGGCCGGTGACGACGCCGGCAAATTCGCCCTGCGCGCAGCCTTCGGCCGCGCGTTCCATCGCGGCGAGCGCCACGCGTGCGCCGACACTGGACGGCGCACCGGGTTGGGCAAAAAATTCCGGCGGGCCGACGGCGATTTTTTCCGCGCCAAAACCGAGGGTTTCGAGCCAGCGGGCCGGGCCGAGCACGGCAACGTCGCTCGCTTCGCCGGGATGCGCGGCCAGCCACGCCGCTAGGACCTCCGGGCCGACCCCCGCCGGGTCGCCGCAAGTGAGCGCAAGTTTTTTGGAAGGTTTTGTTTTCAACTCAGGACACGCGGGAAAACCTCAAACTATTTCCACTTCCTGCTTGGGCTCGGCGTCGCGCCGGGCGCGCACGAAGCCGCG
Organism: Opitutaceae bacterium; assembly: GCA_035569995.1. GTDB lineage: Bacteria > Verrucomicrobiota > Verrucomicrobiia > Opitutales > Opitutaceae > DASRHD01. The sequence continues at coordinate 1,325 of DATMLS010000082.1, read as the reverse complement.
CTTGCCGCCCGTGAAAAATTCCAGGAAATGCCGGGCCTCCGCGGTCGAAAACTCACCGCCGGCGAGCGCCTCCGTTGCGACGTCGCGAATATTGCCCGGCGTGAAATAGACGACGCGAAACGCATCCTTCAGCTCGACGATGGCCTCGCGGCTGAAACCGCGGCGCTTGAGACCCAGCAGGTTCAAGCCGATCACGTCATCGCGCTCCGCCGCCATCACGTAAGGCGGCACGTCGCGCGTGATCGAGGCGTGGCCCGAGATCATCACACTGTCACCGATGCGGCAAAACTGGTGGATCCCCACGCCGCCGCCGAAGAACGCGTGGTCGCCGATGGTCACATGGCCGGCGATCATGGCATTATTGGCCAGCACCACCTGGGAGCCGATGACACAGTCGTGCGCGATATGACACGCCGCCATGAGGAGGCAGTTCTTGCCGACTTCCGTGAAACCGCCGGGACTGGTCGATCGGTTGATTGTGACGTTTTCGCGAATGGTCGTGTCCGCACCAATGCGCACGCCCGATGGCGTGCCCTGGGTGAACTTCAAATCCTGCGGGTCGCCGCCAACCACGGCAAAGGAATGAACGATGACCCGCGCGCCGAGCACGGCGCCGCGCTTGATGATGGCATACGCGTGGATTTCGCAGTCGGCGCCAAGTTGCGCACCATCTTCGATTATGGCTGTGGGGTGGATCATGGGGATAAAAAGTAACAAGTATCAGGTGACAAGTATCAAGAGACGAGCATCAATAAAGAGCGGCGAATATTCCAAAAAAACTCTTGTTACTTGATACTTGGCACCTGTCACTTGCCGCGCTTCGCGGCCGCGGAGCGGTCGGGCAACAGGTCGAGCTGGGCATCCTTGAGCAAGTCGTAGTTCTTGAGGATGCGCATGACCTGGAGCGTATCGCTCTTGCGGTAGTTTTTGTTGATTTCGACCTTGTCGATGATGTCGAGCAGCATGGCGCGAAAGGAGACGATGGCATCCACCCCGCGCTCCTTGAGCATTTGCACGCTCTGCGTGCGATAGGGTTCGGCGGTGGGCAGGCCGGGCAGCACGAGAATTTTCACGAGGTCGGACGCGGCGCCGGGCTCGTCGGCATCCATGGGGAAAAACCGCGTGGCTTCCTTGAGCACGTTTTCCTCGAGGAAGCGGAAGATTTCCGGCGCGCTTTTGAGCGTGGCCGGGGTGAAACGGCCGCTGTGCCAGCCTTTGACGGCGACGATGGCGCGATGGACAAATTGCAGCTCGTTTGAAAACAGGAAAAAATCCGGCCGGCGCGTGTTGTGCTTCCAAGCCGGGTTGTAAACGAGCAGGTCAAT
>DATMLS010000081.1:0-10342 GCA_035569995.1 Opitutaceae bacterium | reverse complement strand
TGCGGAACGGATTTTTCATGGACTTGGCTGGCAGGGGCGGAGGGACTCGAACCCCCAACCGACGGTTTTGGAGACCGCTACTCTACCAATTGAGCTACACCCCTGTGTTGGTTTCTTAGACGACGCAGCCGAGGCCCTTGTACAGAAGCCTCGGCGTGTTTCGCCGGAATAGTTTTGGGTTAAAAGGTTACTCGATGATTTCGGTGATACGGCCGGCCCCGATGGTGCGACCGCCTTCGCGGATGGCAAAACGCTGGGTTTTTTCCATGGCGATCGGGCAGATCAGGTCGACTTCAACGCTGATGTTGTCACCAGGCATGATCATCTCGACGCCCTTCGGCAGGTTGATGATGCCGGTCACGTCGGTCGTGCGGAAGTAGAACTGGGGACGGTAGCCGTTGAAGAACGGCGTGTGACGGCCGCCCTCTTCCTTGGAGAGGACGTAAATCTCGGCCTTGGCCTTCTTGTGCGGGGTGATGGTCTTCGGAATCGCGAGGACCTGGCCGCGCTCAATGCCTTCCTTTTCAATACCGCGGAGGAGAATGCCGACGTTGTCGCCCGCCTGGCCGCTATCGAGCAGCTTGCGGAACATTTCGATGCCGGTCACGACGGAGGTCGTGGTGTCGCGGAGGCCGATGATTTCAACGGTGTCGTTGACCTTGATCACGCCGCGCTCGATACGGCCGGTGGCGACCGTGCCGCGACCGGTGATCGAGAAGACGTCTTCGACCGACATCAGGAACGGCTTGTCGTTCTCGCGAACGGGCTCCGGGATGTCGGCGTCGATGGCATCCATCAGGTCGCTGATGGCTTTTTCGCCTTCCGGCTTGCCTTCGAGGGCGGCGGTGGCGGAGCCGCGGATGATGGTGGCGGTGTCGCCGGGAAATTGATACTTGGTCAGGAGTTCGCGGATCTCCATCTCGACGAGGTCGAGGAGTTCCTTGTCGTCGATGAGGTCGACCTTGTTGAGGAAAACCACGATCTTCGGCACGCCGACCTGGCGGGCGAGGAGGATGTGCTCGCGGGTTTGCGGCATCGGGCCGTCGGCGGCGGAGACGACGAGGATGGCGCCGTCCATCTGGGCGGCACCCGTGATCATGTTCTTCACGAAGTCGGCGTGGCCGGGGCAGTCAACGTGCGCGTAGTGGCGCTTGGTCGACTCATATTCCACGTGGGCGACGGAGATCGTGACGATCTTCGAGGCATCGCGAACGGTGCCGCCTTTGGCGATATCCGCGTAGGATTTGACCTCGGCGAGGCCTTTGCGCGCCTGGACCGCGAGGATCGCGGTCGTGAGCGTGGTTTTTCCGTGGTCAACGTGGCCGATTGTGCCAACGTTCACGTGCGGTTTCTTGCGTTCGAATGTACCTTTAGCCATGTGGGTTTGAGTCGGTTGAGTTGATGAAGTTGATTAGGTTATTTAGGGTAATTTCTTGTTTAACGTCGGAGAAATCATCGACGCTGACCTGGAGCCCAGAACCGGATTCGAACCGGCGACCTCGTCCTTACCAAGGACGTGCTCTGCCAACTGAGCTATCTGGGCAGACCTAGGTAGGTCAAAATATTGAAAAAAGAGTTAAGAACGTGGATGTCGCATTCCGCTCCGTCAACTGAAATTTTGCACATTGGCTACAAATATTTCAGGGGCCGATGCGCACGTGGAAAAAGCCCGGCCGCAAACGCGCGCCCAGCCGGAAATTTCCGGCCAAAAACGCCCGGAAATACCCGTCCACCGCCTCGTTGCCCGAACTGTGCATGAGTTGGGGCGGCCCGACGAGCCCCATCGCATTTATGCCCACCAAAAACTCCAGCGGCGCCCAATCCCCCGCCGGCGGCGCCGCCCCGGGCAAAGCCTGCGCCAGCACCGGTTCGCCTGTGCCAGCTGCCGACACTTCGGCAAACCCGCCCCTCGCCGCCAGCGGTTCGGTCGCGAGGTCCACCCGGCCCAACCCCAGCAAGGGCCGCGGGGTCGTGCCGACCGAAAGTGCGTCAACCGGCCGGGTGGGCGTGGCCACCACCGCGGGGAAACTCAGCGCCAGCGTGTCTTTGTCGAACAACAGCTTCGGGTCAAACGCCGCAAACGCCGTCCCGGACTCGCGGGCGGCGCCCACCGGCAGGCCTTGCGGCTGGACATTCCACCGGGTCGGCAAAAAGAGCGGAGTCGGATCAAACAACTCCGCCTGCTCGCGCACTTCCACATCCGTCGTCCCGCTATCAAGCCGGGTCAAACCCACCGCCGGCACGGGTCGCGACAACCCGGCCGCCTCGGGCGGCGCCGGCGAACGGGAAAACAGCCAGAGGACAAGAACCATGGCCGACAGCGCCCCGGCGCCGGCGATCAGCCAGATGCGCCTTTCTCCCCCGCCCTGCGGCGTGCCGGTATAAGCTTTCGTGGTCTGGGCCATAAGAAGCTATCTCAAAATTGAAAATGGGCAGCGCGGCAGAGTTTTTGGCGTGGAGCAAGGCGGAACCGAGGAAGCAATCCTCAGCGAGGCTTGCTCCTCGGCGACAACGCCGCGCTGGCGCTTTTTTGCATAAACGATGCTCATTTTGAATTTTGAGATAGCTTCAACTCATTTTTCCACGGCCGACTCCTCAAACGCGACCTGCACGTAAATAAAGCCCGCCGCCGTCGCCCGCGCCTCGATGTCGGCGATGTCCTGCATGGGCACGCTCCCGTCGGCGCGGATGAGCAGCACCGGCGCCTTGTGCTCCTTCGCGCGCGCCTGCAGCCAGCCGTCCAGCTGGGTGAAATCGATCTTCCCCTCATCTGCCACCAGCACCACGCCCGGCCGCGGCATACTGATAAAGACGTTGGTGGCAACGGCGGTCGCTTTCGCGCCCTCCATGGCCGGCAGGGCAAAGCCGCCCTTCAGTCCCACGCCCAACCCCGGCGCCAGCACGAAACGCGATCCGAACATCAGGAAGAAGAGCACGATCAGGCCGGCGTTGATGAAGTAAAACGCATCGAAGTTCCGCGGCATCCGCCGCGGGCGCGACGCCAGGTCGAGGGGCCGCGTGATCATGGCCTGGCCTCCGCGGCCTCCGCCGCCGGCTTCCTGTATTCGATTAACAAATACCGCATGATTTCATTTCCCGCCCACTCCATGTCGCGCAGGATCGCCCGCACGCGCCCGGTGAGAAAATGGTGCGCCAAGTGCGCCGGGATGCCGATCATCAGGCTCGCCACCGTGCTGAGCAACGCCGGCCACAGGCCCGCGGCCAGCGCGCTGGCCGTCTCGTAGTCGTGCAGGAACGCCCGGAACGTCACAATCATGCCCAGCAGCGTCCCGAGCAGGCCGACGAGCGGCGCCACCTGGGCGATGGCGGCGATCGTGCCCAGCCGCCGCTCGAGCGACGGGATTTCCACCAGCGCCGCCTCCTGCACCGCAAAGCGCATCTTCGCCTCGTCCTCATTGGCATGCAGCAGCGCGGCCTTGACCACCGCGGCCACCGGTCCGGGCGTCTCCTCGCACACGGTCAGCGCCTCGATCAACCGGCGTTTGGCCAGGATGTTCTTGATGCCGTTGACGAACGACGTCGAACGGATCTGCCCGCGGTGCAGGTAAAGCGTGCGCTCGATGGACAGCATCAGCCCGACCACGCCGAGCAGCAGCAGGATCCACATCATGGGCCCGCCACGGGCGAATAAATTGAAGTCAAATACGGACATGGTCAGACTATAAGGTAATTGGTAGCTTGTAGTTAGTATTTGGTCAGATCAGTAGCGAGCATCGAGTAGCGGGTAGCCCCGCCTCGCGGCGGAATTTCAGATTTCAAATTTCAGATTTTTTGGGATTTGGCCCTTTGGCGTTTGATCATTTGCCGGCAGTTGCCGGCGCCGGCAGGTAACGCGTGAGCCGCTCTTGGGCGAGCGCCTCGCCCGGCAGGTTGTAGCGCCCGATGAGCTGCCACGCCTCGCGCGCCTGGTCGAATTTTTGCTGTTGCTCCAGCGAGTTGCCCAGCGTGAGCAGCGCGCGGCCCATCCAATAGGGGCCGGTCGCGCCGAGGTCGGCGGACTTGGCCGGGTCGAGCAGGAAAACGTTGGCCAACCGCCACCACGTCTTCTGCGCGTCGGCCTCGTGGCCGGGCTGCGCCTGTTGCAACAAACCGAACTTGTAGCCGGCCTCGATACGCAGCTCCGCGGACGCATCCGGCCGTTCCGACAAACTTTCATAAATCGCCGTCGCGCTTTCGGCGTGCGCCGGGTTATTCGCGGCCTGCGCACAGTGGCAGTCGGCCAGCGCCATCTGCGCCACCAGCACATCGTCATGCTGGGCGTAGTTGTTGACCAAATACTCGTAATCCTGTTGCGCCTGCCCAAAGTCGTTCAACTTGCGATGCAAATCCCCCTGCTTCAGCAACGCGTAGAACACGAGGTTGCTCTGGGGATACTCGCGCGCCAGTTGGGCGGTCAGCCGGACGGCGTCCTCGAGATCGTTATCCTGTCCATGCCGCTCGGCAAAGTTGGTCGCGAGATATAACGCATAGGGCGCATAGCGCGCGTAGGGATTGCCGGCCGTCTTGTCGGCCTCGGCTGCAACCACCAGCTTGTTCAAGAGCGCTTGCGCGTCCCTCAGTCGGTCGTGGTCCGCATAAAAATTGGCCTCGACGATGTAGCTCTGGATCGCCGCATCGCTCTGGGGGAAATCCGTGCGCAGCTTATTCAGCAAACCCAGCGCTGCGTCCGTGCGTTGCAGCGCAAAATCCGCCTCGGCCTCCTGCAGCTGTTCCGCGCTGACGACCAGCGTCTTCAATTCCGCCGGCAGGCCCGCGCCCGCCGCGCCCGCGAGGGAATCGACCAGCGCGCCGGCCCGCTGCAACGCCTGTTCCGGCCGCCCCGCCTCGAACGCCAGCCGCGCCTGCAGCCACGCCATGCGCAGGCGCAGGTCCGCCGGCAGGGCCGCCGCCCCGGACGCGCCCAACAGCTTCTCCACGCGCGCGAGCGCCGCCGCGATTTGTCCATGCGCCTCAAGCGCGCGCGCCAGGTTCCACTCGGCCTGCCAGCGGTTCACCGCGTCGAACGCCGGGTCCGCCGTGAACTGGTCGATCAAGGCCTGCGCCGCGTCGAGCCGCCCGGCCTCGATCTCCGCCTGCACGCGCTGGAAAATCAGTGCGCCCGCGTCCACCCCCGCCGGCCTCTCGTTCAACACCGCCGCATAGGCATCGGCGGCGCTGCGAAAATCGCTCGCGCAAAACCACGCCTCGGCCTCGAGCACGCCGAGTTGGGCATGCATCTGGCCCGGGGGCAAGGCCGCGCGCGCCTTCATCGCATAGTCCGCCGCGGAATGGTAGCGCCCGTGTTCCCACGCGTCGCCCAGCAGAACGCCGAGCGCCGCGGGTATGAGCGGCGAGCCGGGGAAATTTTTTATGAGGAGAGTCGCGTCGGCCGTGGCGAGGCCGTATCTTTTGTCCGTGAGGTTCACTTGCGCCCGGAACAACAGCAGGTCTTCCAGGATCGGGTGAGGCGGCGTGACGCCGATCAATTCGTCGAGCAGGCCCCCGGGTTGGGCCACCGCGGGCCCCAGCAATTGCAGCGCGACGCGCTGCATGGTGCGGTCGCTGCCGCTGCGCAAAAGCTCCATCAGCGCCTGACGTCCGGTATCCGTGTCCGGTCCGGCAATCATCCCGAGCAGCAAATGAAATTCATCCGCCGTCGCTTGCGCTCCCGGCGGCAAGGCCAGGAGTTGCCTTTGCAAGAGCGACACTGCCTCGTTCTTGCGCTGGGCCAGGTCGAGCACGATGGCATATTGCCGCACATACTGGTATCCTGTGAGCGTGCCTTGATATTTGTCCACATTGCCCCGCAATTCATCCAGCAGCGAATCGTCCCGCCGGCCCGCGCGCAACTCAGCCTCCCGTTTGGCCAGCTCAAATTGCGCGCGCTGCTGGTCGGACGCCGCCGCACCCGTCGCCTGGTCATAAAAGGCCTGCGCCTTCGGCCCATCGCCCGCCGCGTCCGCGAGCTGGCCTTGCAGGAAATAAAACCACCCAAGGTCGGCCGGCCCCAGTTCCCCGGGCTTCACGGCGGCGGCCTCGGTCCGCGCCGCGTCAAAATTCTTCCGGACCGCCGCAATGAGCCCCGTGCGCAAATGCCACGCCGCGCCGCGCTCCGCCACGATCCCCTGCAAGGCCTGGTCGGCTTCGTCCACCCGGCCGTCGTCGAGCAAGGCCGTCGTCAGCGCGAGCGTCAGCGCCGCGCGATCTGCCCCCGGCACCGCGAGCAACCCTCGATAAATTTCCGCCGCCACCGCCGGCAGTCCCAGCTCCAGGGCATGCTGCGCCGCCTGCTGCTGGAGCAACAGCTCCGCAGGCTCAGGCCTGACCTCGTTTTCCATCAGCAACGGCGCCGATGTCTCAGCCCGTTCGACAAGCTCAGGGCCGGTCGGCAAGGCCAATTCGACAGGCTCACGGCTGGCCGTTTGCGCACGCAACCCCGCACCCGCCACCAGCATGGCGAGTCCGAAATACAGGCATTTTGGGATATGCATTAAGTATGCGACGTTGCCCACCCCACGGCTCCGGGGCAAGCCCGCGAGTGGAAACAAAGCTCGGTTGTGTAATCAGTTCCGTCTCGCGCCCCAAGGTTCCATTTGCACACTGGCGGCATCTTACTTCAACCCGAAATCCCATGAACGTCGCCCTCATTATCCTCCTTATCCTCGTTGCAATTGCCGGCATTGCCGCCCTGTGGGTCACAGGTATTTACAACACGCTTGTCGCCCTGCGCAACCGTTTCAAGAACGCCTTCTCCCAGATCGACGTCCAGCTCAAGCGCCGCTACGATCTCATTCCCAACCTCGTCGAGACCGCCAAGGGCTACCTGGCACACGAACATGGGACGCTCGAGGACGTGATCAAGGCCCGCAATATCGCCTACACCGCCTCGCAGTCCGCCGCCGCCAATCCCGCCGACGCCACAGCCGTGAAAAGCCTGCTCTCCGCCGAGTCCGGCCTCACCGGCGCGCTCAGCCGCCTCATGGTCGTCTCCGAGCAATATCCCAATCTCAAGGCCGACCAAACCATGATGCAGCTCACCGAGGAGATCACCTCGACGGAAAATAAAATCTCCTTCGCCCGCCAAGCCTACAATGACTTCGTCATGACCTACAACAACACCCGGCAGACTTTCCCCAACGTGGTTTTCGCCGGCATGCTGGGCTTCACCGACGCGCAACTCTTCCAGATCGACGACGCCACCGAGCGCAACGCGCCGAAGGTCAGCTTCTCGTGAAAGACTGAAGGCTGAAAGCTGCATACTGAAAAACTGCAGCTGCGAAGGAACGCCTTTAGCCACTGAGGTGCCTTAGTTCAGCTTTCAGTCTTTAGTCTTCAGCTTTTCCATACAATGGACTTCTTCGAAGCCCAGGCCCACGCCAAGAAGCGCACGAACCGGCTCGTCGTGCTTTTCGTGTTCGCCGTGCTCGGCACCATTGTCGCGGAATATTTCGCGGCCATCTTCCTGGTCAGCGTGGCACAGAACCGTGCCCACCCTTACCACGGCTATTACGACAATTCCAATTACGAGAACGACACCACCCCCGCGTTCTCGTTCTGGCAGCCCAACATTTTTGCCGGCGTGGCGTTCGGCACGCTCGCCATTGTGGGCTGCGCCTCGCTCTACAAATGGAATTTATTGCACGAAGGCGGGGAAATCATTGCCGAAATGGCCGGGGGCCGCCGCATCGAGCCGAATTCCACCGACCTCGCCGAGCGCCGCCTGCTCGATGTGGTTGAGGAAATGGCCATCGCCTCCGGCGTGCCCATGCCCGATGTCTACGTGCTCCACGAGGAACCCGCCATCAATGCCTTTGCCGCCGGCCTCACCACCAGCGACGCGGTCGTCACCGTCAGCCGCGGCGCACTCGACAAGCTGACGCGCGACGAGCTGCAGGGCGTCGTCGGCCACGAGTTCAGCCACATCCTGAACGGCGACATGCGGCTCAACCTCAAGCTTACCTCCATTCTCTTCGGCATCCTCGTCATCGGCCTGGCCGGGCGTGGCATTCTTTGGAGCCTGCGCACCGTCCGCGTGCGGGGCAAAGGCGGGGGCGGCATCGCGGCCATCTTCGTCATCGGCCTCGTGCTGATGATCATCGGCTACATCGGTTATTTTTTCGGCCGGCTGATCCAGGCCGCGGCTTCACGCCAGCGGGAATTCCTCGCCGATGCCGCCAGCGTACAATTCACCCGCAATCCCGCCGGCATTGGCGGCGCGCTTAAAAAAATCGGCGGCTATGCGGTTGGCTCATCGATCGAAACGCACCGCGCGATCGAGATCAGCCACTTCTTTTTCGCGCAGGCCTTCACGTCGTCATTCGCCACCTTCTGGGCCACCCACCCGCCGCTCGACGCACGCATCCGTGCCATCGACTCGCAATGGGACGGCAAGTTTTTTGATCCGCCTGAGACGGTGGATATCGCCCAGGAATCTTTTTCGGAAATAACCCCGCCTTTGCCTTCCGCTTCTGCCTCTCGCCCAACCGGCGCGGCGGCCGCGATCGCGTCGATCGGCACCCTCACCGCCGCCGCCATCGCCGGCGCGCAAGACCTCCTCGACGGCCTGCCCCCGCGCCTGCTCGCAGCCGCGCGCAATGCTCCGGAGGCCCCGGCCCTCATCTACGGCCTGCTGCTCAACGACGACGTCACGGTGCGCGACCAGCAACGCGGCATCGTCGCCGCGCGGGTCGAAGCCGCCACGCTCCTGGTGCTCGACGAACTTACCCCCGCCCTCGACACGCTTGATCCCGGGCACAAGTTCTCGCTCGTGCAACTCGCCCTGCCCGCGCTGCACCAGCTCCCGCCGCCGGCACTGGCGTCGTTTTTCGACACCCTCGACCAGCTCATCCACGCCCATGCCAAGGTGGACATGTTCGAATTCGCGCTGCAAAAAATCCTTCGCCGCAACCTCGCCCTCGGCCAGCAGCCCGTCGGCATGGGCCAGCAAATTTTCTCCTTCGAGGCCCTGGCCGATGAAATTTCCGTCGTCCTCAGTGCGCTGGCCCATGTGTCGAGCGACGACCAACCGGCCGCGACGAAGGCCTTCGCCGCCGGAACCGGCCAGCTCAAGATGTTTGAAGGCGGGCTTCCCTTCCTTGCACCCGACGCCTGCCAGATAAAGCAACTTGATGCCGCCCTCAACCGCCTCGCCATCGCTTCACTACCCATCAAGCAGCGCCTCGTCACCGCCGCCGCGCACGTTGTCTGCGCCGACGGCGTCATTCTCGTCGAAGAAGCCGAGTTGCTCCGCGCCATTTCCGCCGCGCTTGATGTGCCTATGCCGCCGCTGTCAGGAAAAAGCTGAAGACTAAAAGCTGAATACTGAAAAATCGTGGCGGCGAAGAGACCCTTTGTCCGCGGAAATACCTCAAGTCAGTTTTCAGTCTTCCGCCTTCAGTCTTTGTTTTTCCAGCCAAAAGCTGGAAAAACGGTAAAAACTCCGTCAAGTGATCGTCAAATTCTGCTCAATTCAACTTCCTGAGCTTCAATAACATTGTCTTACCCGGCACCACCGGGCCAAAACGCACCCATGTCCACTGGTGCTTCAATCTGGATTTTCATCCTTTTCACGGTCGCCTACATCGGGATGGTGGCCTGGCTTTGGATTTGGCGCGTCAATCGCCGCCGGGAACGTCCGCCCGTTTCCGAAAAATTGCTCCGCGGTCCCGGCGAAGGCCTGCGCCGCCAGCTCGAGAAGCTCGACGATCATCTCCTGCTCGGCCTCGGCGGTTGCGCCATCGTGCCCGGGCTGCTGCTCTGGGGCGGCCTGATCATTTCCGACCACATGGGCGCCACGACCGGTGGCCTGGTCGTGTTCATTACTTCAATCGTCCTGTTCGTCCTCGCGCTCGCCGGCTGCGCTTGGTGGCTCATGCGCACGATCACGCTGCGGCGCGACTGCCATCTCGGTCTCTACGGTGAAAAGGCCGTCGCCGAGGCCCTCGTACCGCTCCTGACGGAAGGCTACCATGTCTTCCACGACGTGCCCTGCGAATACGGCAACGCCACCTTCGATATCGACCACGTTGTCATCGGCCCCAGCGGCATATATTGCATCGAGACCAAGACCCGTCGCAAAGGCAAAGCCGCCCAGGGCCGCCAGGAACACGAGATCGTCTTCGACGGCGAGCAGCTCGTGTATCCGTGGGGCGAGGACACGCACGGCCTCGCGCAGACGCGCCGCCAGGCCGAGTGGCTGACGCAATGGATTTACCAGCTCATCGGCGAACGCCTGCTCATCACGCCCGTGCTGGTTTTTCCCGGCTGGTGGGTCAGCACGACCACCCTGCGGGACTTGAAGGTTTTGAACCCCAAGCAACTCGGCGCCACCATTCACAGCGAC
>DATMLS010000080.1:0-2828 GCA_035569995.1 Opitutaceae bacterium | reverse complement strand
GCGCTTCAGCTTCTCCGCGCTCGCCGTGGTCGGCGACGGCAAGGGCCGCGTCGGGGTCGGCTTCGGCAAGGCCAATGAAGTGCCCGATGCGATCAAGAAAAGCACCGAGCACGCCCGCAAGCGCATGCTCCATGTGAAACTCAAGGGCGACACCATCCCGCACGACGTCATCGGTGAATTCGATGGCGGCCGCGTCCTCCTTCGGCCCGCTTCGCAGGGCACCGGCCTCATCGCCGGCGGCGGCGTCCGCGCCGTCCTCGAGGCGGCCGGGGTGAAAAACGTCCTCACCAAGTCCATGGGCTCGAAAAATCACATCGCGGTCGTCAACGCCACGGTCAACGCCCTGCTGCAACTCCGCCTCGCGGAGGACATCACCGCCCTGCGCAAAGCTTAATCCATCATCCGAGTCCCCGGTGCTTTGCCGCCAGGGGCGCATTTAGGAACCATTATGAAACTTCACGAACTTAAGAATGTAGCCGGCGCCATCCACCGCCATAAACGTGTCGGTTGCGGCGAAGGCGGCGGCCACGGCAAGACCAGCGGCCGCGGTGGCAAAGGCCAGAGCGCGCGCTCCGGCAGCAGCATCCGTCCCGGCTTCGAAGGCGGCCAGATGCCGCTTTACCGCAAGCTCCCGCACCGCGGTTTCAACCGGGCCCGCTTCAAGGACGTCTATGCCGTCATCAATGTCGGCGACTTCGAGAAGCTCGACGCCTCCGTCACCGAAGTGGACGCCATCATGCTCGCTTCGGCCGGCCTGATTCGCCCCGGCGAGACCTACGTCAAGGTCCTGGGCGACGGCGAGCTCACGCGCGCCCTCAAGGTCACCGCGGCGAAATTTTCCGGTTCCGCCAAGATCAAGATCGAGAAGGCCGGCGGCCAGGTGGTCGTCGTCGAATAAGCAAGAGGGCAGGGCGCGACGAGAAAACCAACCACCCCAATTCCGTGCTATCCGCTTTTACGAATTCCATGAAAATCCCCGAGCTGCGCTCGCGGATTTTATTCACGCTGGCGTTGCTCGCGGTCGCCCGCGTCGGCGCCCACATCCCGCTGCCCGGCATCGACCCGCACCCGCTGCAGAATTTCTTTGCCTCCCAGACCGGCGCGGGCAGCGCGGCCATCGGCCTCTATAACATGTTCACCGGCGGGGCGCTCCTCAAGGGCGCCATCTGCGCGCTCGGCATCATGCCCTACATCAGCGCGTCGATCATCTTTCAGTTGATGACCGCGGTGGTGCCCACCCTCAGCCGCCTGCAGCAGGAAGGCGACGTTGGCCGCCAGAAGCTCACCCAATACACGCGCTATGCCACCCTGCTCATCTGCCTGGTCCAGGGCACGTTGATGATCCTGGCGCTGGAAAACCCCGGCAAGCTGTTCCCCGGCTACGACATCAATGTCTATGGCCCCATCGTGACGGTGAACAATTATGGGTTCATCTTCACCTCCATCATTTATATGACCGCAGGCACGATGATGCTCATGTGGCTGGGCGAACAGATCACCCAGCGCGGTGTCGGCAACGGCGTCTCGCTGCTCATTACGGTCGGCATCCTCGGCCAGATCCCCAACGCGGCGACCGCGACTTACAAGATGTTTTTTGGCCCGGTCGGCACGACCCGGAACGGCTGGGTCGGCGTGCTCATGATCGTGCTCTTCGTGATTGTGGTCATGGGCATCATCCTCGTCGTGCAGGGCCAGCGCAAAATCCCGGTGCAATACGCCAAGCGCGTGGTCGGCAACAAGGTCATGGGCGGCCAGAGTTCGTTCCTGCCTCTCAAGGTCAATTACTCCGGCGTCATGCCCGTCATTTTTGCCTCGGCGATTTTGTTGTTTCCCCAGCAAATCCTTTCGTGGGTTGGCGCGATCACGAATTGGAAATCGCTCACCCTGGCTTCGCAGCATCTCCTGCGCGGCGACTGGTTCTATTACACGGTTGATGCGACCCTCATCCTGTTTTTCAGCTACTTTTGGGTCTCAGTCATGTTCAAGCCCATCCAGGTCGCCGATGACCTCAAAAAATACGGCGGCTACGTGCCGGGCGTCCGGCCGGGCGAGCCCACGGCGCAGTTCCTCGATTTCATCATGACGCGCCTCACGCTGGCCGGCGCGCTCTTTCTCACCTGCATCGCGGTCATGCCGGACATCCTGCTCTACTTGATCAAGGTGCCGCCGACCGTGGCGTATTTCTTTGGTGGCACCGGTATGCTGATCAATGTTGGCGTGCTCCTCGACACCATGCGCCAGATCGAGACTTTCCTGCTCCAGCGCCACTACGACGGCTTCCTGCGCAAGGGCCGCATTCGTTCCCGCAGCTCGATGGGCGGCTCCGTTGGCGCCCTGGGCGACGCGGCTGATGCCAAAACCGTCGGTGTGCTCTGGTTTTGGCTCGGTTTGATCCTGGTGGTCGGCCTCGGTGCCTGGACGTACAATCACTTTTCGCATAAACCCTGAAACTTCTTTACTTTTGCGGGAATGTCTTCACCTTCTCGCCTCTTTTCCCTTGGTGGCAACCCCGCCAAGTTAAAACTCCTTCTCCTTGGTCCGTCCGATTCTTTTACCGAACACGCGATGGCCTGGGTCCGTTCTTTGAATCTTGAGCACGTCTCTCCCGCTGAATTGATGCGGCAGGAGATTTCGCGTCGCACCTCGCTCGGCCAGTCGGCTGCGCAGGCGCTTCAGCACGGTCAAGCCGTTGCTGATCCGGTCCTTTTCGCAATTTTGCGGAAATGGTTCTGGGCGCGCAAACCCGATGCGGGTTTTGCCCTCGCAGGCTTCCCGGCTACGTTGCTCCATGCCCAGGTGTTCGACGAATGGCTCGACGCGCGCGATGA
>DATMLS010000079.1:0-63088 GCA_035569995.1 Opitutaceae bacterium | reverse complement strand
ACTCCCACGGCGGCAAAGCTGAGCCGAAATTTTCAGTCACACTCTTTCTCCTCACCATCGGAATTTCGCTCGCCGTCCTGCTTGGGGCCCTGGCGCTGATCGCACCCGGAGTCTGGCACGCCCAGCTCTCCGCCAGCTGGGGTTCGCTGCTGGTCGTTTTCCTGTTGGTGCACTGCCTCAATGCGTTTGTTGAATTTTTCTTTCACCGCTATGTGCTCCATGCCCCGTTGATTCCGTTCCTGAGCCACTTCTACAAGCAACACACGCTGCACCACGCGCTGACCCGCGTCGGTTACCAGAAGGCAAAAAAGGGCAAGCCGGCGATGCCCTGCCTGGTGGAAAACCGCTACCCGATCGTCGATGAGAAACAGTACGAAGCCTCGTTTTTTCCGTGGTACACGCTGGTGACGTTTGCCCTGCTGGGCAGCTGCCTTTTTGCCCCAGTCCAATGGCTGCTGCCGCACGCCCCGGTTTTTCTCGGTGGCTTCCTCGCGCTGACCTGGTCGCTGATGCTCTACGAGTTGATCCACGCGGTGGAACACTGGCCGCAGGCGACTTGGGACCGTCTGGTCAGTCACCCCACACAAGGTCGCTTTTGGCGTAAAGCTTATGCCTTCCATCTGCGGCACCATGCGGATATCCGCTGCAACGAGGCGATTTCCGGCGTGTTCGCCCTGCCTTTGCCCGATTTGATTTTCGGCACTTACGTTGACCCGGAAAGTCTCTATCGCCAGGGCCAGCAGATTGATGCCAAGGAATTTGTCAGCCCCCGGCCACGTTTTGGCCTCATCCGCTGGCTGGACCGCCGCGCCGAAAAAGCGATCAAGCATCGCCGGCAACGGCGCGCCTCGACTGAAATAGAAGCCGTTGCAGCGCCGGCGGAAGAACCATTGCCGCCCGTATTCACCACGGTAAGCGAAGCCCAACCGCGGCTTTAACTTTTAAGACGTGCGTTTCCCCTTGGCACGCACCACCGGACGCCTTTTTGTCAGGCTTTGATGTCCCTGTCCAAGCCTGCAGTCCTTGCCCTCGAAGACGGATCTGTTTTCCGGGGCCTCGCCTTTGGCGCCGATGCCACCATCGCCGGCGAATGCGTGTTCAACACGTCGATGACCGGTTATCAGGAGATCCTCACCGATCCTTCCTATTTCGGCCAAATCATCACCATGACCGCCGTGCAGATCGGCAACTATGGCGTGAATGACGGCGACGCCGAATCCAGCGTGCCGAAATGCTCCGGCTTTGTCGTGCGGGAACTCTCGCCCGTCGTCAGCAACTGGCGCGCGCAACTTTCCCTCGGCGATTACCTCAAGAAATACGGCATCCCCGGCATCAGCGAGGTGGACACGCGCGCGCTCACCAAGAAGCTCCGCGTCGACGGCGCGATGAAGTGCTGCCTCAGCACCCTGCCCATCGCCGACGACGAAGCCGTGAGCCGCGCCCGCGCCTGGCGGGACATGGCCGGCACCGACTACGTGAAGGACGTCACGTGCAAGCAGCCGTACATCTGGGGCGCCGACGACCCGGCGAACCACAACGCCCAGTATTTCCCGGTTGGCACCACGATGAACGCGCCCGGCGTGCCCGCGAAAAAATTCCGCGTCGCCGCCTTCGATTACGGCGCGAAGTATTCCATTTACCGCAAGCTCGTGCGCCACGGCTTCGAAGTGCAAATCTTCCCGGCCCTGGCCACCGCCGAGCAGGTGCGCGAGCAAAAGCCCGACTGCGTTTTTCTTTCCAACGGCCCCGGCGACCCGGCCGCCCTGCCCTACATCCATAAAACCGTCACCGCGCTCCTGCCCGACTACCCGACCTTCGGCATCTGCCTCGGCCACCAGATGATCACGCACGCGCTCGGCGGCACGACCTTCAAGCTCAAGTTCGGCCACCGCGGCGGCAACCAGCCGGTGAAAAACCTCGAGACCGGCAAGGTCTCGATCACCGCGCAAAACCACGGCTTCGCCACCGACCCGAAGTCCATCGCGAACCGCGGAGCAAAAGTCACCGAGATCAATCTCAACGACCAGACGGTCGAAGGCCTGCGCCACCAGACACTGCCGGTCTTCTGCGTGCAATACCACCCCGAGGCCGCGCCCGGTCCGAACGACGCCGACCCGCTCTTTGTCGATTTCTACAAAATGGTCGAGACGCGCAAGGCGGGGAAAATCTGAGCGGCGCTCTGCGCCGCTCACAGTCGAGAGCTAAGAGTCCAGAGTTTGGAGCGTTTCTGAATTAATCGGTCACTTCTGCATCCCTACGCGGCACATACTTCATTTTGTCATTCCGAGCCGTGCGAGGAATCTCCTAAATTCGAATTAACAAGAACAGCAGAGATTCCTCGCACGGCTCGGAATGACAATTTCACCCGCATAGGTCTGTCTGAACCGAGAATGCTATCTACAGACAAAATGCTTTTTTGCTCTCAGCTCTTGACTCCCGACTCTCAGCTTCATGCCCCCAGCGACTGCTCAAACTTCACCGCGTCTTCCAGCGTGTCCACGCCGATGCTCGGGTCGTTGGTCACCCCGACCATGATGTCATAGCCGGCTTCGAGCACGCGAAGTTGTTCGAGTTTTTCGATCGATTCGTAGCGTCCCGGCGGCAATGAGGGAAACTTTTCCAGCAATCGGGAGTGATACGCATAAAGCCCAAGATGCTTGTAACACGGGTTGGCCACCACCCACGCGTCGTCCACCGCGCCGCCACGTTCGCGGGCAAAAGGCAGCGGGGAGCGTGAAAAAGCCAGCGCCCGCCCGTCGTGGCCGAAAATCACCTTCACTTGGTTCGGGTTGGCAAAATCCGCCGCGCGTTTGAACGGCGTGGCCAGCGTCGCCATCGGCGCCTCGCCCGAGATAAGTTGCACCAGTGCGCGGATTTGCGCGCCCGTGACGAGCGGCTCGTCGGCCTGGATGTTGATGACGCGCTCAGCCTGCACCGTGCGATTGGCCTCCGCCAGGCGATCCGTGCCGCTCGTGTGCGCCGGGCTGGTCATAATGGTCTGGAAACCTGCCAGCGGCGCGCGCAACCGTTCATCGTCCACCGCGAAAAATAGCGGCAGCTCCGGCACTTGCGCCGCAATTCGCTCCGCCACCCACCGCAACAACGGCTGGCCGCGAATCGCATGCAGAAGTTTGCGCGGAAATCGTGTGGATTCCAATCTACACGGCACAATAATAGCTAACTTCATCATTGATATGGGCGCGAGCGTGAGCCGGGAGTTTTTAGGTTGCAAGCCGCGCCCACCCTATGAACCCTCGCTGACTAATTTTTTACTGATGGAAAAAAGCGACACTACTTCTGCCCTGCAACCGCTTATTAAAGAGCTTTTGGTGCAAAATAAAATGGGTATCCACGCCCGCCCTGCAGCCATGATCGTGCGCATCACCAATCGGTACAAATGTGACGTCTTTGTTGAAAAAGAAGAAGAGCAGGTGAACGGCAAAAGCATCATGGGCTTGATGATGCTCGCCGCCGGCAAGGATTCGAAGGTCAAGTTTATCGCGACCGGCGATGACGCCGCGCCCATGTTGGGCGAACTCGAGACCCTCTTCGCCCGCAAGTTCGACGAGGCTTGAGTTGTTTCAACCGCGGATAAACGCAGATTAACGCGGATTTCCTTACAGAAGGAAGCAAGGCGCAAAAGCTGCATTGTAACAGTGCGCTAACCGCGTTCGTTTTTTTTGGTTACCTTCTGTTCAACAAGTCCTAATCAGCGTCCATCTGTGTTCATCCGCGGTTAAAACAACCCAAAAAACGCCTTCGCGTTTGCGGTGGTGGTCGCCGCCAATTCGTCGAGGGTCACGCCGAAAAATTCCGCGGCGTATTCCGCCGTATGCCGCAAAAATGCCGGCTCGTTGGGCTTTCCGCGATGCGGCATCGGCGTGAGATACGGCGCATCGGTCTCGATCATCAGCCGCCCCAGTCCCTGCGCCTTGGCCGCCGCCCGCACCGCGTCGGCATTTTTGTAGGTGAGGATGCCCGTGATCGACCCCCGCCCGCCGCGGCGCGCGAGCTCGGCCATTTCCGCCGCGCCCTCGGAAAAGCAGTGAAACACCACCCTCGCCCAGTCGAGGCCGCTCGCATCGATCATTTCCACGCATTCGCGAAAGGCGCCGCGCGAATGCACCACGAGCGGACAGTTGAGCCGCTTCGCGATTTCGAGCTGCGCCGCGAATGCCGCGCGCTGCCACGCGAAAACTTTTTCCGCTTCCATCGCTTCCTTCGGCAAATGAAAACGGTCGAGCCCGCACTCGCCCAGCGCCACCGGCCGCGGCGCCGCACCCACACTCCAAAACGACTCGATCTGCGCCACCGCCTGCGCCCAACCCTCGCCCACGCAGCACGGATGCAGCCCGACTGAAAAATACACCGTGCCCGCGTGCTCCCGCGCAAGATCGCGGTGCAACGTCCAGTCATCAGGCTCCGTGCCGATCGCGACCATCGCGGTCACCCCTGCGGTTCGCGCACGTTCCAATACCGCCGGCAGATCTCCCCGCCGGGCGTACGAGTCGAGGTGCGTGTGGGTGTCGATTAGGGTCATGTTTGAACATAGAGGACGCAGAGATCACAGAGAAACAATCCAAGTCTTTTTGAATAGATCTTTGCGCTCTCTGCGAACTCCGCGGTAAAAGTCTGAAGATAAGAATGAGGCATCGGGAAATGATTATTTAGCACAAATCACTCGTCATTCGGTATTCGTCATTTCCCTGCGCCTTCGTGGTTATTTTAAGTACAGCGCGCCATACCGCTCGCGCAAATACTGCACCAGGAATTTCGGCGACAGCTCCTCGCCGGTCACGCGCCGGGTGAGCGCGAGCAGGTCATAACGCTTGCCCTGGGAATGCACGTTGGCGCGCAGCCAGCCGAGCAGCCGGCCAAATTCGCCGCGGGCGAAATCCTCCGCGATGCCCGGCAGAGCGCGCTGCGCCGTGGACCACAACTGCGCCGCCAGCATGTTGCCGAGGCAATAGCTCGGAAAATATCCGAATGCCCCGCCGCTCCAATGCACGTCCTGCAAGACGCCTTCGCGGTCGTCCGTCGGCTCAAGGCCGAGCAACTCGCCCGCCGCCGCCCGCCATGCCGCTGGCAGGTCGCGCACGGCCAGCTCGCCGGTGAAGAGTTTTTTCTCCAGCTCGAAGCGCAGCACGATGTGCAAATTGTAGGTCACTTCGTCGGCATCGACGCGGATGAGCGTCGGCTCCACGGCGTTGATGGCGAGGTAGAGGTCGTCCGACGAAATGGCGCTTGTCTGGGTGGGAAATTTCTCGCGGAAGCGCGGCTCGAAGAATTTCCAGAATGCCCGGCTGCGCGCGACCTGGTTTTCCCACAGGCGGCTCTGCGACTCGTGCACCGCCATGCCCGCGGCCTGGCCGAGCGCCGTCGCGTGGTGCGCGGACGGCAAACCCTGCTCGTAAAGCCCGTGGCCGGTCTCGTGGATCGAGCTGAAGAGCGAATCGAGCGGGTTGTCCCAGTCGAAGCGCGTCGTCATGCGAATGTCCGCACCACTGCCCGAGCAGAAGGGATGCAGCGACACATCGATGCGCCCGTGCCGGTAGTCAAAGCCGAGCCGTTCCGTCACCTCGCGCAGGAACGCCCGCTGCTGCTCGACCGGAAACCCGCGAAAAATGTCCGGGCGTGCCTTCACCGGCGACGACGTGATAGCGCGGACGAGCGGCCCGAGTTCCTCCTTTAATTCGACGAACAGCCGCCCGATGGCTGCCGCCGTCAGGCCCGGATCGTGCTTGTCGATGTGATAGTCATACGGCGCCCCGCCATAGCCGAGCAGCTCCGCTTCGCGCTGCGCGAGCGCAAGGTGCTTTTCCAAAAACGGCGCGTAGGCCGCAAAGTCCGACTTCGCCCTGGCCTCGGCCCACGCATGGTAGGCGCGACTGCTGTGCGCCGCCTTTTCGCGCACGAAATCGGCCGGCAGCTTCGTCACGCGGTCGTAATCGCGCCGCGCATGGTGCAACACGACGCGCTGGTCGTCATTCAGTGTGTCGCGCTGCGCCTCGAGCTGGCCCAGCAGCTCGCCGATGCGCGCGTCGCTCGCGGCGGCGTGATTCAACTCGGCCAGCAATGCCATCTGTTCGGCGCGGAGGCTGGCGCTGTCCGGCGGCAGGTTCACCTGCTCGTCCCAGCCGAGCAGGCTGTCCACCGTGCCAAGCAGGTGCGCGCGTTGCAGCTTGCCGGTTAATTCAGCGTAAGCATCAGTAGCCATCCCGTGAACTAAACGCGGCGAGGTTCCACGCGCAAGCCCGCGAGGCGACGCGCCGCGTCGCCTCGAACATCCAACATTCAACATTCAACGCCCAACATCCAACGAACGCTAAATATGTGACGAGGTAGGACACGGTAACATCTCCGACTTGGACGTTGAGTGTTGAATGTTGGACGTTCAGAGAGCCCGCTCAGGCCTCATTCTTGGGAACAGTGAACCGCTTGAACAACTTCGGATCAGGCTCTGCGAGAAGCGAAAGAAATGATAGCGCTTCGGCCATCGTTCTGCAAACCATGACCTGCTGGTCGCCGACGATCTCCCGATACGCCCCAAACATCCGGATAAGACCGAACTGGAGATCGGAAGCCACGACGAATACCCGCTTGGAATCTGCGCTAAACAGCGCATGCCTCGCCAAATCTTTCACCTCGGCGCTAGACAATTCCAGCTTTGTAATCTCACGATAATCCACCAGCTGGTTAAGCTCCGGACGAAAGTCAGGGTGGCACAATAACTGAGCCCTGAAATCCAACACATCGGCACGGCTAATTACGCCCGTCGCCTTTGCGCAGACCACTCCATGTTGTGTATCGATGTAGAATTCTCCAGGCATCGAAGTTGGCGATAGTGTACGATGTCCCATACATGGCAAGCACGGGCCATTGACCGCCAGGCCGACTTTCATCCACGCTGCGCAAATGCCGGCTTCGCGCACGCCCATCCTCGAGGTCTCACAGCTCTCCATCGAGCGCGGCCGCACGCGCATCCTGCGTGACGTGAGCTGGCGGGTGGAACGCGGCCAGCATTGGGTCGTGCTCGGCGCGAACGGCAGCGGCAAAACCTCGCTCTTGCGCGCGCTCACGGGCTACCTTCCGCCCACCGCGGGCCAGGTCGCCGTGTTCGGAAAGATTTATGGCGAGACCGACTGGCGCGACCTGCGCCTGCACATCGGGCTGGTGACGAGCGCGCTGCAGCCGCATGTGCCGCCGGCCGAGCCCGCGCTCGAAACCGTGCTGAGCGGAAAATTCGCGCAGCTCGACCTGTGGGCAAAGACCACCCGCGCCGACCGCGCCGCGGCCAGGCGCGTCCTGCGGCGCGTGGACGCCGCCCCACTCGCGGAGCGCGAGTGGATGTTTCTTTCGCAAGGCGAACGCCAGCGCGTGCTCATCGGCCGTGCGCTCATGGCCAAGCCGCGGCTGCTCATTCTCGACGAGCCTTGCGCCGGGCTCGACCCGGTCGCGCGCGAACAGTTTTTGAAATTTATCGACGACCTCGCTGGCCGTCCCGGTGCGCCGGCGCTTGTGCTGGTGACGCATCACGTCGAGGAAATCACACCGGCCTTCACCCACGCGCTCGTACTGCACGCGGGCACGGTCGTGGCCGCCGGGCCGAAGGCACGCACCGTGACCTCGGCGGTGTTCAGCCACGCGTTCGGCGCGCGCATCCGCGTGCGCACACGCGATGGGCGATACCGGATGCTTTAGTTGAACACGGAGAGCACGGAGTTCACCGAGAAAGAAAACTCTTAGAGGATCGGACCTCCGTGTTCACCGGGTTAAAATCATTTCGTGGCGCCGAACAGTTCGTCGAAGAACACGCGCATGTGCTGCCATGAGCGGTGGTCGGCGGCGGCGTTGTAGGCGATGGGTAGGCCATTTTTCCGGCCGAGCTCGGTGGCGTCGGGATTGGTGAAGGCGTGCAGGGCGCCGGCATAGCTGATGAACTGGTAATCGAAGCCTCCGTCATCCAGAGATTTTTTGAAAGCGGCGATGGCCTCCGGTTTTGAAAAGGGATCGAGCGCGCCGTGGCAGATGAGAAACTTTGCCTTGTTCGGGGCGCCGGCCGGCGCGGGCACGAGCGAACCGTGGAAACTCACGATGCCGGCGAGCGGCGCGCCGCTGTAAGCGAGCACCTGGCAGACCGCACCGCCGAAACAGTAACCGATGGCGGCGACTTTCGTGTCATCGACGAGACCGGTGGCCAGAAGCTGGTCGAGGCCAGCCCGCGCGCGTTCCGCCATGAGCGGCTTGCCGTAAAACTGGCTGGAGAGCTCGCTCGCTTTCGCGGGATCGGTCGTGCTGGTGCCGCCGCCATACATGTCCACCGCGAAAGCCACGTAACCGAGCTCGGCCAGCATGACGGCGCGGTGCTTGGCGTAGTCGTTAAGCCCCCACCATTCGTGCACGACGAGCACGCCGGGCAGTTTGCCCTGGGAGGTCTTTTCATCATCGTAGGCGAGGAAGCCTTCGAGTTTCACGCCCGCTTGCTCGTAGGGCACGAGCTTGGTCACAACCTTGGCCTGCGCGGCGAGCGCAGCCGCAAAAACGCTAAGAATAACAAGAAATGTTTTCATGGCGCGTGCAACCTGCACGAGATTGGCCGCAGGTCAAACCACGCCCTAAAAACAAATCCATACGATTAAACCGCGAATGAATACGAATAAACGCTAATGGCCATGCACACAATCCAAGCATGTTTTTTTACAGAAGAAAACGAAGGGAACCAAGGGGAGAATCGATCCGCGATCAAACGCTTCGTTTCCTTGGTTACCTTCTGTTCAAATAATCCGTCGGGGCATAAAGCCCCTCCCACAAGCAAATCGACCACACATTTACGACGGATAGCCGCCCGCGATGTATTGCTTCAACTGCACGCACTCGGCGTGATGCGCGTCTGCGACCCAACGGGAAATGTCGCCGATGGAAATGAGGCCAAGCAGCTGGCCGTCCTCGACCACGGGCAGGTGGCGGCAGCGCTTCTCGGCAAACATCGTCATCACTTCCTCGATCGTGGCCTCGCGGGTGATGGTGTTTATGTTAGAGGTCATGACCCGGGAGATGGGCGTGGTCTTCGGATCGATCTCGGCCCCGACCACGCGCGTGAGCACGTCGCGTTCGGTGAAGACACCGGCGAGCCGGCCGCCATCCATGACGAGGACGCAGCCGATCTTCTGACGGTTCATTTCAGCCACAGCGGCAGCGACGGTGGCGGTGGCAGGCACAGAGTAAACGGAGGAGCCCTTGTGCTCCAAGAGGGTAGAAATGGAAGCATTCATGGTAATTCCTGATTTAACGTTCCGGGGTTGATTAGAGCTTGATGCGAGATGGCACCGGGCTCAACTCCAAATCCCGGATCGGCATGCAATAGTAGCAAAACTTTCTTCATCGCCACCGCCCGCCGGGCGAGGGGCATTTTTGACTTGGTTGGTCACACCGGTACGCCTTTGCGTCCCACCCTTTATTTTGTCATTCCGAGCCGTGCGAGGAATCTCCGAAGTTAAAATCAACAAGAACAGCAGAGATTCCTCGCACGGCTCGGAATGACAGTTTCACCCGGCATGGGTTCATTTAAACCGAAACTGCCCTAAAAACTGGATCGAGGGAAATGGCTTTGACGACCGCATCGCTCCGGGAGAACGTACCGCTCCCGCTACCCAGTATGAACTTTTCGCAATCATGAAACCTGAGCCTTCTCCCGCCGATACTTTGCGCAAGGTGATCAGGATCGCCCGGGTCAACGGAATGGTGGTGATTTTCCCTGTGGCAGTTCTCTGTGCGCTGATTGAAATGGCGATGGGCGACTGGTTTGGTGCCGCCATCGGTTTCCTGGTGGCGGCCGCCGGTTGGAGTGAGTGGCACGGCGCGAAACTCCTCAAACGCGGCGAATCGCGCGGCATGGCCTGGCTCGTGCGCAGCCAGCTCTATCTGCTGGGATTGATCTGGCTTTATGCGATCACGCAGATGGCTCGCTACAATCCTGATGCGGTGCGTTCGAGCCTGCAGGAGCTAAATCGGGTTGGAGGCATAAACGTCCAGGAAATGCTCGAAAATTTGGGCTATGATACCCAGGAAGTGGTCCAGCTTGGGCGAACCTTTTGTTATGTGCTGTATGGTTCGTTCGCACTGGTGGCGGTATTTTATCAAGGCGGCCTCGCGCTTTTTTATCGGCGGCACACCGCCGCGGTAAAAACGGCATTGGCCGAGACTCAACAGACTGGCATCCCTAGCTGAAATTTTTTGATTTTTTGCCGGTCGCTCAGCCCTCAATTCTCAGCTCTCGGCTCTAAACTTCCCACTCCCATGACGATCAAAGACAACGAGCACGTCGATCTCGCCACGCCGGCCGGGCCAATGCGCACTTACATTTTCCGTCCGACCGCGCCGGGCAAATACCCGGGCATCCTGCTCTTCTCAGAGATTTTCCAGGTCACCGGCCCCATCCGCCGCACCGCGGCGCTGCTCGCCGGCCACGGTTTCGTCGTGGCGGTGCCGGAAATTTACCACGAGTTCGAGCCGGCCGGCACCGTGCTGGCCTACGACCAGGCCGGCGCCGACCGCGGCAACGCCCTCAAAACCGCCAAGGACCTAGCCAGCTACGACGCCGACGCGCGCGCCGTGCTCGCGTTCCTGAAAACCTACGAGCATTGCACCGGCAAACTCGGCACGATGGGCATCTGCATCGGCGGCCACCTCACCTTCCGCGCCGCCATGAATCCCGACGTGCGCGGCGGCGTGTGCTTCTACGCGACCGACCTTCACAAACGCGGCCTCGGCAAGGGCATGAACGACGACTCGCTCCTGCGCACAAAGGAAATCAAGGGCGAGCTGCTCATGATCTACGGCCGGCAGGATCCGCATGTCCCCGCCGAGGGCCGGGCCAAAGTTTACGCCGCGCTGACCGAGGCGGGCGTGCACTTCACCTGGCACGAGTTCAATGGCGCGCACGCCTTTCTCCGTGACGAAGGCCACCGCTATGACCCCGAACTCGCTCACCTGTGCTACGGCCTGGCGATCGATTTTTTCCGCCGCAAACTCGGCGAAGGCGACCTGCGCGAAGCGAACGCCGGCTCGGGCCCGGCGGAGACAAAGCATTAGAGCATCTTCGATCTAATTGTCTCCATCGGCAGGGCTTTGCGGCATATCCCTTGTTTTGTCATTCCGAGCCGTGCGAGGAATCTCTGCTGTTCTCGTCGATTTCAATTTCGGAGATTCCTCGCACGGCTCGGAATGACAATTCGCCTGTCATGTGTCTATTTAACCGAAACCGCCCTAGCATGTGTCTGATCGCCTAAAAGATTTCATTCCAGGAAAACCCAAGTGGTGGCAGTGGCCCACCATGCTTTCGCTCGACGCGCCGGCCGTGGCGTTGTCGTGGCAATGGCTGCTCGCGCGCGTCGCGCACACGCCGCTGGCATGGCACCACGTCTTCATCCTCGGCGCGGCGACCTGGCTGGCCTACGCAGCTGACCGCTGGATCGAAGGCTGGCAAATCGCGCGGGAACAGTTGCGCACCCAACGCCACTGGTTTTACCAGCGCTGGCGCTGGCCGGTTTTTTCCGCGTGGCTCGGAGTGCTCGTGACCGCGCTGGCAGTTTCATTCACCCGGCTGAATTCGCGTGAACTTGCCGCCGGCTTCATCGTGCTGGCGCCCGTGCTCGTTTACCTGCTGTCCCACCAGCTTATGCACCGCGGCAACCCATGGCGTGTGCCCAAGGAATTGTGCGTGGCCCTGCTCTTCGCCGCCGGGGTGTCGTGTTTTCCCATCGCCCGCGAACCCGGTGCGCTGCGCCTGCTCTCTGTCCCGTTGGCGCTGTTCGGCGCGCTCTGCCTGGCCAATTGCGTCCTCATCTCGCTCTGGGAAACCGAGGTGGATCGCACGCACGGCCAAACTTCGTTCGCGTTGCAATATCCGCGCGGACACCGCCTCGTGCGCTTGCTGCCCTGGCTGCTGGCACTGCTCGCCACTGGTTTTGCCGGGAGCGAAACCGGCGCGATGCGTGTCGCCGCACTTTGCGCCGCGGCCAGCGGCGGGCTGCTCGGCGCCGTCGATCTCGCGCACGTTCGCTGCGGCCGCCAGCTCGCGCGCGTGCTGGCCGATGTCGTGCTGATGACACCGCTCGTCCCCTTGCTCGCGAGTCTGGCCTTATCACGATGAGCGCGCCGTGCAGTTTCGACCGCCTCGCCCGCATTTATCGTCCGCTCGAATACGGCGCATTCGGCCGCGACTTGGAACGTGCGCGTTTTTGTTTTCTGGAGAAATTGCGGGATTGCCGCGCCATCCTCGTGCTCGGCGAAGGCGACGGCCGCTGCCTCGAACAGCTCGTGCGCGCCGCGCCGGACGCACACATCGACTGCCTCGACTTCAGCCCGGCCATGCTGGCGCGCGCGGAGTCCCGCCTGCCCGCGGAAGCTCGCGCCCGCGTGACGTTTCGCCAGGCCGATCTATTGACCGCGATTCTCCCGGATAAAAATTACGATGCGGTCATTACGCTGTTTTTCCTCGATTGCTTCACGGCAGAACAAGCGGCGGATATCGTCCACCGCATCGCGGCGAGCCTGCGGCCCGGCGCGCGCTGGCTGTGGGCCGACTTCGTGCTGCCGCCGTCCGGCCTGGCACGGCTGCGGGTGCGGGCCTGGCTCGCGGTGCTCTACGCATTTTTCCACTGGCAAACCACACTGT
The DNA here is from genome assembly GCA_035569995.1 of Opitutaceae bacterium. Lineage (GTDB taxonomy): Bacteria > Verrucomicrobiota > Verrucomicrobiia > Opitutales > Opitutaceae > DASRHD01. The sequence continues at coordinate 50,412 of DATMLS010000079.1, read as the reverse complement.
CGGCGCGGGTGCTCCCGCCGGCGGAGGAACTGATTTCCGCGGAAGGTTTCACCCGCGAGACAGAGAAAGTATTTCAGTGGGGATTGGTGCGCAGCGTGGTTTTCAGCCAGCCCGGTTCCGATTAGTTTCCCGCGGATTATCCGTCGCCAAAGCCTTGGAGGGCGGACGCGGAAAGACTTTGCGCCCGCGGTTACTGCAGGCGGTACGGCAGGCTGGCGACGCGCGCGATGAGTGTGTTGAGAATCTCGCCGGTCTGCTGCGCGGCAATATTGTCACCGGTCGCAATGGTTTTGGCCGGGAGAAAATTGTTCACGACGGCGCAGTAGCTGTCGTTGACCATGAGGCCGAGCAGTTCGCCCGTCTCGCTGAGGACGAGGTCGCCAGTCGAGGGCGAGAAGGCGCCGGCCAGGCGCTTGAAAAAGTGGCTGTCCATTTTCACGTAGCCGGGCGTGGAGGGATCGAGCTTGAAGGGAACTTCGCCGTAGCCCTTTCCACCTTCGTTAATCAGTACCGCATTGGGAAACTTGAACGGCTCGAGCGCGGTCTGGTAAACTTTCACCCCAAGCGCGGTGACCTGCGCCTGGTCCACCGGGATGGCGATGATGCGCGGATCGAGCGCCAGGAAGGCGAGCGAGCGAGCGGAGGTTTCATAGGGCGGGCGGGAGAAGGTGACGGAAATTTTCTGCCAATCGATGCCCGGCCGCTGCGGGCCGAAATCGAAGGGCGTGTCGTTCACATGCACGAGCGCATAAACCTGCGTGCCGTCCTGCACGAGCAGGGTGTGCGCGTCGCTCGACCGTTCGCCCGAGCCAAAGAGAACCGGCCGGCTGATGGTAAACGTGGTGGGCACGCGGTTCGCGAGGAACGTGTCGAACAGCGTGTTGGCGTTGACCGGGGTGTTCGCGCGAATTTCCTGCGTGAGTTCGCCCGAATTCTGGGCGAGCTGGCCGACGCCCTGCGCGAGCTGCGTGGTGGTGGCCTGGACTTTCTGGCGTTCCTCGCGTTCGGCCTCGACCTGCGTCTTGAGACTGTCGGCGGTTTCGCGGAGGAGCTGCTTCTCCTGCTCGGAAACTTTGACCGCAACGTTGAGGTCCTCGATTTTCTGCTGGGCCTCGGCATGGAGCTTGGTGAGCGAGGCGAGATCCTGTTTTTGCTTCTCGGCCTCGGCGCGGCGGGCTTCGAGTTCCTTTTGCAGCGCGGCGAGCTGCTCCTTGGTCATGGTCGCATCCTGCGAGGCCGCCGCATATTGCTGGGCCAGCACCTGGGCTTTTTGCTGCGTCTCGCCGAGCGTGGACGCGAGCTGGGTTTTTTCGGACTGGAGCTGGGCAAGATTCTGGTCGTGCTGCTGGAGCGTGGCTTGGGTGGACTGGAGTTGCTGCGCGATCTGCGCGCGCGTCGCCTGCTCGTCGGCGAGGGACTGCTTCATCATTTCAACCAGATCCTTGTCCGGTGAAGCAGTATCGTTGGCGGCGATCTGCGGAACAGGGGGCCGGCTTGGGTGCACAGGCTCCGCCTTCTCCCATCGCGTGAGCGCGATGAGGTTGAGGAAAAGGAAATCTACGATGATGAGGAGGAGCGTCTTGTTCATGACCCGAAATCAGACGATCAGGCCTTGGCGGGAAGGACGGAAGCGGCGGGAACGGGCGCGGGCTGGCTATCGAAGATGAGCTGCCGCTTGTAGCCGCGCACGTGGCGGATTTTCACCAGGGCCACGCACACGATGCCGAAGAGGTTCGACGAATAGGCGGCGAGCAGGTTGGCCGGGATCACGCCGACGACCTGGAGCACGAGCGCGGTGGCCGTGCCCATCATGCCGATGTAGAGGCCGCTATCGAAGAGGTTCTCCTCGTTTTCCATGAGCCGGAGCTTGAGCTGCGGCGAGAGGTCCTGGCGCTCGATCTCGCCGATTTTCATGAGGCAGACCAGGTAGGTGGCCACCTGGAGCAAGGCGAAGACGCCGATGGATATAAGGGTGGATGTGTCCATATCAGGATGAGTTGAGGATTGAGGTTGGGAAGAGGGTGTAGCCACGTTGGCCAGCATGGGAATGACGATCTTTAGGCGATAAGCCGAGAGCGGCGTGGCTTTGAGCAGAAAGGGTTCGGTTGCGACGACCAGGAGGATGGCGGCAAACAGCGCGAGCACGCCGCTCCTCAAATGCAGCAGCATGGCCTTGTTGCCCACACCGCCACCCATGGCGAACAGCCAACAGTCCAGACCGCGAAAAAGCAAAAAAGCTCCGGCAAAAAACCCCAGCCATTTCACGGCGAGGGTGAGTTTTGGATAGAGCAGCGCCAGCGTGGCCGTGTCGCCCAACGCGGGGCCGGCCGAGTGGTTGACCGGGACCTGTCGCAGCAAAAGCTGGCGCACCGCGCCCTGCCCTGCCCCGAGCGCAAGGCGCAGGTCCGCGGCGCCGGATTCCCCGTATTGGATGAGGTAGCTGGCCACGCTGTCGGCGGAGTCGGAAAACAATGCCGTCGAATAGATGAGCGGCAGCTGGCCAGGCGCGACGCGGGCGAGGTGCGCGTATTCACCCACGGTCTTTGTACTGTCCGTGCGGCTGAGCAGCTCGCTGAGCTGGCCCCAGTCGAGACGTTTGCCGAGCGAAAGCAGGTCGAGGTAAAATAGCTCCATTTCGCCGAAGTCCTTTTTCGCGAGCGCCGCCTCAGCCAGGCCGCGCAGTTCGCGCTGGAGCGAAGGCGAGAGATGCTCGCCCTGGTAAAGCAGGGCGGTCAGCAAAATAACCGAGTCGAGCGCCTGCCCGCCGGGCTGGCCGACCGGCACGAAGCGCGTCGCCGTGGGAATGTCCCGCGTGCCCAGCAAGTCCTCCACCCCGAGCGAACGCGTGCCGGCGAGATAGTCGCGCAGCGACGTGCGAGCTTTTTCGGTGATGAGAAACGCCAGCACAGGCGTGCTCTGGCTGCGGCCGGTGTTTTCGCGCAGCTTGAAAATCGGATCGAGAAACGGATCCCAGCCGCCCCAGGCGACAAATTCCGGCTGGCGCGCGGAGAGTTTCGCCAGGTCGTCGGCCAGCTCCGGCGCACGCGCATCGCCCACCGTCTGCGCGGCGGCGAGCACGAGCGCCGCCGGACCGATCTTCTCCGACTCCGTCAGTTGCCGGCCATATTCCACCAGCGACGGCGTGCCCGCGCCGGCGGCCTGGAGCAGCGCGGGTGTGACCGATTTCAAATTCACCGGCAGCATCCACGCCACGACGGCCAGCGCGAGGCCGGCCCCGGCCAGCGCAAACGCGCGCGCGGGTGGAATACGCGAGATATCAACCGGTGCGTTCATGGCCGAAGACTGGACAAAAAGGAAAGTCGAAACAAATTTATTTGCAGCAGCTTGGGCACAAACCCACGCTGGACACCTCTCTCGACCAATGCCGCTGCCAATTGTTCATTACGACGACCCGATCCTGCGCAAAAAGGGCGAGAAAGTAAAAAATTTTGACGCTGCCCTCACCCGGTTTGCCGCTGAAATGATCGAAACGATGCATGCCGCCGGGGGCATCGGCCTTGCCGCGCAGCAAGTGGGGCGCGCAATACAGCTGTGCGTCGTGGATTTGCGCGATGTGCAGGCGGAATTCAGCTGGCGGCTCGATGGCGCCCAACCACCGCTGGAACTGTTCATGCCAATGATCATGGTGAACCCCAAGATCGCGCCTGAACCGCTGCCCGAGGCCACGGCCGAGGAGGGCTGCCTGTCGTTTCCCAACATCCGCGGCGACGTGGCCCGGCCGGAAATCATCGTGGTGAAATTCCATGACGAACACGGCACGCCGCACACCTTGCACTGCGACGGGCTCTTCGCGCGTTGCATCCAGCACGAGGCCGACCATCTCAACGGCATCCTTTTCATCGATCGCATGGATAAAAAGACCCTGGCCACGCTCGAGCCGGACATCAGTGAATTGAAGAAACAGACGCGCGCCGCGGCAAAAACCTAGGGCATTTTAACCACTGATGCACACTGATGTTCACTGATTCGGAAAAAAACAGATAAAAATGAGTTCGAAACCAACTTCTTATTATCAGTGACCATAAGTGTACATCAGTGGTTAAGTCGGTCTTCTGCCTGCTTGGAAGTATTAGTGCCCATTAGTGTGCATTAGTGGTTAATGTGCTGTAGTCCCTTTTCCCCATGAGCCAAAAATCCGACGGCATGAACTACGCGCCGCAGGGCAAGTCGCACCCCGTGGTGAATCCTGGCGAATTTGTCTTTGCCGCCGCGCATCTCGAACACGGCCATATTTACGGCCAATGCAACGGCCTGCTCGAAGCCGGGGCGGCGTTGAAATGGGTTTACGATCCGGATCCAAAAAAAGTGGCGGCCTTCCGGGCCAAGTTTCCACAAGTAAAAACTGCACGCTCGGTGGATGAAATCCTCGATGACCCGGCCGTCCACCTCGTGGCCGCCGCCGCCGTGCCCTGCGACCGCGGCCCGCTCGGCGGCCGCGTGATGGCGGCGGGCAAGGATTATTTCACCGACAAAACACCCTTCACCTCGCTCGACCAGCTCGCCGAGGCCCGGGCCGCCGTGGCGCGCACCGGCCGCAAATACATGGTTTATTTCAGCGAACGCCTGCATGTGGAATGCGCCATCCATGCGGGCGACCTCGTGCACGACGGCGCCATCGGCCGCGTCATCCAGGTCATCGGCCTCGGCCCGCACCGGCTCAACAAGCCGTCGCGGCCCGCCTGGTTTTTTGAAAAGGCGAAATACGGCGGCATTCTCTGCGACATCGGCAGCCACCAGTTCGAGCAGTTCCTGTTTTACTCGGGCGCGACCGAGGCCGAGGTCACGCAGGCCGCGGTGGGCAACCTGGCCAACTCCGACACGCCCGAGTTCGAGGATTTCGGCGAGGTGTCGCTCCTCGGCAACAACGGCACCTCAAATTACGTCCGCGTGGACTGGTTCACCCCCAGCGGCCTGAGCACTTGGGGCGACGGGCGCACCATCATCCTCGGCACCAAGGGCTACATCGAGCTGCGCAAATACGTGGACGTCGCCCGCGACCGGACCGGCGATCATGTTTACCTCGTGGACGACCGGGGCGAACAACACATCGAGGTGCATGGCAAGGTCGGCTTCCGCTTTTTCGGCGAACTGATCCTCGACTGCCTGAACCGCACCGAAAAAGCCATGACCCAGGCGCACGCTTTCAAGGCCGCCGAACTGTGCCTGCGCGCACAGGCGGCCGCGCGGAAAATCTCATGATTGAACATCGAACATCCAACATCGAACGCCCAACACCCAAGTTCGGATTTCCGAGGATGAGGGCCGGTCTGATTTCGACGTTGAATGTTGAATGTTGGATGTTGGATGTTCGGCTTTCATGGCTTCCATGAAAGCCGCCCGCTCCATCGCCACCCGCACCGGCGACGACGGCACCACGGGGCTGCTCTACGGAAAACGCGTGCCGAAGGATCACCCGCAGATCGAGGCCGTGGGTGCGTTCGACGAACTCAACACCGCGCTCGGCCTGGCCAAGGCGACATGTCCCAAGAAAGCCCGGCGCGCCGAGCTGGAAAAAATTCAAAAGACCCTCGTCGCGCTCATGGGCGAATTGGCCTGCGCGGAAAGCGACGCAAAAAAATATGCCAAGTCGAAGTTCCCCAAGCTCGGCGAGGCCGACCTGGCCTGGGTCGATGCGGCGGTCGCCGCGCTGGAGGCAAAAAAAATCCGTTTCGACGGCTGGGCCACGCCGGGCGCGAACCTGCACGCGGCGGCGCTCGACCTCGCTCGCACCGTGGCGCGTCGCGCGGAACGGCGGCTCACGGCCCTACCCGCGCACGGCCGGACGCTGCGACCCCTCGTGCGGCAATGGGTCAACCGCACCGCGGATCTGCTCTGGCTGATGGCCCGCGCCGCCGAATAGCGGCGGCAGTTCACGGTTTTCCGTTCAAAGTTCAAGGTTTAGCCACAAAGAAACGCGACCACTTATTTTGTCATTCCGAGCCGGGCGAGGAATCTCGTTTGTAATATAATACGTTACAAAGAGTCTGAGATTCCTCGCCCGGCTCGGAATGACGAACATAAACACTGCAAATCAGCCTTTGCGCTCTTTGCGTTAAAAAACAAACCCCGGTCTTATCTCACAGCAGATCCGCGGCGAGTTCGGCGAGCTTGGAGCGTTCGCCTTTCATCAGCTTGACGTGCGCGGCGAGGAGCTGGCCTTTCATGCGGTTGTGCGCGTAGGCCAGGCCGTTGCTGCGCGAGTCGACGTAGGGGTTGTCGATCTGCGCCGGGTCGCCGATCAGGACGATCTTCGAGCCTTCGGAAATGCGGGTGATGACGGTCTTCACTTCATGCGGCGTGAGCTGCTGCGCCTCGTCGAGGATGAAGAAGCGGCGGGCGATGGAGCGCCCGCGGATGAAGGCCAGCGCCTCGATTTCGAGCAGGCCGTTCCGAATCAGGCGCTCGTAGGGTTTGCTGGGCGCAAGGTTGTTGGAATGGCTGTTGTGCGCGGGCTGCGCCGCGGTCATCGAGGAAAACAGGTCGTCGTTCTTCCGTTTTTTCTTCTTGGAAACTTTCTTCGAGGCGAACTGGGGCTCCTTGGGCGGCTTCGAGGGCATGAGGACCTCGAGCGCGTCGTAATAGGGCTGGAGCCAGGGCCGCATTTTTTCCTCGAGCGTGCCGGGCAGGAAGCCGATGTCCTTGCCGAGCGCGATGACCGGGCGGGAAATGGAAACGCCGTCGTAGCGCGAGGAGTCGTCGTGCGTCTGGTAAAGCGCGCAGGCGGTGGAGAGGAGCGTCTTGCCGGTGCCGGCTTTGCCGAAACAGGTGACAAGCGAGATGGAATCGTCGAGCAGCGCATCCATGAAAAACTGCTGTTCGAGGTTGCGCGCACGGATGGCAATGCCGCCGGGGGCCTTGACGTACTCGGGAATTTTCAGTCGGCGCACCAGGCCATCGCCGTAGTGGCGGGCGGGCATCGTTTTTCCCTCCGGCGAGCGCAGCAGGATGTATTCGTTGACAAAAAGCCGGCGCGAAACGTCGGCCGTCAGCTCGAACTCGCCCTCGGAACAGAAGCGCTGCAGCTCGTACATGGTGAGCGCAATCTCGCCGTAGGCATCCTCGTCGGTGGGCTCGGGAACCTTGTCGTTGAGGTAATCCTGCGATTCGAGGCCGACCGCGCGGGCCTTGAGCTGCACATTGACGTCCTTGGTGACGAGAATGGTAGGAGGCGGATAGGTTTCCTGGACAAAGAGCGCGCAGGCGATGATGCGGTTATCCTTCTTGGAAAAATCGGGCAGGACGGCCCGCAGGCGCTGCATCGCCGGCGAGTTCAAGGCGTTTTCCGCAATGTAGCGGTTGATGACGACGGAGAGCGTGCCGCCGTTGGGCAGCTTCACGCCTTCGAGCATCGTGCGCGAGTCGGGCAGGAGCTCCTGCAGGTGGCGGTGCACGCGGCGGGCGTTGCGGCCGCGCTCGGTGGACTGCTCGCTTTTGATCGCGTCGAGTTCCTCGAGGACCTCGACGGGTATGACGAGGTTATTTTCCTCGAACGTGAAGAGCGACTGCGGGTCGTGCAGCAGGACGTTCGTGTCGAGGACAAAGGTCTTAACTTTAGCAGAGACCTTGAGCTGCGGTTTAGGAGTTGTGACCCCGCTCAGGTGTTCCATCGATTGTGGATATCTTGTGAGCAACTGAGCACGCTTCGCGCCATTTGTCGATGACGGAATGGGAAAGAATCAAAATTGTCACACACCATTATCGATGCAACGGAGGTTTCCGTTTAAAAACGAAGCGGGCCGCTTACCCCTAAGCGGCCCGCCACTATGTTCAGTACTACTTTTTCTCCCTGATAGGAGAACCAAACCAATAACCATAAGCAGAGACGCCTGCGGGTATCGCCCGGTTTCCAATAAATGATTTTCTTTTTCGGGGCGAAAGGGAACATCCTGGTCGCCCGCCGCATTAACTCCCTTCATGTTAGCCAAGTCGTTCTCGTCCATCAGATACCTAAAGCTGAAAACAAATTTGCAGACCGTTGAGAAAAATCGCCATGCTCCTCATCGACCACCTCTTTTCCTTCGGGGCAATCCGCCAGGCCATCTGGCGGCTCTGGTATCCCTTCCTCACCCGGCGGCTCCGTCATGACGAAGTCCTTTTTCTCAACTACGCCTTTGAAACGGATCCGCCGATGGGCCTGCCGCTCACGCCGGCCGACGAGCCCAATCGCGCCTGCATCCAGCTCTATCATCACGTCGCAACCCAGGTGGAGCTGCGCGGAAAAAATGTACTGGAGGTGAGCTGCGGTCACGGCGGCGGCGCATCCTATCTCACGCGCACCCTGCAACCATCGCACTACACCGGCCTCGACCTGAATCCCGCCGGCATCCGTTTCTGCCAGCAACGCCACCAGGTAAACGGCCTCAGCTTCGTCCAAGGCGACGCCGGGAACCTGCCGTTCCCCGATGCCACCGTCGATGCTGTCATCAACGTTGAGGCGTCACACTGTTACCCGGTCTTTGCGCGTTTCTTGGCGGAGGTCGCGCGAGTGCTCCGACCCGGTGGATATTTCCTCTATGCTGATTTCCGGTTCAGCGAACGTTTCTCCGAGTGGGAACAGGCGCTCGCGTCCGCTCCACTGGCACAGATCGACTCTCGCGTCATCAACGCCGAAGTCCTGCGTGGCATGGATCGGAACTCCCAACGTTCGCAGGAATTGATCGTGCGCCACCTGCCAAAGTTTATCCACCGGCTTGGCGGGGACTTCGCCGGCATCCAGGGCTCGCGCGTGTACACCGCCCTCCAGCGCGGGTCGCTCTCCTACCGGTCGTATTGCTTCGTCAAACGGTGATTTACCACGGAGGCCCGGCCTTCCGCCGATCCTTTACCGACGGAAGCGCCCGTGGAAGCCACCGCCCCAACCGCCGCGGAAACCCCAACCACCGCGAAAGCCGATGCCGATGGAAATGGGCGAATACCACGGATAGTAATAGCCATAAGCCGGATAATAATACACCGGCGCAGGCTGTTCATAAACGACCGGTGCCGGGTTGGCATCAGCATAAACCACCGCTGGAGCCGGCGTGGACGGGGTTGGCACCGTAGATGCCGTTGTCGCACTTGAACCGGCCGCCGGAAGCAGACGGTAGGTCACAGCGCGGACCTGCCCGCTTGAATAGGAATAGGTCACTGTTATGTCGCTGCCGGTCTGGACAATCTTGGAAACACTGGCGCCTTCCGGGACCCCTGTATTCACAAGGTCATTCGGATTGGGCAGTTGGTTGACGTAATCAATTTCAGTGGGTGCCGGCGCTGGCGCGGGACCCGTTGAATCGGCGAAAGATACTGCGGCGACAAAAAAGCCTGCCGCAAGGATGGCGGTGGTGGTGATTTTTTTCATGGCGAAAAAGGCAGGGATCAAAAGTGTGACACGGCGGCGGCACGAGGGTTTCATTTGGCCACCTGGCGCCTCGAACCTGATCTTTTCATGGTGCTTGCATGATTTTTACCGGGCCAATCCCGGCCTGGCCGCTCGCGACACTTCGATGATCGTTGCGACCAACGCAGTATAGCTGCAGATGGCCAACCGGCAAGCGCGAGGGGCTGTTTTTCAACAGCCGGCTAAGCCGCACCCGGCACAGTCGCTTCGCGCAGGGCGGGAAATTTCTTTTCCGCGAGCGCAAACCCGCCAAAGAGCAGCGCCGTATAAACCAAGTCACCCGCGATGGTGTTCTGGAAAAACGGAATGGCCGCGACATAACAGGTCTCGAGACCCGCCAGCGTGTGCGGATACAGGCCGCCGGAAGCCCAGACGCCGAAATTCGTGAGTGCAAAAAACAGCACCGAGCTGGCCAAAGCCGCGCCGGCGATGGGCAGCAACCGGCGCCGCGACTGCAGCTGCAAGCCGAGGCACACGATCAAGGCAAAGCTTCCATAAACCCAGATCATGCCATGGTAGAATCCTAATACCGCATCACTTAAGAAGAGCGCCGCCAAAGGCAGGCCAAACGCCAGGCGCTTGTCGGAAATATAGGCGCCGCCAAAGAGCGCCATCGCCGCCAAAGGGGTGAAATTCGGCGGATGCGGAATCAGCCGCAAAGCCGCCGCCAAAAAAACCATGCCGGCCAGGGTCGTAAAGCGAGGTTTGTCCATGTCGATCATCGGTTGTGGCATTATGAATGGGAAGTTAGCGCGAAATCAAAGTGAATTTCGGGACAGAACTTACCTTCACCACAAAGACACAAAGGCCACAAAGATCGATCCAAAGAAATTAATCCCTTCCTTCGTGTTCTTTGCGACTTTGTGGTGAATCATTCCTACCGTAAAGTGCACGCAAATGCAGGGCCGCCACGATGGCGCCGAGCGCGGCCCCGGCTAGGACGTCGAGTGCGACATGCTGGCGGATGGCGATCGTGGAGTAGAGAATGCCCAGGCACCACAGCCAGTTCAGCGCGCGCACCAGGCGCCCGGCGCCCATCTCGCGCAGCAGATGCTCGAGCCAGATGGCGGTGAACAGGGCAAAAGCCACGTGCAAGGATGGACAGGCATTGCCCGTGGCATCGACCGTCTTGAGGAATGAAACGGAAGGATGTTGAGACCAATCGATCTCCGACCTGGGCACCGACGTCGGCCAGAAAAGAAAGAAGCAAAAGGCGATCACACTGAGCCCAATCACCGCCAGGCCGTAAGACCCAAGCTCGCGGCGGTTTTTCAAGAACATGGGTGGGAGCGCCACGTAAACCCATAGCGACACGTAGAGCGGCAAAGTTTCCGGACAAAAACCAATCAGCCGGTCAACCGCCGTGCGCGGGATGGTGGTTACCGGGAAAAGCGGATGGTTGAGCAGCCAGAAATAAATCACGAAGAACAAAGGCATACTGAGGATGGTGCCGGTGACCTTGGCCACCCACAGGGTGCGGATCCGGGGCCAGACCTGCCGGAGCCAGCTGCCGTTGGCAGGAAAGTCCCTTCTTTGGCTCGCTGATGGCAACGGCTTCATTTGCGACCTGAACGTGAACGCAACGGCCGCAAACGCGACGGCAAAAACCATTATGATTCACCACAAAGGCACGAAGAATACGGAGGCTGGTCAAAAACTTTTTGGATAAGATCGATCTTCGTGCTCTTCGTGTCTTTGTGGTGAAACAAGCTCCAGTGTTGCACGCGGCGGGCGGGCGGGCCACGTTGGGCCGCTTATGTCACTTTTCAGCTTGCTCGACGTGAATCTCTGCTTCGGTGGCCCGGCGATCCTGGACAAGGTCAACTTCCAGGTCGATCCCGGCGAACGCGTCTGCCTGCTCGGACGCAATGGCGCGGGCAAGTCCACCCTCATGCGCGTCATCGCCGGCGAAATGAAACCCGACACGGGCGATGTCTTCCGCCAACCCGGCTCGGTCTTCACGCGGCTTAGCCAGGATATTCCCGCCGACATGAGCGGCACGGTCATCGACATCATCGCGTCCGGCCTGCGCCCGCAGGCGGAGCACGAGGAGGATTGGGAGCGCGATGTGCTCGTGGACACCCTCATCGAGCACCTGCAGCTCACGCCCGGGACCGAATTTGAAGAGCTCTCAGGCGGGTTGAAACGCCGCACGCTCCTCGGCCGCGCCCTCGCCGGCCGGCCCGACCTGCTCTTGCTCGACGAGCCGACCAACCATCTCGACCTTGAGTCGATCCTCTGGCTCGAGGAATTTTTGCTCACGGAAAAAATCACGCTCTTCTTCGTGACCCATGATCGCGCCTTCCTGCGCAAGCTCGCCACGCGCATCGTCGAGCTCGATCGCGGCCGCCTCGCCAGCTGGGCCTGCGATTACGACACTTATCTCATCCGCAAGGAGGAGGTCGTGGCCGCCGAGGAAAAACAACAGGCCGCCTTCGACAAAAAACTCGCGCAGGAAGAAGTGTGGATTCGCAAAGGCGTGCGCGCCCAGCGCTCCCGCGCCCAGGGCCGCATCCATGCACTGATGAAAATGCGCGCCGAGCGCGCCGCCCGTCGCGAGCGCCTCGGCAACGTCACCCTCCGTCTCACCGAGGCCGAGCGCTCCGGCGTGAAAGTCATCGACGTGGAGGCCATGTCGTTCGCCTACCCCGATGGCCGCCTGCTCGTCCGCGATTTCACCGACACGTTCACCCGCGGCGACAAGATCGGCATCATCGGGCCCAACGGCGCCGGCAAATCGACCCTGATCAAGCTTCTCCTCGGCCAGCTCGCGCCCACCACGGGCACGATCAAGCACGGCACCAACCTCGAAGTCGTGTACTTCGACCAGATGCGCGCCCAGATCGACGACGCGAAAACCGTGGCCGACAACATCGCCGGCGGCAATGAAACCGTCACGGTCGAGGGCCGCACGCGCCACGTCATCAGCTACCTCCAGGATTTTCTCTTCACCGCCGACCGCGCCCGGACGCCTGCGCGCGTCCTTTCCGGCGGCGAGCGCAATCGCCTCCTTCTCGCCCGCCTGTTCACCAAGCCGGCCAATGTCCTCGTGATGGACGAGCCCACCAACGATCTCGACGCCGAGACCCTCGATCTCCTCGAGGACCTGCTCGTCGAGTACCAGGGCACGCTCCTCATCGTGAGCCATGACCGCGATTTCCTGGACAACGTCGTCACCAGCACCCTGGTCTTTGAAGGCGACGGTCGCATCGGCGATTACGGCGGCGGCTATGCCGACTGGGTCCACGAAAAAGAAAAAGTCGCCACCGCGAAAGCCGCTGCGGCCGCCCGCGCCGCAGCCAATGAACCTGTCGCACCCGCGACGCCGGCGAAAGCCTCACGCAAGCTCACGAACAAGGAGCAGCGCGAACTCGACGCACTGCCCGCGCAAATCGACGCGCTCGAAACCGAGCAGGCCGAACTCGGCAAAAAACTCGCCGACCCCGTTTTCTATCAGCGCGAACGCAGCGCCGCCGCGCAGGTGAAAGCCCGCCTCGACGAACTGGACCGCCAGCACGCCGCCGCCCTCGCCCGCTGGGAAGAACTGGAAGCCGTGCGCACGCGGTAAGCAGGCGGGATTCTCCGCCTGCTTATATTTCAAATCTCAAATTTGAGATCTCAAATTCGCCCGTCAGGGCGACGAAGCCGCTTCCAACTCATAAAGCCTGGGCCCGACCATCGCACCCAGCCGAGTGCCCGCCAGGCCCACGACCCAGCCAAACCCGACGAGCGCCACAAGCAAAACGGCAAACGCCCAGCGATGGCGTGATTCAAAGCGTTTGATCGACCGCGCAAACGCAAACAGCCCAAACACGGCCGCAATAATGATGACGGCATCCACGCTGGTGCGCTGCCAATAGCTTCCGCCCAAGTGCAGCCACATGCCAAACTCATCGAAGGTGAGCGCCATGGAGATGCCGTACACCAGCGCAGCCACCTCGGCCGGACGTCCCACCGGCCGCGCAAACACGCTATAGCCACAAACGGCCGCCAGGAGAAAAATGCCGTAGTTCAAATGGTGAACATGGGTGCCGTGCAGGAAGAAATACATGTTCGGAACCTCACGGGCCATGATCAACAGGACGAAAGCCCGCGCCAGCAGGAACGTCAGGAGAAATCCCAGCAAAGCCAGCCGGGCCAGCTTGTGCGTGGTGAGACGGGGCACCGTATGTTCGGGGTGTTCTGGCGTCATGTCGCTGGATTGATTGGCCGGGCGCGCGCAATGATCAATAAATAATGTTCAAAGGCCCACGATCATCTCAAATCTCAAATTTGAAATTTGAGATCTATTATCACAGTCCCAGCAGGCTGCCGTTGCGCTTGAGCCAGTGTTCAGCCTCCTGCCACCACGGACATACTTCCGCCACCCGCGCCCAAAATCGGTCGCTGTGGTTCATCTCATACCGGAGGTGCACCAGCTCGTGGTATATAATATAGTCGCGCACGCTTTCCGGCGTCTGCACCAGCCGCCAGTTGAGCGAGATCGTCCCGCTGGCGGAGCACGAGCCCCAGCGCGAACGCTGGTTGCGCACCGTCACATGCCGCACGTCCGCACCGCACAGCGCCGCCAGCTCCCAGGTGCGCGCGGGCAACTCGACCTTCGCCCGCCGGGTGAAATGCGATTCGAGCACCGCGCGCAAATCGCCGTCCAGCCCGGGCACGCGAAAGACCTCCGCCCCCAGGCAGACCTGCGGACGTTCACCCGCCGCGGCCACGCGGATCTCCGCCAGCTCGCCGCGCCAGAGCACGCGCGTGCCGGGCGCCCACACGCCGGCGCTGCGCGGCCGGCGGGCCTCGCGTTCGCGCGCGCGCTTGAGCCAGTCGCGGTGCCGCTCGACAAAACGCTGCGCCTCGCGCTCCGAGCCGCGGATCGGAATGGTCGCCACGGCCGTGCCGTCGCGCCGCAAGGCCAGCCGGTAGTGGCGCGCGCGGTGGCTGCGCTGGAAAATGATTTCGTCGCGCGCGCGCGACGTCTCCACCGCCGGCGTGCCGGATGCGCCCGGCATCGGGGAAAACAGTCCCCATAAAACCTGTTGCTGATCCGCGCTCATCGTTCGCCCGCAGCGTCACACGACAAACGTCCAATTTCCAACATCCATTTTACACGAAGGTCGATCCAGGGCCTGGTCAGGATCAGTGGCCATCAGTGCCGTGCCCTTCGTAGCTTTAGCGAAGAAGGGTACATCAGTGGTTAAACTGGATCGATCTTCGTGTGGTGCTTCGTGCCTTCGTGGTGAAAATCCGAATTCCCATTGCCAGCGGTGCACAAGATATCTGGGCAACTCTCCCCATCCCCAGCAGGGCATTCTCCTCACATGCATCATCTTGTAATTAATAAGGTTAGCTGCCTTCCTCTTCCTCCCGCAAGCCATCGGGCTTTTGCAGCCTACAAAAGCACTTCCATTTCCCATGAAACACCTGATCGAATTCTGCGCGTTCTGTCTCTCCCTTGGGAAGATCACCCGTGGTTTCACGAACAAAGGCGAAGCCGGGGAGAAAATTTCTTTTGGGTCGTTCTCGGTGCGCACGGCGCTTCCGGCGGTGAAAAATTTATTCACTTACGCCGTCGATGAAAACTTCTTCTTCGAATGCCATGCCTCTTCGTCGGATTATTCAAAACTCGACGCCCTCAAAGGGATTTGGAACAGGAAATTGACCCCGAAGAACACGAAGCCGTTAAAGTAGAAAAGTGGAGCAGGCTGTTCAATCCACTCCTTCGCTTGAAAAAAGTCCTGAATCGCAGATGGTAAGCGGCCATGGGCCCTGAGATCACACCCACTCCGAATGGACCGTTAAAAGCGGAGCGAATCCCGGCGCTTAAGAATGACCGGGGAGAAACCATCGATACGGACGAATTGATTTTTCTTTGCCGCTGCGGCGCGTCGAAGAACAAGCCCTACTGCGACGGTTCGCACGAAGCGGCCGGCTTCTCCGACCAGCGGTTGCGCACGGAAAAAAGCTCCGTCTCCGAATTTGCCGGCAAGGAAATCACCGTGGTCGATGACTTCAGCCTGTGTGCGCATGCGGGCGAATGTGTCGATGGCGCGCCCGAAACGTTTTTCACCAAGGGGCCCGAAGGACGGGTCTCTCATCCGGATGCTTCGTCCACCGCGCAAGTCATTGCCGCGATCCGGCGCTGTCCCTCCGGGGCGCTGCTCTACAAGCTGCGCGGAAAATTAGTGCATGAATATTCCACCGCTCCGGAAGTGCGCACGGAGAAGGACGGCCCCCTCCACGTGCATCAGGCGAAACTCAACAGCGAGGCCCGGCCGGCGACCGAGGATCACTACACGCTCTGCCGCTGCGGCGCATCACGGAACAAACCCTTCTGCGACGGCATGCACGCCAAGATCAAATTTCAAGCTGACTGAACGTCCCCGTCCACTCAGCTTGATTGAAGCCGACCAGACCGAACGCATCGCCCAGGACAAACGGGCGTTTCACGAGCCGGCCGTTGCCGGCCAGCAAGGCCAACGCCTCCGCTTCGGTCATCGCCGGAAGTTTATCGGCGAGCCCCAGCGCGCGGTACTCCTGTCCCGACGTATTGAACAACCGGCGAAGGTTCCCGCTTTGGTAGCCGAGCATGCGTTGTAATTCCGCGACGGACGGCGGCGTTTCGCGGATCGGTTTTTCGACAAACGCCACGCCGTGCGCGCGCAGCCATTTAACCGCGTCGCGGCATGTGCTGCAATTGGAGTAAGTATAAATGGTCACGGGAGGAAAAACCTCGATTTGAGTCGAGAGTCCAGAGCTGAGAGCCTGACCACTTGAACGTTCAAAGTCCAACGTTCGACGTTCAATATCAGTGCCCAGCAGTGTACATCAGTGGTTAAAGCCGGATCGCCGTTCGTTTCCTTCGTGTAACATTAGATGGCCTTGTCCGTAGAGGAGATTACCCAGGCCGCCTGTTTTACGTTGACGCACATGGCCGGCGATAAATATTGCGCGCCTTTGTGCCAACCAAAACCAAATTGATCGGCCCGGGCGGACAGCTTTATGGCGAGACCCAGCCGTCGAGCGATGAGGTTTCGTTCCGCGTCAACAACACCAGCTCCGCGTATTATAGTTCGCCGTACTATCTGCTGCACAAAGATCAGGTGCTGCCCATCCCGCCGCCCCGCGCCGGCGCTGCGTTGCAGCTGAAGCTGGATGCCTTCGTCGGCCCGCAGATGATCGCGGCGATTCAATCAGCCGGGAAGATCGTCTTTCATTCCGTCGGCGACACCGGCGCGGCGAAGGTCGACCACCAGCAAACCGTCGCGACGGCGCTGGCCGACCAGGCCAGCGTGGCCGACGCGATGGTCCGCGACCTCGCGGGCCCAAATCCACCGGCGTTCTTTTTTCATTTGGGCGACGTCGTCTATCATTTTGGCGAGGCCCAGTATTATTACGACCAGTTTTATGAACCGTACCGGTTGTACGACCGGCCCATTTTCGCGATTCCGGGAAACCATGACGGCTCGGTCTTCGGGCCGACCTCGAGCGCCCCGCAGAATCCCACGCTGCAGGCTTTCCTGGATAATTTCTGCGCCACGTCCACCGGGCCTTCACCCGATGCCGGAGGGATGGTTCGCACCGCCATGACCCAACCGGGAGTCTATTTCACGCTGGATGCCCCGTTTGTTTCAATCATCGGCCTTTACAGCAATGTGCTCGAGGGCCCGGGCGTCATCTCCTCGCAAAAGGGCGCGTTTCCGACGGTCAGCGATGTGCAACTGGGTTTCCTCCAAAGCGAGCTGCTGCGCCTGAAACCGCTGCGGCAGGCGGGCCAGCGCGCCGTGATCGTTGCGCTCCATCATCCCCCGCTTTCCGTGGACGCCAATCACGGCGGCTCCACCGGCTCCCAGCAGGATCTCGACACCGTTTTCCAGGCCGTTGGCTTGTGGCCGGACATGGTGCTTTCGGGCCACGCGCACCTTTACCAGCGTTTCACGCAGCGGGTGAATAACAACCGGCAGCAGATTCCGTATCTGGTCTCGGGCAGCGGCGGCTTTGCGGCCAGCCCGCCCCAGGAAAACGTGGGGCCAGCGCCGATCACCGTGGGGAACGATACCATGGAGATCGATCCCATCGTAAAATTTGGCTATCTTACCATCACGTGCGATGGCAACACGCTGACGGCCACGTTCAATTCGCCGGCCGGCAACGGAACCGTGGCTGCCTTGGACACGGTGTCGGTAAATTTGAAAACGGGATTGCTCGCGACAACCGCTCCCGCCCGGCGCAAAGCCATTCGCGCAAAAAGCAAAACCATCCACGGAAAAACCAAGGCGGCTTCACCACGGAAAACACCGGGCAAGATCGTAAAAAAGCGGCGGAAGTAGAGGGCCGAAGCTCTCAGACCGGGGCCTTTCACGTTTGACAATCGTGGAATGGCTTTGGAAAATTCACTCCCCCTTCGTTCGACGCCGCCAATGATAGTGCGAGCTTCGCTTTCCGCAGGGCAGCACGCATTTATGGACCTGTTTTTCCCTCACGAATATCTTCAGGCGGCCCTGATGGTTTCGCTCTTGAGCGTTTGGGTTCTCGCTGGGCTTTTCTATTATCTCAATCGCTATACCAAGCGGGATTACTTTTCCATTTGGACGCTGGCGTGGCTGTTTTACTCGTTGTGGCTGACCTTGAGCCTGCAGCTGCCCAGCACCGAGTTCACCCATATCGAGGCCATCTTCAAGCAAAGCTGCGTGGTCATGTCAGCGGCGTTCCTGTTATGGGGCACGCTGCGTTTTGTAAACCTGCCGGTGCCCGAGAGGCTGTTTATGTGGTTCGTGCTGTTTCTCATCGCTTGGACGTTCGCGGTGCCACATTACGTTTCCAACACGCTGCAAGTCCAGCTGCCGGTATTTGTATTGATTGGTTCCGGCAGCATTTTTTCCGGCCTGTGCTTTTACCGATTGCGTTTCCGCATGCCATTTGTCGGCGCCGGGATGCTGGGATTTGGATTCACGCTCTGGGGGGTTTATCTCGGCACTTATCCATTCACCACGCCTTACGAGGATCTTTACAGCACAGGTTTCTTTGTGGCGGCGGTGCTGCAGTTGTTCATTGCGGTGAGCATGATCGTGCTCGTGCTGGAGGAATACCGGTACAAGACCGGTGAGCAGCTGGCGCAAAGTGCGGCCCGCAGCCGGGAACTGGCCGAGCAGGCCGAGTCGGCCAATCGCGCCAAGAGCGAGTTTCTGGCCGTGATGAGCCACGAGGTTCGCACCCCCATGACATGCATTATCGGCATGTCCGATCTGCTCCGTGAAACCAAGCTCGACGATCTTCAGCAGGAATTTGTCCAGTCCATCCACCACAGCGGCGACGCCCTGCTCGAGATCATCAACGCCATCCTCGACTACTCCAAAATCGAGTCCAATCATCTCAAGCTCGAGATCGAGCAATTCGATCTCTGCCTCCTGGTCGAGAACCTGATGGACTCGCTTTCGCCCCGCGCCTTCAACAAAGGCCTCGATTTCGCCCTCGTCATCGCCCCGGATGTTCCCCGCCTTCTGAACAGCGATGACGGACGCCTCCGCCAGGTGATCATCAACCTGGTGGGCAACGCCATCAAGTTCACCGAACAAGGCTCGATTGTCCTTCGCATTGACCTGCTCGAGCCGGCCGGAAAATTCGCGCGGCTGCGCTTCGCGGTGCACGACACCGGCATCGGCATCGCCAAAGATGACCAGGCCAAGCTTTTTGCCCCGTTCACCCAGGTCAATTATTCCGCGACCCGTCGCTTTGGGGGCACTGGGCTCGGCCTGGCGATTTCCCGCCGCTTGGTCGAATTGATGGGCGGCAAGGTGAACCTGGAAAGTGAGCCCGGCAAAGGCTCGACCTTCTCCTTCGAAATCCAGCTTGAAGTCAGCCCGGGCGCCTCGCCCCCGGTCGACACCCAGTCGCTGGCCGGGACGCGCCTTCTCCTGCTCGCATCTTCCCCTGCCACCCGCCAGGCCGTCGAAATGACCCTTCGCTCCTTGAATCTCTCCTGCGAAACCGTGGCCAACCCGGCTGAAGCCATCACCCGCCTCCGCTCCGCCGCCAAAAATCCCGGCCAGGCATTCCAGATACTTTTGGTGGACGCCCAATCGCCCAACTCCCAATGGCAGGGATTGGCCCGGGAAATTCATTCCGACCCAAGCCTGGCCGGGCTTAAATCCGTCGGGCTTCGGCCCATTACTGATTTCCGGCGGCAGCTATCACCTTCGGACGAAAAATTTGACGGGGAAGTTTTCAAGCCCGTCAAACAATCGCAGCTCTTCAATTGCTTGCTGGCGTTGTCCGGCAAACCCAAGTCGTCCGGGGCGCCTTCCAGTGCAGGGCTTCCCTCCTCCGACGTGGTTCCTTTGCCTCATCCCCTGCGCATCCTGGTGGCCGAGGGCAACGATATCAACCGCCGCATCGCCCTGTTGATGCTCGAAAAAATCGGCTGTACCGCCGACGTCGTCACCAACGGCCGGGACGCGGTCAACTCGGTCAAGCGGACGACTTACGATGTGGTTCTCATGGACTGCCTGATGCCGGTCATGGATGGTTTTGAGGCCACCCGCCAAATCCGCAAGTGGGAGGCCACCCGCACCGGATCGCGCGGCATGCGCATCATTGCCATGACCGCCAATGCCGTGCGCGAAGATTGCGCCCTTTGCCTCACCGCCGGCATGGACAGTTATATCAGCAAACCGATCCGCATCCCCAGTCTCCGGGCCGCGCTGCAGGAAATCTTGGATGCAAAGGCCGGGTTGACCGCGCAAGATACCGCCAAACGCTGAACATTCGAAGTTCAGCGTTCAGTCACGGATCAATCTTCTTGGGGCCAGAGATAAACCAGACTTTGGCGATCCTGCCCTTTTGCACTTCGTAGATCGCGACCAATTCGATCGTACCCGTGCCTTCAGGAAAGGTGCGGGTTACCTTTTCCTGATCGATCACGACCGAGCCCATCACAATGCGCTTGATGAGCGCTGCGTGAAGGTTGGGTTCTTTGAATCGGACGGCGAAACGTTCGCGTAATTGCACTGAACCGCTGGCCAGCAATCTCGCCGGATGTTCGAATTGCTGGGCATCCTCGGCGTAGGTCGCCAAGAGCGCCTCGATATCACGCGCATTGTAGGCGTCGAGCTGCCTTTGCACGACTGCTTCGGGATCGGAAAATTCCGTCATCAGTGACAATCAGTGTACATCAGTGGTTAAAAACTGGATCGATCTCAGCCTTCAGTCTTTAGCTTTCAGTCCTTCACTTCGCCGCCGCCACTGCGGCGACGAACGCCTTGGCTTTCGCCGTGATCGCGGCCCAGTTTTTTTCCTTCAACGCCTTGCCCTCGACGAGCGAGCTGCCCGCGGCGGTGGCAAACGCGCCGGCCTTCAGGAATTCGCCCACGTTTTCCGGGTTCACCCCACCGGTCGGCACAAAGTCTATGTGCGGGAATGGCGCCTTGACCGACTTGATGTAGGCCGGGCCGAAAAATTCCGCCGGGAAAATCTTCACCGCGTCCGCGCCGGCTTCCCAGGTGTTGACGATCTCCGTCGGCGTGAGCGCGCCGCTGAAGACCGGCACGCTGTAGCGGCGGCAGAGTTTGATGACATCGGGCCGCAGCGCGGGTGTGACGATGAATTTTGCGCCGGCGAGGATGCCCGCGCGCGCCGTCTCGACGTCGAGCACGGTGCCGAGGCCGAAGAGAAAATCAGGCAGCTCGACGGTGGCCTTTTCGAGCATGCGGATGGCTCCGGGCGTGGTCATGGTGAGCTCGATGCTGGTGAGCCCGCCGGCGGCCAGCGCCTTCGCGCAATCGAGCAGCCCATCCGGCGAATCGGCGCGGATCAAGGCGATGACCTTCTCGGCTTTGAACTTGGCAAGGATGGCGTCTTTTTTCATGGGAGCGAAAAATGAGTGTGGGCCAGCCGGCGACAGGAGGAAACAAATTTCTTGCGCCGGGTGCCGGGAGCGTGTCTTTTGCCCATCCTGCCCATGCCCGGGTGGTGGAATTGGTAGACACGCAGGTCTCAGAAGCCTGTGCTTAACCGCATGGGGGTTCGAGTCCCCCCTCGGGCACCATTGCAAGAGGGAAATCTCGGCGAAACCATCGCCGACACACCCGATTCGGGTGGTGGCCACTTGCCGGACGGGTCGACTTTGATCGACATTCCCGGCATTTTGGGAGCATCGTTTGGCGCAGTTAGGTTTGCCTTTCGCGATAACTCGCCAATTCCGCTGGAGTAATTTCACCAGCTGGCACCAGCCGATAGTGTGCTTCGTCGACAATTCGTATCGCGCCATTTTCGACGGTGAGTTCAAACAACGCGATCAAGTCTTTTTCGACGAATTGCGCCGAAACCGCCCGACAGATCAGATGGGGAAACTTCGCCTGACAGCAGGCTATATCTTGTTTTGTTTGTGTCACCCCGATCTTATCGCTGCCGCCTTTAGCTTGAACTGGCACTACGAACTGCCGCCCGGTGCGATCGACGCCAACATAGACCTCGTCTATCTCGATTTGGCCGATCCCACTGACCGAGGTTCTAAGATGACTTTGCAGAGAATATGACGCAATTCCCAGAAAAACGTCTATAAGTCGATTGTAGCGTACGATGGCCAGAAGCGCTTGTTCGTCGGATAAGGCATATGCCGAAATTATCTCCGGCGTGGCGTCGGGTACCTTTATCGTGACGAGGTTTGTATTCGGGACGATCCGGCTTACCTTCGCTAAACGAAAAGCATAACGAGCCCGGCCTATCCCCTCAATGGTCCACTCAAATCCGTTAGGCTGTGTCTTGACAACGGCAGCCGGCATTGTCGTGCGGTACCTCACCGAGTAGATTACATCGCCGATATTTTTAGGCAGCTCGATCTTTAGATTCTTTGCCGCAGAAATAAATTCGTCGCGATCGAAGGCGACCTCTCTTGCGCCTTTTTTGTAATGATCGAAAAAAATCCGCTCCAATAGCGTTTGGTAGCGGTTTTTCTTGGCGGTATTTGGGTCGTTCTGTTTAGGCATACAACAGCTGTTGTTGGTAAAGCGCCTCGATCTCGGCCTGTTTCCTTTTACGAGCTCCGCTCTTCCGATCACGTCGTCCGATGGGGATTTCGATACCCCAATAGTTGGAGGCTTGCGTCATATCCATTTCTAACAATCGCGTCGGACCCAAGTCGACTATTTCCTTCGGCCGCTGGGGAGAGACACCTGCTGCGGCCATTACCTGCGTGGCAATCGCGCGAGCAAGCGGCGGCGGGACTGCATTGCCAATCTGCCTTGCCCCGTTCCACTTCGTGACGTGAAACCGAAACCAGTCTGGAAAGCCGTGCAGTCGAGCCATTTCTCGGACGGTTATGCAGCGCGGAAACCGATAATGAATGGGTCTTGGACTAGTGAATGCTCCTCGTTTCGAATCGCTACCTGCTCGCAACGTATTCGACAGTCCCGTTGCGGACAGCTTGAACAGTCGCGAGACGGGTTCCACAGAACCGCCGAGCGTTCCTCGAAAACGTCGTCTCGAAATCTCTGTGTGATCGGATCGCATGCTCGACGTTAGAACGGTTAGGTCCCATTTGCGCCTATAAGCGAAATGCCAAGCGGCGTTGCTTATGCACCGCATCTCGGCAGCGTATTTGGATGGTTTCGCCCAGCGATCTGTTTTTACCCAATCTCTCTCTTTGAGGGATTCGAAAAGCTCAGCGTCCGGAATGTCCGAAAGCGCATCCTCGCATGTCGGTCCTAGCTCTAGACCGGGCAAATCCAAGTCGCTGGCGAGCAATGTCGACGAAGGAGGGTAATGCGGAAGAGAGATCCCATTGCGTGCGCCAAATAAGATCAAACGCTCCCGATTCTGTGGGACACCGTAAGAAGCGGCGTTAAGGACTTTCCAAGGTAAACGGATGTTATAACCAATGCCCCGAAATGCGACGATTAGCTCGTCCAGAAAGTGGCGTTGATTGCCTATGGTAAGGCCCTTGACGTTCTCGAAAACAAAGTAGTTAGCATTGAGTTCGCGAACGATACGTACAAACTCCCGAACTAGGGCGTTCCGCGGATCGTCCAGCACGCGCTGGCCGATCATCGAGAAGCCCTGACAAGGAGGGCCTCCGAACACAACCTCGACTTGTCTTGTTCCGATTCCCGCAGCCTCTCGGATTGTCGCTCCGCTCAGACCGAGAACCGAACACGGCAGCACCGCGCAGTTAGGAAAGTTGAATTTGTGCGCTGCGGCGTGCACCGGATCGTACTCGACCGCTGCTGCGATATCGAACCCCGCTTGCTCGAATCCCAGCGACATTCCTCCTGCTCCTGCGAAAAGATCTATTCCCAGCGGTCGCTTCACGGTGTTTGGTGTCTTAAATTCCAGTATAGCAGCGATTCTTTCCTGTCGATCGAAAAAAACAACCTAGATCGAAAAAAATTCGCTACAGCCTTGGAATTCGCTTCAGCAGCTTTTTTTCCAATCGAGTGAGTTTCAAGAGCTCGCACTGCCAAACCAAGATAACCTTCCATCCTTTGGCTTTTAGCGCACCGAGATTTTTAGCGTCTCGCTCTCTATTTGCCGCAATTTTTGGGCCCCAGTAATCCAAGCGGCTTTTAGGCAATCGACCTTTGGAACAACCATGTCCATGCCAATAACATCCGTGCACAAATATTGCGGTCTTTCGACCCGCAAGGACGATATCGGGCCGGCCTGGTAAACTTCGTATGTGCAAGCGGAAGCGAAACCCCAGCCGATGCAAAAGCTTTCGCAACGCGATTTCCGGGCCGGTATTTTTAGTGCCGACAGACTGCATAATGCGTCGTCGCTGAATGGCTGTGCGGGTGTCGACCACGCTCCAATAGTACTCTTAAATTCGCTTAAAGTAACGGGCGTTTGTGGACAGACAAACCCGAACCTCTCACTCCAAAAATTTCGCGATATCCGGGATTCTCTTCGCCCGGCGGCCGGCGGCATCTCGGGCGAGGTACAAGTCTTCCGCGGGCGTGGCTTCGATCTCCTCGTCGTCCTCGGTCACTTCCTCCTCGTCGATTTCCTCGCCGTCAGCGTTGGTGAAGACCCAGTCCTGCTCCTCGTCAAACCAGTGCGACAGGCGGCGGGCCTGCGGCTCGAGCACGAGCGCGGGATTTTTCACGCGGCCGGCTTTCACCTGCTCGAAGAGGCAGGGATAAAACTGATCCTGGAAGTACGCGAGGAAATCGCTGAGCCATTTGTTGGCCACGCCTTCGCGGCGGTTCAGCAGCACGATGTCGGAAAAATGAACGCAGGCCTCATACCACGCGAGCAGGGGCGGATTTTTTTCCGCGAGCGAACAGTTCACCACGGTGATCACGCGGGCGAGTTCCCCGCCCTGCGCTTCGAGCCAGGGCTTGAACACGTCGATCTGTTCCACCGGGTTGCCCCGGCCCTGCGCCACAAAAAACACCTGGGTCGCATCCGGCGGCAGCGTCGCGTCGATGGTCTCGCCGGTCCACGTCCAGCGCGAGAGGCCGGGAAGTTTTTTGTCCAGTTCGCTGGCCGGTTCGTCCGCAGCGAGCAGCACCGCCGGTTTGGCCCCGGCGGCGAGGCCGCCATCGATCAAATCGGCGACCATCTCGCGCCGGCCGGAACCGGCCGCACCGAGGATCAAATACACGAGAGGTTTTCCAGAAATCATTTTCACCACAAAGACACGAAGTACACGAAGGTCGATCCGAAGAAACTAGCGGCCGCCATTCACCCGGGAACTTTGAACCTAGAACTTGAACGTCCGGTTCTGCGCGGCGTGGCGCATCCAGTGGTCGAGAAGCACGAGCGCGGTCATGGCTTCGACGATGACAACGGCGCGCGGAAGCACGCAGGGGTCGTGCCGGCCGCGGGCGGCCAGTTCGGTCTCGACCCCGTGAACGTCCACGGTCTTTTGCGGCTGCAGGATGGTAGCGGTGGGTTTGAAGGCCACGCGGAAGAAAATTTCCTCGCCATTGCTGATGCCGCCCTGGACTCCCCCGCTGCGGTTGGTCGGCGTGTGCACCTGGCCCTCGCGCATGACGAAGGCATCGTTGTGCTGCGAGCCTTTCAGCAGCGTGCCGGCAAAGCCGCTGCCGATTTCAAAGCCCTTGGTCGCGGGAAGCGAAAGCATGGCCTTGGCGAGATCGGCCTCGAGGCGGTCGAACACCGGCTCGCCGAGCCCGGGCGGCACGCCGCGCGCGCGGCAGGTGATGACGCCGCCGACGGAATCGCCCTCGGCGCGCACGGCCTTGATGAGTTCGATCATTTTGGCCGCGGTCGCGGGGTGCGGACAGCGCACGGATGACGCCTCGACTTCGGCGAGCGTGGGAAATTTTTCCAGCGCCGCCGCGGGCGCGGCGATGTCGCGGACTTGCGAAACGAAGGCGCGGATTTCAACCGGGCCGCCGGACGCGGCGCCGGCCAGATGCAGGATTTTCTTGGCCACGGCGCCGGCCGCCACCCGGCCGATGGTCTCGCGCGCGGAGCTGCGGCCGCCGCCGCGGTGGTCGCGATGGCCGAACTTCGCCTGATAAGTGTAATCGGCGTGCGAAGGGCGGTATTTTTCGCACATCTCGTCGTAGGCGCCGGGACGGGCGTCGGTGCTGCGCACGAGCAGGGCGAGCGGCGACCCGGTGGTACGGCCTTCGAAGACACCCGACAGGATTTCCACGCGGTCATCCTCCTTGCGCGGGGTGACAATATCGCTCTGGCCCGGCCGGCGGCGGTCGAGCTCGGCCTGGATTTCTTCCGCCGTGATCGGCAGCCCGGGCGGGCAGCCATCAATGGCTACGCCGACCGCAGGGCCATGGCTTTCGCCCCAGGTGGTGATCGTGAAGAGTTTTCCGAAACTATTTGGCATCGCAAGCGACGAGCGTGGGGCCGGTAACAGCGCGTCGCAAGCGACAAAATCCGGAACTCCCGCCCAAAACCGCGCGTCAGATACAACACGGTTTACAAGGCGTTGTTTTTCGCTTCTGATTCCCCTCCCAAGATTTCCGTCCATCCCAACCCGACACCCTTCATGCGCCCGCGCTTTCTTTGCCTCGTCTTCGCCTTTTTGTCCGCTGCGCTTTGCGTCTCCGCGCAAACTCCGCCGGCCGGGCCCGTCGTGCCCACCGAGCCGAATGGGTCGGCCACGCCGACCGTGCCGGGACCGGGCCGGCCGGCCGTCGCGCCGAATCCCACCGCCGGCGCACCGGCCAACACCGACGAGGCCCCGATCAACGGCCTCACGCTTTCCGAGGCACCCATCGACTCGGTGCTGCAGCTGCTTGAATCGTTTACCGGCCGCGCGGTTCTCCGGCCACAGGGACTGCCCGCCGCCACTTACTCGATCAACATCACCCGGACGATCCCAAAGGAAGAAGCCGTTCGCGCCCTTGAGACCCTGCTCGGCCTCAATGGCGTGGGCGTCGTGCCGCTCGGCGACAAGTTTCTCAAGGTCGTTCCCCTGCCCCAGGCCAGCCGGGAGGCGCCGGAAATGATTACCGGATCGACCCTCGACCTGCCGCCCAGCGGCCGCATCGCAGCCAAACTTTTTCAGCTCCAGTTCCTGAACGTCAACGAGGTCATTCCGTTGTTCCAGCAAATCATGTCCCCCGGCGTGGCCACCCCGCCGATGACATTTCTCAGCGCCAATGCGGCGCTCATCGTTGACAGCGTCTCCAATCTCCAGCGCATCGAACTCCTGCTCAAGAGTATTGACCAGCCGCTCGCGGCCAACCTCTCGCCGAAGTTTTACACGCTGCAATACGCCAAGGCCAGCGACCTCGTGAACAAGCTGCACACCATCTTGCAAGGCCCGCTGCAGGCCCAACTTGGCTCCGCCACCACCTTCACCGCTGACGATCGCACCAACCAAATCATCCTTATCTCCGATTCGCGACAGTATGCGTTTTTTGACGGCCTCATCGCCAAACTCGATATCAAGTCCGACCCCAACACCCGCAACGAAGTCATCTACCTCAAACACGCCCTGGCCAAGGATGTCTCCAGCCTTCTCAGCAGCCTGATTTCCGGCCAGACCAGTGCGGCGCAAAAAACCGGCCAGACCACCGTGACACCCGGCCAGACCAACCAGCCGCCGCATCCGAACGTCGCCCCCGCGCTTAATTCCCTCGGCCTGAAAGACGAGGGCACCACGGAGTTTAGCAGCTTCGTCACCGTGGTGGAGGACGATCGCAGCAACTCCATTGTCGTCTCCGGCACCGGCGATGACATCCGTCTCATCAAGGATGTGGTGGACAAAATCGACATCCTTCTCGCCCAGGTCAGCATCCAGGTGATCATCGCCGAAGTCGACCTCAGCGACACGGATATCAGCGGCCTTCAGGCCCTCAATTTTAGCGCCGCCGCCAACCGTCATGGCGGATTCGATGTCACGAAGTTCGCCGGCAGCGTGGGCGACTGGGCCGTCACAAATGGCACCGTCAGCCCTGCCGCTTTCACCGCCGCGCTCAATGGCAATGGAGCCTCGAACCGGACCAAGATTCTTTCGGCCGATACCATCACCACCACTCACGCCAAGGAAGCTGATTTTGTGGTCAGCACCAACCAGCCGATCATCACCGGTACGACCTCCACCCCCTCAGGCGTGGCCGCCACCGCTACCACCAGCGGCTTCTCCACCAGCTCCTCCGTTACTTACCAAAATATCGGCATTGAGGTGAAAGTTACGCCGCTCATCGGCAACGACGGCAGCATCCAGCTGACCATCGACCAGAAGGTCGACTCTCATAATGGTGACGTCACCATCGATGGCAATACCCAGCCCATCATCGATCACCGCGAAGCCACTTCCTACGTCAACGTCCAGGACGGCCAGATGGTCGTGCTCGGCGGCCTCCAGCAACATCAAATTACCGCCGACCACACCAAGCTCGGATGGCTTTGGGAAATTCCGATTCTCAGCAATATCTTGGGCCAGCATAAAAACGACACGGAGCGCAAGGAGCTGCTGTTCTTCGTCCGCCCGCACGTGATTGCGCCCGCCGAAAGCAACACTTACACGTCCAAGCGCGTCGACGAACTTCCCAACAAGGACGATATAAACCAATTCCTCAAGGATTCCTCCAAGCAGCCCAAGCAGACCTTGATTGAAAAATATTACAAGGAGTAGCCGCGCTGTTCCCGTCATGCCTGCACTCACCACGGAAAACCTGCCTCCCCCGCTCGCTGCGCGCCTCGATGACGCCCAGCGCCAGGCCGTGCTCGAAGTCCCGCGCGGCCAGCGGGTGAAAGCACTCGCCGCCGCCCTCAAATTGTCCGAGCCCGACGCGCTGGCCACGCTCGCCCAGGATGCGCAGTTCGATCTCGCCAGCGACCTCGAGGCGGACGCCGATGCCATCGGCCTTTTCCCCGCACGCCTCGTGCACGATTTCCAGGTCGTGCCCATCGCCATCGGGCCGGCCAAGACCGACGCCCAGCCTGCCGCCACCGCCGCCACGCCGCTTCATCTCGCCGCCGCCTGGCCGCCCGACGATGTCGTGACCGACTGGGTGCGCACCTTCACGCCCCGCCCGATCGTCTGGCACCTTGGCGTCGCCGAGAAAATCCACCATCTCATCCTGCAACACTTCGGCGTCGGCTCCGGCTCGCTCGAGGGCAGCGACGACAATTACGTCGCGCCCGAAACAGCGCAGCAAGGCGCGGAAGACGTGGACGAAGACGCCGCCGTGGTTCGCTTCGTCACGGATGTCATCAGCCAGGCCATCGCCGACGAAGCCACCGACATCCACTTCGAACCCCAGGAAGGCCAGCTTCGCATCCGCTACCGCGTGGACGGCCTGCTGGTGGCTGTGCCCGTGCCGGAAAACCTCCTCCGCTTCCAGGATGCCATCATTTCGCGCCTCAAGATCATGTCGCGCCTCAACATCTCCGAAAAGCGCCTCCCCCAGGACGGCCGCATCAATTTCAAGGCCAACGGCACCGCCCTCGACATCCGCGTTTCCACCATTCCCACGATTTACGCCGAGTCGATTTCGCTGCGCCTCCTCAACCAGAAAAAGGAAGCCTACTCGATGGAACGCCTCGGCATGGGCGATGACGAGCAGGCCCAGATCTCCCACGTCCTCGACTACCCGCACGGCATCATCCTCGTCACCGGCCCCACCGGCTCCGGCAAAAGCACCTCGCTCAACGCCTTTCTGCGCAAGATCAACTCCACCGACCTGCGCATCGTCACCATCGAAGACCCGATCGAATACGAAGTCCCCGGCGTCAACCAGATGCAGGTGCGCCCTGAAATCGGCCTCTCCTTCGCCGGCGCGCTCCGCCACGTGCTCCGTCAGGATCCCGACGTCATCATGGTCGGCGAAATCCGCGACCGTGAAACGGCCGACATCGCCATCCGCGCCTCGCTCACCGGCCACCTTGTCTTCTCCACGCTCCACACCAACGACGCGCCCGGTGCCATCACCCGCCTCGTGGACATGGGGATCGAGCCCTTTCTTGTCACCTCCGCCGTCGAACTCATCGTCGCCCAGCGCCTCGTGCGCCGCCTCTGCCCCGAGTGCTCGCAACTGGAACCGGTCAATAAAATCAAGCTGCGCGACAACCTCGCCATCCTCGGCCTTGACCCCGCCGAGGCTGACCAGATCCCGATGCTCAAGACTACCGTCGGCTGCGACCGCTGCCGCGGCACCGGCTACCGCGGCCGCATCGGCCTCTTTGAAATCCTCAAGCCCGATGAAGAGATGCACGATCTCATCCTCAAGCGCGAGAGCACGCGCGCCCTCGCCCAGTGCGCCCGCCGCCACGGCATGCGCACCCTCCAGCAAAGCGGCTGGGAAAAAATCAAGGCCGGCCACACCACGTTCGAGGAAGTCCTGCGCGTCATCACGGTCGTTGAAAAATGAGCTCTCGAACATACTTCGATGTTGGATGTTCAATGTTGAAGGTTGAAGGTTGAATTTCTGATGCCCCGCTTCGCCTACCATGCCCGTGACCGCGCCGGCGCCGCCGTCTCCGCCACGCTCGATGCCCCCAGCCGCAGGGACGCCCTCCGCCTCCTCGCCGCGCGCGGCCTGCAGGTCACCAACGTGGCCGAGGAAGCCATCGCCCAGAAAACGTCCGCCGGGAAAAAATCGGGTTCCACGTCCGCGTCATCCAGTGTTCCGCGCGCCGCAGGCTCGGCGCTCAATCCTTCCGCAGCCGGCCTCACGCGCAAGCAGCGCCTGCCTTTTCTCCAGGCGCTCCACGACCTCACCACCAGCGGCCTTTCCGCCGGCGAATCCGTGCGCCTTCTCTCCACGCGCCTGCAAGAGCCCGCCTTGCGCGCGCTCTGCACCGGCTTGTGGAACCGCCTGAGCGAAGGCCAGCCGCTTTCGAGCTCCATGCAGGATTTTCCCGCCGTCTTCGACTCCTCGACCATCAGCCTGATCCAGGCCGGCGAAGCCACCGGCTCGCTGAATGAGGTGCTCGGCCGCCTCATCGCCCACCTCACCGAGCAGCGCGAATTGCAGCGCCAGCTCCTCACCGCCCTCGCCTATCCCGTCCTGCTCATGTTTGCGGCCGGCGGCGTGGTGCTGTTTTTTCTTTTTTTCCTGCTGCCGCGCCTGCAGACGCTTTTCGATTCGCTCGGCGGCAAGATCCCCACCTCCACGCAAATCCTGATCGCCTTCGCCCACTTCGCGCTGCACTGGGGCTGGCTCGTGCTCATCCTGGCCGTCTTCGGCGCCATCTCATTCTGGCGCTGGCGAAAGACCGAGGCCGGCTGCACCGCCACCGATGCCTTCGCGCTTAAAATCCCCTTGCTCGGGCCGTTTGTCACCACTCGCACCGTGCACGCCATCAGCCACACGCTCGCCTTGCTGCTGGAGAACGGCATCACCACCGCCGAGGCCTTGCGCATGACCGAGCGGCAGATCTTGCATCGCGTCCATCGCCGGGCCTTCGGCCAGGCCATTGACCGCGTGATCGAGGGCGAGTCGCTCTCCCTCGCGCTCAGCCGCACCGGCTGCTTCCCTGAACTCATGCTCGACCGCCTCGCCATCGGCGAAAACACGGGCAACATCGTGCCGAGCCTGAAGGACATCGCGCGCAACCATCAAAAAATCATTTCCCACCAGCTCGACGCCTTCACCCGCATCCTCGCCACCGTCATGCTGCTGACCGTGTTCATGTTCGTCGGCTTCCTCGCCTTCGCCATCGTGAGCGCGATCTTCAACGCCAGCGCACAGTTCAACAAG
Organism: Opitutaceae bacterium; assembly: GCA_035569995.1. Classification (GTDB taxonomy): domain Bacteria; phylum Verrucomicrobiota; class Verrucomicrobiia; order Opitutales; family Opitutaceae; genus DASRHD01. Next base: position 18,882 of record DATMLS010000079.1, on the reverse strand, counting down.
ATGTAAGCGCGAACCGTGTTCACGGTTAAACCGATTTCGATCGGTTCCGCCCTTCGATGTTGGGCGTTCGGCCGCAGAAACCTGCGGCCGCCCTATTTCGCAATCTCCACCGATGAAATCAACATGGTGGCGTCGAGCTCGAGTGGGTTGGCGCGCTCGGCGGCTATGCTGCACTCTTCGATGGTGATGTAGGGCGCGCGCTTGCTGAGCGCGACGTAGAATTGCTGCAGGGTCGACCAGTCCACCTTGCGCACGGAAAACTGCACGGAATGCACGATAAACTGGTCGGCGGGTTCGTCCGGGCGGCCCTCGATCGAGTTGTTGGGCATGGTCGCCAGCGTGTTGATATCGTCTTGCAAGTGCGCGCCATCAAGCGTGCGCGAGGGGTCGAGTTGCGAGAGGGCGTGCTTGACCTTCGCCTCAGTGTTGGCGCGCCCGTCGAGTGACGTTTTCTGGGCCGCCAGGATCATCGAGGTATTTCTAAAATCGACCCCAAAGCGGCCCACGTCGCGGAGCACATGGAAAAATCCCCAGATCGCGAGGATCAGCAAAAATCCGGCGAGGAGAATTTTTTCGGTCAGGAGGCGGCTGAGAAAAAAGGCTTTGAGGGCTTTCATGTGGCGGCAGGCTTGAGCGCCTCGGGTTTGAAGGTGACAACGAACTTGAAGGTGGAGACGCCATCGCGCGTGCGCTGGTCGCTCACCTCGACCTTGTCGCACGCGGGCAGGCCGCTCAGCGCGGTCTGGTAGCCGCCGACATCGCCGGGGGAATTGGTCTGCGCCTCGATTTCGAGCGTGTAATTCCCGCTCGTGGTGACGCGGGTGAATTGCACGCTGGCCGGCATCACGTTTTTCGCGCTGACGAGCGCGATCATTTCGAAGGGCATGAGCCGGTCGGTCGAACGGGCGCCGATACTATCCACCAGTTTGTTGGCGGCATCAATTTTTGCGACCCCGGGGGCCTGCGCCTCGACAATGGCCAGGCGGGCTTTCTGCCAGAATTTTCCGCCCACCAACGCAAACTCGCCGATGAGGCAGAGCGCGATCATGGCGGCGCAGCCGAGAAAAACGCGCCACAGGACGAGATCGCGCGCCCGCTGCTGACGGCGGTGGGCGAGCTCGGCCTTGTCGCGCACATCGAGCTGGTCGGCGAGCGCCACCGGCAGACGCGAGACAAAGTCGCCGGACCGGAAAACAAATTTATCCTCGTCCTCCGACGGTTCCGGCGCCGGCGCGGACGACAGCGCGATGACCTTGCGGCTTTCGCCGGCGGAGCGGAGCAGTTCGTCACGCACTTTCACCCGCTCTTCTTCCGGCGTATCGGGAGCAAATGTGTGGGTGGAAATTTTTTCCGGCGCCCGGCCGTCGGTCCAATGCAACAGGGTAAGATCGTCGCCCGTGGAAAGCAGGAGAGTCGTGGCGGGTTTCACCTCACCGCCGAGGAGCGCAACAAATGACGGAATCACCAGGTTGGCCCCGGCCCAGGCCGCCGTTTGCTCGGACGTGAAGCGCTTGCGATAGGCGGCGTAGAGCAACGCGAGCGACGTGCCGGGCGGGTGATAAAATCCGTAGTAAAGCTGCGTGAGCGGAAAAGGCGCGAAGCCTTCAAGCGCCAGCTCGGCTTGCGCGGCAAGGTCGGCCGGCGTGGCCACGTCCGCAACGGAAACGTTGCGGACGAAAAACAGCGCATCGGGCAACAGCACGACGGCCGGTGCGGGCGCAGCGCGTTTAAAAAAGTCGAAAGACGAAGGAGACATGCTAGCAGGCTGTTGAAAAACTATGCTGGCCGACGCAACACATGATTTGGGCCGCGAGCAAGGCTTGAGCCTGCCGGTGCAATGCTCGGAGAGCCTTGCCCGGCAGCTCTAACGCAGCTCCCGACCCAAAGCGGTGTTGCCCTCCGGGTTGCGCTAGAAAGCGTTTCCGCGGCGTTAGCTCGAAAGGGGATAGCCTCTCCGAGGATACCCCCTTTCGAGCCGCCTTGCGGATGACGCTTTCTAATCGCAACGGCGGCTCAGCAGAGTTTTTCAACAGCCTGTTAGGTAGACGGGGTGGCATCGGGTGAAGGCGAGGGTTTAGCCAGATTATCAATGATTTCCTCATGAACTTCCAGCAGTGTAAATGGATAATTGAGCTGAACGGGGGGGGTGGCGCTGGTGCCATTGCTGGCCGGGGCCGCGGCGGGGCTCGTGGAAGCAGAGCCATTGTTCGCCGTGGTCGCTCCATCGGCCGTGTTGGTGGCCGTGCCTTCTGACGTGGCGACCTGTTCGGTAGCGGCGATGGCTTTCGCCTGATTCTTCTGGGTGACAACCGTTTCAAGGCGGAAGCTGGAATTGTCTTCGTGAACCGTCACGATGATTCGCAAGGCGAGAATCTGGGTGCCGACGCCCTGGGGCACGGCTTGGGCACCCAACAGGTTGTTGGCGTCAGTCGTGTTCTTGAAATAGCCAGGGCCCTGCTGCTTGTAGTCGCCCGTGCCCTGCAAGTAGGAGGAGAGCTGCCCCTGCACCGTCGGGTCGGACTGGCCGAGAGCCGTCAGGGTGCCGGCTCCAGCCGAGTTGAGGTTGGGCGGATTGAAATCATAAAGGGAAAAAGTGGTGGCAAACTTATGCCAGAGGTCGTTGGGCTGGCCGTTTTCGTCATAAAATTTCTTGTTCACGAAATCGATGGCGGCAAGTTCGTCGAACGATCGGAGCGAACGCTGGGGCGCCGCGTAAGGGATGGCCGCGCGGTCATAATCAGGCGTGCCGGCGTCGGTGCTGGCCACATGATCCTTGCGCATCCAGGTGAGCAGCGCGTCGGCGAGTTCCTCCGCATCCGACTGGGTGACACCCCACGAGGTAAAAAGATTGGTGAGCTGGTTGGCGTCGGCATGCGGCAGAGAAAGCTTGCCGCTCTCGTCCTCGAAGGTGACCTCGATCGTGCGGCCGGAGGCAGGTTCGTAGCCGGCGAAACCCAGCGGGTCGCTCCAGCCCTCGGCGGGACTGTGCAGGGCGCCGTCGGCCTGGATAAATTCGTCGAGCACGCCCAGGGTGACTTCGAGCGCGGAATAGGCGTCGGCGCGGAGGCGGTTGGCCTCGGCCGCCCGCGCCGAGACGAGAAGATCGTTGCTGGCGCGGTCGATGAAAGTCACCAACGCCAAGGAGGCAAAGGCGAGCGTGATCAGCACGATCAACAGGACGGAGGCTCTTTTTTTGCGCAACATGGTCGGGGTTCTTAATAATCCGGCAGGCCCTGGCCGGGGGTGACGAGGCTGATGACCGACTCACGTGTAAGCTTGTCGTAGGTGAACTGAAGCCGGAGCCGCTGCGGCGCCACCGGCTGGTTGGAGTTGTCCCGACGCAACGTGGTCTCGTTCTGCCAGCGCTTGCTGTCGGCATCGTAGTAATCGTAGGTCATCGAGGTGACAAAGGGCGTGACCAGGACTTCGCGGGGCGGATCGTCGGAAAAATGTTTTTCGAGCTTGGAATGCCAGAGCAGGAAGAGTCCCTGGCCGGGGCGAGCCTGCAGCGAACAGATGACATCGGGCAGCGGCGGCTGGCCCTGCCAGTCGAAGAGGCGGCAGCCGGCGGGCAGCTCGAAGGTGAGCAGGTTGTCGCTGACGCCGTTTTGCGGACGGATTTCCTGCACGGCCACCGGCGCCGTGCCCGGGGACGCGCCTGGCTGGGTGCTAGCCTGTGCCTCGGGCGGAAGCGTGGCGATCCGCAACTGCTGGTCGAGAAACCGCGTGACCGCGCGCACATGCAATTCCAAAAGCCGCGACTCGCTGCGATGGCCCCACAGCTCGCCCATGGAAAAAATGAACGTGTTGAGCCCGACCATCACCAGCATCACCAGTGCGAGCGAAAGCAGGATTTCCAAAAGCGTGAAAGCGCGCCTATGCCGGCCGGATGGTTGTGGGCGGGGTGCCCTCACCCCGCATGAGGCGTTGTGCCGTGTGAGGGCACCCGTCACACAAATAGCCGATCCCAAAGGTTTGGCGGAGTTCATTACGGCGACGTTCCCTGGATTTTCGCAATTTTGGCCTTGGCCGCGGCCAGCAGGGCGGTGTTCGTCGTCGGATCGGACCAGGTGGGACGCAAAACCATGAAATTTTCCGTGACCGTTTCGGGCTTTTTTGCGCTCGGGTCGTTGATCTCGCAGGTAAACGCGACGGCAAAGAGATCGGCCGTCTGCGTCGGGTCAATTTGCGCGTGCCAGCTGACATGGCGCTCGTTGGCGGAGTCAAATTCGCCGCCCTGCTCGGCCTTGTCGTGGTCCGGCTCGGCGAGCAGTTGCGCGCGGGCGAATTCGATATCGTCGTTGCGCGCGTTGGCGCGCTGGGCGAGGTCGTAGCCGTTGAGCACATTGACGTAGGACGAGCCTAGCACGACCGCCGCCATGACGAAAATCAGGAGCGAGATCAGCACTTCAAGCAGGGTGAAGCCGCCCGAAACCGGACGGCGGGGGGCGGAGGATGCGCCCGCGTTCATTTTGGCTCCTCCAGCACTTCGGCGCAGGTCCACGGATCAATGGCGATAAAGCGCGCCGCACCGTTGCTGTGAAACTGCACGCGGAAAGGCGTACAGGTGCCATCGCTGTATAAAGTCACAAACGGTATCGACTGCGTCTCGATCAGCTCGCCGCCGATAAGTATGCTGCTGGTGGATTTTCCGACGGGTAGAAAATTCACCGTGAGTTTGTCGGCAAATTGCACGGGAAATGTCTGCGAAGGGGTATTGTCGGTGGTTTCGGTGCTGGCGCTGGTTTGGGTGCCGGCATTGCCGCTGGGTTGGGGATCGATATTGGCGCCGATGACAAAGGCCTTCGCCTTGGGGTCAAAACCCAGGCGGATGTCCTGCTGCGTGGTGAGCGCTTGCTTGCGGGCTGCGGTTAGTGCTTTCCAAAAAACCTCATCTGTGGTCAGGGCCGAGTCGCCACGGGGGGAAACGCTGATCGTCGCACCGATCAACAGCGCAATCAGCGCCAGCGAGATCAGGATTTCCAGCAGCGTAAACGCGGCGGGCGTTTTACGCACACCGCTTCTGAGCGCCTTCGCCGAGGCGGCCCATGAACCCGCCGGGCGTTCCTCTCCCACTGTCATAATTCACCAATTGCCGATGTCGCTCGGTTTATCAGGGGGGCCTTTCGACCAGACATCGTAGCTGTTTTTATTGTGGGTGCCCGGGTTGGCGTACTGGTAGGGCTGTCCCCATGGGTCGAGCGGCAGCTTGCCATCGGCGACATAGGGGCCGCGCCAATTGTCGGCGTTGGAGCCCGGCGCGGTAACCAGTGCTTGCAGGCCGTCGCTGGTCGAGGGATAGGAACCCATCGCCATTTTATAGGTAAAAAGCGGGGTCTTGATGCCGTCCTGGACAAAGATCTTGGCCGCCGAAACCCGGCTGTTGTCGAAAATGCCGCCGAGGTCGGCGACGGCGAGACCGACCAGCAAACCGAGGATGGCCAGCGCAATCAGGATTTCGAGGAGAGTGAACGCCCGCGCTGCACGGCGGAGCTTGGAGTGGGTGGGGAGCAACATGGGAAAAATAAAATTAGGCCGGATTATTTCCTTTGTCGAGACACTGTCGCGAGGGGAAAAGTTGCAAAAGAAACCCGAATCCGGCCAGAAATTCAAACCTGATGCAAACCATGGTCGCCGGTGTAAGCTTCAGGCTAGCGCAAGCGGCGGCGGAACGGCCAAAGCCTTCATCCTTGAAGTCATCAATGGACGATCTAAAACATGGGCGAATGTAGAGCGACGAGCCAGAACTTCGCTCTTTTGTCTGCCAAAAGGGCTGAACCTTTCGCTGACAAACGTCCCCGTAGCTCAACTGGATAGAGCAGCGGTTTCCTAAACCGTAGATCCCGGTTCAAGTCCGGGCGGGGGCACCAGTTTATTAAGCAATAAGTTGCAAAATATATGGTACTTAAAATCGAGGAGTAAATTTATGGCCGGTGCCAAATAGGTGCCAGAAAAACGTCGACAAACGGTGCATGGCAGTGCATTCACTTTCCATGCCTCGCGTTGCTCGCCCCACCATTCGCCGCTGCTCTTGGAAGGAAAATCGCTGGCTAGTCGATGGGCTGCGCGACGATCAGGGAAAGAGGTTCCGCCGCGTTTTTGAAAGCAAGGAGAAGGCCAAGACGTGGCTCGACAATCATCGCGAGAAATCGCTCGTTGAGGGCCGGGCCGGGCTGACCTTCACCGATCCCCAGCGGGCAGACGCGCGCCGCGCCCATGCGGAACTTGTATCGTTCAAAGGCGCGACGTTGACCGATGCCGCCCGGCACTACGCGGACTTTCTGCGCCGCACAGAGCGCACGCTGCCGGTCACTGAATTGGTCGCGATGTTTCTCACGGTAAAGCAGGCGGACGGACGCTCTTCGCGCTACCTCGCTGACCTGCGCACCCGGCTTGGGGCATTCAGGGACAGCTTTGGCGACAAGCTGGTCGCGGCGGTGAACACGCGGGATCTGGATGACTGGCTGCGCGGGTTGCCCGTCGGGCCGCAAAGCCGCGTGAATTATCGCCGCGTGCTGCACGCCTTGTTCAATTTTGCCGTCGCGCGGGACTTTGCCCGCGACAACCCGGTTGCGAGGACGGAACGTCCAAAGGTTTTTGCCAAGGAGCCGGGAATCTTTGCCCCGGCCCAGCTTGGCCGGCTGCTCCTCAACGCCGATGAAGTATTGCGCCCTGCCCTGGCCATCGGGGCTTTTGCCGGATTGCGTCCGGCGGAGATTCGCCGCCTGACATGGGATGCCGTCGATCTGGAAGAGCGGCACATTTCGGTTTCCGCGTTGACCAGCAAGACCGCAAGCCGGCGGTTGGTGCCAATCTGCGATAACCTGCTCGCATGGCTGCTGTGCGCGCCGAAACGTGTCGGGCCGGTCTTGCCCATCTCCCTTGCCATTGAACGCAATCTTGTCCTCGCCGCGCGCAAGGCCGCGGGCTTAAAAAGATGGCCGGTGGACGGGCTGCGCCATAGTTGGGTCACATATCGCTTCGCCCTTTCCGGCGACGCTGCGCGAACCGCGTCTGAGGCGGGACACGACCAAGCTGTGCTGCACCGGCATTACCGGGCGCTTGCCACTAAAGCTGAGGCAGAACGGTGGTTCTCGATCATTCCAACTAAGAGGATTAGTGAGCCCGTTTTGTTCGAATCCATAGGAGCATGAGCATGGCAAAAAATGGAAGGAGAACAAAGAACCGTTGGGCAAGAGGCGGTGCGGTCAAGTTCGAGAAAGGAGAAATGATTGATGGCTCAAATAACGATTTGAGAAACAAATATCTGCGCTTTCATCTGAACCCCGGGAATCCTCCACTTTGGGTTGAAGTGGCATCAGAATTCACCGAGAAATTCCGGTCTTTTGCAATCGATGAAGCGCGTCAAATCGAGAACGAAAAAGAGGCGGTACAGCCGGAGGAGATTTTGAATCGCGCAAAAATTGCAATTAGAGCAATTCAATGTGATGTAATTTCCTCCCGACACGGTAAAGGTACCCGGAAGCGGGAAAATTTTTTGGAGAGTCCCGGCGCTCGTTGTTTGCGCGATGCTTTGATTTGGATTGGGCAGTCTGAACGCGCCCTAAAGAAGGGACGCAAACTTTCGTACGAGGGAGAAGGAGAAAACGCGCCGATCTCCGATCAGTATCTAGCCCGACTGGAATTTGAACGGGCGCTAAGTTTCGCGTTCTATGCCGGTCTTCGCTGCGCCCAACTGGATATCAATCTTTCATGGTGGAAAATCCTCGGGGAGAATAGTCGGGGGATTCGTTCGGAGGGATTTGCGCCGACTCAAAATGCGTGGCAGGAATATTGGGCCAGATTGAAGAGCAAGAAAATCCCGAAACCCGAAGAATTGATCGACATCATGGTCAAGGCGGGGACTGCTAAATGGAAGGATCCGACAAGCAAAATAAGATTCAGAATGCCTTCGGGAGAATGGTCCGAGGGCATTTCCTTGGGTTCATTCCGCAACAACCTTACCTGCTGGAAAGATGATTTCACGGTGCGGGTGCCCGTGAAATCTTAGCCTTTTCAAGGGTCCTGACATGGGCACGGTGTGCTCATGGAAGCAATGCAGGACAGCGCTGGGGCCAAGCAGACAGAGAGGCTCCTCAAGGACGTGGAACTGGCCCAGATTTTGGGCATATCCCGCCGTTTTGTTCACTCGCTTCGTAGCCGTGGCATTCTCCGCGCCGTCCGACTCGGGGGCGCCTTACGATTCCCCTTGAATGAAAATCTAGCGCGGATCCTGGGCCAGACGGAAGAAGGCCGCAAATGACCTCAATACCCGGTAATAGTGAGAAAGGTTCGAGACCATCGACCGACCTAGAGCTCTGGGATCCCGGAACTCTTCCGCTCACGCGCCCCGAACGGCTCAAGAAGCTCGAGGAAATCATGGCACGCTCAAACGACGCGGCCTTCTCGGACTCACTTTCGTTTGGCCTCGCACTCTTGACCGTGGAGGAGGAGGGCCTGTTTGAACTTCAGAAGATCGATGGCCACGTGGCGACTGTAAAAGAATACCGGGAATTGGCGCGAAAGTTTGGCGCCGGATGCTCTGCCTCGGCGGCTTCTCGCGCGAGGAAATGGGCCCGAGGTATCAAGGTGCTCCAAGAGAATGGGGTCAAATTCCCGTGGAAACTGTCCCGCACGCTGATCATGCGGTTCGCCGACCTCAAGCCAAAGCTGGTCCTCGAAGCATTCGCGAACATGATGGCGGAGACGGACGGCAGGCCCTCGGACGAGGCGGCTGAAATCTCCATTGCAAAGGTTACGAAGGGAGTGCCGAAGGACACTCGGTCATCCTACCAGAAGCTGAAGGATCTGGTTTCGAGGGAGCTCCAAAAGGCGATCGCTGCGATCCGCGAGAACGATGGCAAAGCGGCCATGGAATGCCTGAGGGCGATTCTGAATCGGGTTTCCAAACAGAAGACTGAGAAGACTGGCACGGATTCAACCCCTACGCCCGCTCTTACCGGCAGAGGATCGGGGGCTTTGGTTCCGTCGCACATCGCGAAACCGATTGCAGTTACTGAAAACGATAAACCGGCCAAGATCCCAGCCTCACCGCAGGATCCCATCGATGGGGAAGCGAAAGCTCTGGACCCCAGCATTGCAGTTACTGCAAAGGTGCCTCCGCCTAACAACCCTCCAATGGTCAAGGGCTGCGGGTGGGTGATGGATTATGACAATGGCAGCATTTTCGTTCGCTTTGATGCGATGGACGAGCGCAGAGAGCTCCTTAAAGCGAGAAGTTACGGCTACGATGGGAAATACTGGTCGGCCAGGGTCCCGTTGGCGGAAGCCCCGAAGGAGATGGCAACAATCGCCGAACTCTTCAAATGTACCTCCGTAAGCCCATAAAGTACCAGTTGCCCCAGGCGATCTTCCTCCGGTCAATTTACCTCATTTCAAAGGCCGCGAAATCGCACGAAAACCTGATCCAGATGATCCGGGTTTTCTTGGGGCATGGGAACGAGGACACGCGAACGACCTACAATGCTGCCGTTCGCGCCAAGGAGGCGAACATCGGCCATAGGGGAAAGCCTCGGAAGACCGCATTCCTGGAACTGATCTTATCCACCTCTAAGGGTGAACCTCGGCTGGATGGGGAATCGGTTCAGCCTGTAATTAGTATACAGGAGGCTTTGGACTTCGCATTCGGCCTATTCAACCGGATTGGTGGAACCGCGGGAGTTGTCGGTATACACGTCAATCCCGATGGCAGGGTCGACATTCACCTTTTGGTCGTAAACGCGAATCGTGAGGGGAAAGCGCTCGAAACCGGTCTAATTCACCCGAGAACAAAGAGACCTTACCGGAACATCCTCGTCGTCGGACGGGCCATTTTGGACCAACTCCACGAGGAACTCAACTTGCAACGAATGAAGAATGAGTTGCCGACCGTTGTGACGATGCCGCAGACGATTGCTAAAAGGATCGAGGAACGAGCTGCGGCCAAGAAAAAGGCGCCGGTGGAAATGGTCCCTGAGCCCAAGATTGCAGTTACTGCAATCAAGCAAGAAGCGGAGAATAAAGACGGCAACAAGGATTGGGAAAACGGCGCAATGTGGGAGGAGTTGGCTGGGCTTTTAGTGACGTTAATGACCCCCGGGGATGATGACTCGGAGTTAGTCAAGAAGAGGAAGAAGAAGTGGCTGGACGAGCAGGGACGACTCCTGGCCGAGAAGAAGGATCTTCTGGCTATCGCGAAGAACCATCTTCTATTGGAGGCCATCGAGGCGGCGCAAGTACTCGGCGCATACGAGGAGTGGAGGGCGAAAGTCCATGAGGACCGGCGCCCAGAAATGGTCCGCGACATGTAGGATCGGTAACTGGAAATTTAGGAGATCGTATTCAAGCAAGGATAAATCGGCGGATCCATGCGAGCCAACCGGTAATACAGGATCCGGATCGCCCGCACGGTTCCTGCCGTTCCTCGGTCCCTGGTCGCGACGATCCTGGGAGCGGGTCTCTCCGAGAGGGCGCTCTTCTGCGCGCAGCGCAGAACGTTTTTTTCGGGGTCCCGCGATCGAAGCAAAGTGGTAACGAATGGCAATGGGAGCGATGGTGACAACGCTGTCAGTCGAAGTGGAGGGATGTCGTCGAAGCTGTCGGTCGCAATTGGTTGCAGAACGAAGCCCTAAGCAAGATTGACGCGCATGTCATCTGCCTTCGGTTGCGGAAAAGCTCGCCCATATAGTACCGCCTTTTCATAGTCAGGAACCCCATGGCCCAACTATATCTGCATAATCAGGAGGTCGCGACGGTCTTTGACCTGCTTGGAGATAAGGAGAACGATGTCACCTTCAGCCTTGGCTGGGCTTTGACCCAAAGCCCGTCCTTTCGGCGGCGCCTGCTGAAGAACCTGTTTCCCGGGAAGGACGCCGAAGTGGTTACCGATATACAACTGCAGAAGCACGGAGGAAGGCACGGAGGGTATACCGACATTGAGATCATCACGGACAGGTCTCACATCATTATCGAGGCTAAGCGCGGCATGGTCTTGCCCGGGGAGGTACAACTGAGGAAATACGTTCCCCGATTCAAGAATACGCGTTTGCGTGCCATCGTGGTCATGGCCGAGCGCGAACCCAACCTCGCCCAAGGTAATCTACCAAAGTCCGTTCGCTCGGTTCCAGTCGGCTACCGAAGTTGGAAACAAGTGACTCGGATCGCACAGGAAAGCGTCGCTTCAGAAGCAAGGCACGACGCCAAGCGCCTGCTGCGGCAATTCGCACGATACATGGAAGGTCTGATCGATATGCAAAACCAAAAATCCAATGAAGTTTATGTAGTCGCCCTTGGTTCCGCCCACAAAGCAGAGCGATGGTGGGACGGTTCGTGGCGGGAATTTGTCACCAGCCAAAGGACATATTTCCAGCCTACCACGGTCCGCTGGCCCAAGCCGTCGCCAAACTACCTAGGCTTCCGTTACGACGGGAAGCTGCAAAGCATCCATCATATCGACAAAATGGAGGCGGTGGATTCGCTGAAGGGTCACATCCGCGCCCATTCTTTCTTCGGTTGGATGAAGAAGCCTCACCTTGTGTGTAAGCTTGGCCCACCGATCAGGCCTGCCCGCGAAGTGAGGTCCGGCAATATCATGAACCGGCGGATGATGGCTGCCCTCGACCTTCTCCTGACGTGCAGGAACGTCACGGAGGCGAGTAAGAAGACGAAGAAACGGCTGCTCGAATAATTATATCCCGATCGTGCGACATCTTATGTCGCGGTCAATAACAGGTCCACCGGCCTGCCTTCGGCGCCAAGGTAAGAGCGCATTCCAAGTCGGCTACCACGTTTAGGGCAGGTGAAGTGATCGGTCGAAGCTGAGGCAACACTCCGTCGCTGCATTTAAGATCAGTTGGTTAATCGTCGTGGGCCTGAGCCCATGAAATCCTGGCTCGGAGGGAAGTTCGTTTTTCTCCATGACATAGATACAGCGCGTGGGACTCAAAGGAGCAACGAACCACTCAGGAGTGCCTGGGCGAGGCGTTCCCATTAAGGCGACGGGATTGTCGCCGGTTATAAAAACGGGCCCAGTAAAATCCGCGAAGAAGCCGTGATACCCTAAAATCGTTTCTTCAACCAGATCGACGGCGCTCCGGTAATCTCGGCCATTTGACAATGCAACTTCTCGATGCCGTCGAGAACGGACAAAATGTAGTGCCAACCAGCGGGCTAGGATTTGAATTTTTTTTGAATCCAGAATCTCTCCTTTGTGTTCCGTATAACCTACGACCTTCTCTACATCCGAGAAACATCTTTCCATTTCGAGGCTTTGCCAGTCTTCAGCGCCAAATCCAGGCAAGTGATTGGCGCTCTGAAATGTTTTTACCGCCCGCGAAGCTTTGCCGATCCGGTACACATGACTCCCGACTTTCCATCGGTTCAAGAAACTCCGCTGGCTAGTATGCTGAAACATTGGGGTCGTCACCCTGTTCGTTCTGCACCTTGCTGGTGGTACTGTCGTCTCAGTTCTTTTCGTTTTCCTCAAGCAGGTCGTTCAGCATGTCTCGGGCTTCAGTGATAGCAGCAATCATTTTGAGCAGCTTTCGTTCAGATTCCTTGCTGGTCGGCTTCTCCTTGTGTTTGCGCATTGCGAGTTTGACCAGATACCCGTGAACCTTCGAACAGTTACGGTCGATCTGAGAGAGGCGTTTGTGCACGAGGGAGAACATTGGCGCTATAGTGATAGGTCAGCTTTTCATTCTGACAAACCTAGATTCTTCCTTCAAACTTTGCTCTCTGCCGTTCGTTCACAAGGACAATCCCATGAATACCTAGGTCATCGAGCACAATTTCATTCGGGTAGTTTTTTGAAGTCCGCCGAGATGAAATGACACTTGCGTTGGGCCGAAAGCTTGCGGATGCGCCTTTGAACCAAGAACGGATAGATCCGTGGTGTGGGACTTGAACAACCCCAATCTTTTCCCATCTTGCAGGACCAAAATGGCGCTGCAATGTGTCTAACTTCTCAGGTTTATTTAGAGGGAAGTCTCCAAAGTATAATACGCCGCTGCTTTGGGAGGGCGGGTTGAGTAGCAAACTGGGGAAACTCCAAAACGGCCTGCCTGTCGACGCTGGAATGATGCTTCCCCAGAGCATCCCATTCGGTTCAGTCGCATTGATGACTGGTCCAGAGTAGACAACTAGCGAGATTTTGTTTTTCGCTTGGCTGGACGTGCCGAACTCCCGTGGATAAAATTTCTTCAAACGATTAACGAGATTCGCTCCCTCGAAACTTCCGTTAGCGCGACGAAAACGAGCGACAAGCTTGGCAACTTGTGCTCGCACATAAAATGTTTTGGTATCCGGAAAGTGTTCGTTGAAAAATTGAAACTCCCAATAGGATCCTACCGAGAAGGGCTCTTGATGTCTGAAGACTCGCACGTCTTGCATTCTGGAAGGATTTACCGTTACCCCAAACAAATCTTCCGGAGCCGACGGTTTGTATGGCTCAACGTTCGGTGGATCAAACGTCCAAGGCGTGTTGCCGTCTTGGTCGGGGCTGCTCGGTTGCTGAATTCGCTGGCTCTCTTCCGTTGGCGGCTCCCCTCCACCTAAAATAAAAATAATCTCACCTAGATTATCGCCGGCGGTCGTAAACATATAGCCGGGGGGATCCACCAAGAAAGCGAAATAATCGTCGGTAAGGTCCGGCGTGCTACTCGCTATCTGCATTCGTTCGACAAAGGTAAAATATGGCATTACCAACGTGTCGACTCTTTGTTGAGAAAGCAGATCGCGGGCGCCGTTAACGTGGTCTTCGTCGAAATGAGACAGGCAGAAGAGTCCGATTGGCATACCGCGAATGTCTGATTGAAAACGCGCGAGTTCGCGTTGTAGGTACGCTTGTTTGCTTGAAGTACCACAGTCAAATACCCAATTGAATTTCTGCTCTGACGGTGGCCAGTTTTGATTAAGGTGTCCGGACGCGAATAGTCCTTGGCCGACTGCATGAAAATCGTAGTGGAACGAAATCTGCGTCATGCTTAATAGTTTTCGGGTGCCATGCTGGATCAAGGGCAGCTTTTGTTTGGGTATCCAACAATGCAATGCTGCTTTTGTGGTTCTGCAGGTCATATTCTTGGTCGACTAAAAATAAAGCCTTCTGGCTCACCGGAAATCATGGCTCGCTTGCGTCGGCAGACCGAGGTTCGGCAGTTCGGAGATTTCTGCGGCCATGACGTGAATGACTCCTTGGTCGTTTTGAACCTTGCCGGTGATGATGAGCGCGGGCTCCAGGTTTATGATGAGCCGGGCTTTCTCAAAGAGGCCTGGGCGCACGATGGCGTTCGCGGTTCCGGTCTCGTCTTCCAGCGTGATGAAGCAAAATCCCTTCGCCGTGCCAGGCCGCTGGCGACAGGTCACGGTTCCCGCGACCGTCACGCGGTCGCCATGCCGGACATTTCTGAGGTCGGCGGTGGACAAGATGCCGGGCAGCTTGTCGCGCAGCAGCTTCATCGGGTGCGCGCCGGTCGTTAGTGAGAGGTGAGTGAAGTCGGCCTGCACGCGTTCCATGTGCGTCATGGGCTTCAACGGCGATGGCGCGATTTCATCGTTGGTGATCGCGTGCCGGAACAAATCGTCACCTGCATTTACCGCCTCAACCTGCCAGAGCGCGGCGCGCCGGTGGCCCGCGAGTGCGTTGAGTGCGCCGGCCCCGGACAACACACGCCGCTCGGTGGCGTTGAGTTTCGTCCGTCGCATAAAATCGCCCATCGACGCAAACGGTTGCTCCTTCCGGGTCGCAAGCAGCGTCGAGATGCTGTCCGCACGCAGGCCATTGACCGACGCAAAACCGAGCCGGAGCGTGTTGTCGGCATCGACGCGGCATTTTTCATCAGAATTCACGACGCAGACGGGCAAGAATTTCAGGCCGTGCCGCCGGCCGTCCTGCACGAGCGAGGCCACGGAATAGAATCCCATCGGCTGGCAGTTGATGAGGGCGGCGTAGAAAGCCGCCGGGCGATGCACCTTGAGCCAGGCGGAGGCGTAGGCGATCAAGGCAAAGCTGATGGCGTGCGACTCGGGAAAGCCGTAGAGAGCGAACGACGCGAGGGATTTCAGGATGTAAGTCGCCGCGGTGTCGCTGACATTGTTTTTCTTCAGCGCGTCGCCGAGCTTGTCCTTCATTCGGTCAAGACGTTCCTGTGAGCGCGTGAAGCCGATGGCCCGGCGCAGCTCGTCGGCCTCAGCGGCGCTGAATCCGCCCAGTTCCATTGCGACGCGCAAAATTTGCTCCTGAAACAGCACCACGCCAAGGGTGCGCTCCAAAATCGGCCGCACCCGCTCGTCGAGATAAGTGACCGGAACCTTGCCCATGCGTCGCGCGATATACGGATTCACCGCATCGCCCTGAATGGGGCCGGGCCGGATGATGGCGACCTCGATGGCGAGGTCGTAGAAATTCTCGGGCTTCATGCGCGGCAGCGTAGCCATCTGGGCGCGGCTCTCGATTTGGAACACGCCGACCGTGTCGGCCTCGCGGATCAACTTGAATGTCGCCGGATCGTCCTTGGGCAGCCGGGCCAGGTCCACCGGCTGTCCGCGTTGGGCGCAAATTTCCAGAGACTCCTGCAGGACGGCCATCATGCCGAGGCCAAGCAGATCGACTTTTACCAGTCCCATGTCCTCGCAATCGTTCTTGTCCCACTGGAGCACACTGCGGCCGGGCATCCGCGCGTTCTCCAGTGGCACATATTGCGAGAGGTTGCCCGCGCTCATCACCATGCCGCCCGAGTGCTGGCCTAGATGCCGCGGAAGCCCGTAAACTTGCCGGCAGGTGTCGAGCAGTGCCGGCAGGCGTGGGTGCTGGTCGGTGATTCCAGCCATTTTCAACTGCTCTTTGAGTTCCAACGTATGCGGGTAGTCGCCGCCGTGAAACAGGCTGCTGAATCGGTCGAGCACGTCGTCGGGCAATCCGATTACCTTGCCGACTTCGCGCATGGTGCTTTTGCCGCGAAACGAAATCACGTTGGCCGTCATGGCCGCGCCCAATTTCCCATAGCGCCGATACACTTCCTGAATGACGCTCTCGCGCGCCTCGCCGCTCGGCAAATCGAGGTCGATGTCCGGCCAGTCGGTGCGCCCTTCCGAGAGGAAGCGTTCAAAGAGCAGCTTGCTCGCGATGGGATCGACCGCGGTGATGCCGAGCGAGTAACACACGGCGCTGTTGGCGGCGCTGCCGCGTCCCTGGACCAAGACACCGCGTTCCCGAGCGAACGCGCAGAGATCCCAGATGATCAAAAAATATCCGCTGAATCCGAGTTTGATGATGAGATCCAACTCGCGTTCCAATTGACGCCGTACGTCGCCAACGATGGAGCCGTAACGTTGCTGCGCGCCGAAGAAGGTCATCTTGCGCAGAAACGAGCCCTGCGACTCGTCGGCGGGCACGGGATAGTCGGGAAACCGGTAGCCCAGATTTGCGAGGGTGAATTCCAGCCGCTCGGCCAGCCGTTCAGTGTTCGCGATGGCCTCGGGCAAATCGGCGAACAACTTGGCCATCAGCGGGGCGCTTTTCACCCGGCGCTCGCGATTGCAGGCGAGCCGGCGGCCGGCCGCGTCGAGCGTCGTGTGCTCGCGCAGGCAGGTGAACACGTCGAGGGCGTTGCGCGCGTTCGGCGTGGAATAGAGCACGCCGTTGGTGGCGAGAAGCGGCAGGCCGCTGGCGTTCGCCCAATCGACCAAAAACTCATTTTCTGGCTCCTCGTCCGGCACGAGGTGCCGCTGCAATTCGACGAAGAGCCGGTCGCGGCCGAAAATCCTGCGCAGTTTTTCGCCGGCTTCCGCTGCCGCGGCCGGCCCGCGCGTGCGCCAGGCGCGCCGCACCGGGCCCTCCTCGTCGCCGGTAAGAGCAATCAGCCCTTCGCTATTTTCTTCCAGTTCGCGCCAGGCCACGCGGCCTTCGCCCTTGGGGGCGCGAAGATGGGCGGTCGTGAGGAGCATGCAGAGCTGCCGGTAGCCGGCCTGGGAGGCCACGAGGACCGGCACGACAGTTTCGTCGTCCATGGTGAGTTCGCTGCCGACGAGCGCGCGGACGCCGGCCTCTTTTCCCGCCATGTGTAGTCGCACGGCGCCATAAACGCCGTCGCGGTCGCAAAGGGCGAGCGCCGGCAATTGCAGGCGGCCCGCTTCGGCCGCCAGCGACTCCGGGAGCGAGCCGCCGCGCAAAAACGAGAAGGCGCTTCGAGCGTGGAGTTCCATATAGGCCATCAGTCGAATACTCCTTCCACCCTCCAGCCGTCTTTGCTCCGTGCGAGCTGGTAGATTCCGCCTTGGGACATTTCGATGTGCCAGTGCTCGACGGCCCATGCCTCCGGCGTCCACCAGTCGCCGGAAATACGCCACGGCCCGCCGACGCTGCGCACCGTGTCGCGCAGATTGGCGCAGTCGAGTTCGGCTGGCTGCGGGCCCGCGCAGGCGACGCGCACGGGCCAAGGCGGTCGAAAGCGCCGCAATGCGAGGCCGCGCAGCGGATGCACCGGGGCCGGCTCCGGCGCGGGGATCGTATCGACGGGCTTGGTCAGGGTGAAGGCGTCTGGCCGGTAGGTGTCGGCCGGCACGGGCGTGCCGACGCGACCCTCGCCCACGATGGCGGCGAGCCGGGCGAGGTTTTCCCAAAAAGCCGCGGGATCGCGCAGGCCGGTGTCGAATAGCCCGTCCTGTTTTTGCGCCGGCCGGGTCGGGTGCGCGACCAGTCGCACTTTGGTGACGCGTGCCGCGGTGCGCACCGATTCAAGATGGGAGAGGAAGACGCGCATCCAGCCATCGACGTCGGTGTTGGGCTCGGGCAGCCGGAATTCCCGCCTGTGGTCGGTCTCGTCCTCAAGCAGGAGCGTGAGCGAGAGAATTTCCGCGACGAATCCCGCCGCGCGCAGCTCCATCGCCACGCGCTCGGAGAAACGCCGCATGCGAAAGAGCACCGGCTCAAGCGTTTCGATGGGCGGATCGTAGTTCCATGACACGGCGAACGACTGAGCCGGTTCGCTAAGACGCAAGGGCCGCGTCGTCTCGCCCGCGGCGCATTCCCAAAGGGTAACGCCGGCAGTGCCAAGCCGCTGGCCAACCTCGGCCTTGGAAAGCGCGGTCAGTTGACCGAGCGTTCGGACGCCCCAGCCGGAAAGAATTTCGGCCTGTTCCGCGGTGGGTTCGGCAAACGCGAGCGGGAGCGGATGCAAAAATTCCCTTTCATCGTCCACCACGAACACCGGCTCGGCGCAACGGGCCGCCAGCGCCGCGAGGAGCGGAGTGGCGGCGATGCCGATCCGCACGGGCAGTCCGGCCGCGGTGAGTTCCATGACCCGCAGTCGAATCTCGCCCGAGGTTCGTTCGGGGTCGGCCCCCTGCAAGTCCACGGTGCAATACCCGGCGCGGGTAAGTTCGACGCGGGGCGACAGGGTGAAGGCAGCGGCCTTCAGCAACGCGTCCGCCTCGATCTCGGCGGCAAAATCGCGCGGGCGCAGGACGATGCCCGGACAACGGGCCATCGCCAGGGTAACGGCCAACCCTGGGGTGACGCCGGCCGCCTCCGGCGAGACCTCGGTGACGGCCGCTTTGCGCCCTTCGCCAGCGATGAGCGCCACGGGTTGACCGGTCAGGGCCGGGTCGCTCCGCCGCAAGGCGTGCAAAGCGAAGTCGGGCACGACGAGAACGGCGTAGTTCATCCGGCCCTTTCTTCGGCCGCGTCGGCGTGGCCGCGGGTGATTTCCACGATGAGTTGGGTGGCAAGGGTGTCGCGGGCGAGCCGCCGACAGCCCAGAGCCTGCGGTGTGTGCAGCACGAGCCGGGCTGGTACGGCCGGCACAACAGGGCAAGTGGTCTGAACGAGCACCGCGACGGTGCTGATCTCGGTGGCACGTTGCAACCGATACCATCCGCTGGCGGGGG
>DATMLS010000078.1:0-6704 GCA_035569995.1 Opitutaceae bacterium | reverse complement strand
GTTCACCCATCAGGATCTGCTGCAATTCGCCGTGGAATGGGGCGTGCCCGCCACGTTCGGTTGGTGGGGACTGCTCGCCGGTGCGATTGTGGTGGTGCTTTGCACGCGCTGCTGGCTCAGCCCGCTGCACCGCCAGCTCGGGATTGCCGCGGCGTGTGCGCTGGCGGCGGTCCTGCTGCAGGCCCAGATCGATTTTCCGTTGGAGATGCCGGCCATCGCCTTCAACGCCATCGTACTCGCCGCGCTCTGCTGGGCCAGCGTTGGCTCCCACCCGGAATCTCCCCTCGCCGCATGAACAGTCCCGCCGCCACGCATAAAATCCTGATTCGTCCCAACGAATCATGGTTGCGCTTTGATTGGGCCGCTCTCTGGCAGTATCGCGACCTGCTCGTGCTCCTGGTTCAGCGCGACTTCACCGCGAAATACCAGCAGACCGTCCTCGGTCCGATTTGGTTCATCATCAATCCACTGATCAACGCGGTGGTCTTCACGATCCTGTTCTCACGCATCATTGGAATCCCGACCGACGGCGTGCCGCCGATCCTGTTCTATCTCGGCGGCCAGCTCGCCTGGAATTATTTTTCAAATGTGCTCGGCAGCACAGGGAATTCCCTCGCCGGAAACGCGGGCATTTTCAGCAAGGTTTACTTCCCGCGCCTGATCCCTCCGCTCGCGATGTGCGGCTCCAGCCTGATCGCGTTTCTCATCCAGTTCGTGGTCTTTCTCGCCTTCTGGCTTTACTACCTTGTCTTCATGCCGGCTGGCGCGGCGTTTCACCTTGGCTGGTCGCTCGCATTGCTGCCCTTGTTGGTCATCCAGACGGCGGCGGTCGGGCTCGGCGTCGGACTTATTCTCTCTGCCATCACCGCGAAGTATCGCGATCTCCAGCAGCTTACCGGCTATCTGCTGCAAATCTGGATGTATGCCACGCCCGTCATCTATCCCCTTTCGCGCATCCCCGAACGCTGGCGTTGGATCGAGAATTTCAACCCGATGGCCTCCATCGTCGAGCATACCAAGGTTATCCTGCTCGGCGTCGGCAGCGTCACGTTTGCCGGCCAGGCCGTCTCACTGCTTTTGAGCGCCGGTACACTCGCTTTCGGCATCGTCCTCTACCAGCGCATGGCCCGCACTTTCGTCGACACGGTCTAACAGGCTGTTGAAAAACTATGCTGGCCGACGCAACACACGATTTGAGCCGCGAGCGAGGCAGAGCTGCCGGTGCAATGCCCGCAAGGCCTTGCCCGGCAGCTCTAACGCGGCTCCCGGCTCAAAGCGGTATTGCCCTTCGGGTTGCGCCAGAAAACGCTTCCGCGGCGTTTGCTCGGAAGGGGATAGCCTCGTTGAGGATACCCCCTTCCGAGCCGCCTTGCGGACAGCGCTTTCTGATCGCAACGGCGGCTCAGCAGAGTTTTTCAACAGCCTGCTCAGCACCGACATGAGCCAACCCATCATCACCGCACGCGGCGTCTCCAAGCGCTATCAGCTCGGCCAAATCGGCATGACGAGTTTTCGCGACGAACTCGAACGTCTCACCGGACGTTTTCGACGCGGCCGAAAAACATCGTCCGCGCCGACGGGTGAATTCTGGGCGTTGAAGGACGTCGCTTTCGACATCATGCCGGGCGAAATTGTCGGGATCATCGGTCGAAACGGCGCCGGCAAGAGCACGCTGCTCAAGATTCTCTCCCGCATCACCGAGCCGACGACCGGTGAAATCACCTTGCACGGCCGGGTCGGCAGCCTGCTTGAGGTCGGCACGGGCTTCCATCCCGACCTCAGCGGTCGCCAGAACATCTTCCTAAACGGCGCCATCCTCGGCATGTCGCGCGCCGAGGTCTCGGCCAAGTTCGACGAAATCGTCGCCTTCGCCGAAATCGACCAGTTCATCGACACACCCGTGAAGCGCTACTCCAGCGGCATGTACGTGCGTCTCGCCTTTGCCATCGCCGCCCATCTGGAGCCGGAGATATTGATCATCGATGAGGTCCTCGCGGTCGGCGACGCGGCCTTTCAGCGCAAATGCCTTGGCAAGATGGAATCCGTGTCGCGACTCGATGGCCGGACCGTACTTTTTGTCAGCCACAACATGGCCGCAGTCAGCCAGCTCACCACCCGGGCCGTGGTTTTGAAGGCCGGCCAGGTGCAGTTCGCCGGTCCCACCTCCCAAGCCATCGACCGCTATGTGGAGGAATTTGAAACCCACTTGGTCCAGAGCTATGTCACCGGCCCGATGCCGCGCAAATGGCCGGGCACCGGGCACGCGCGGATCGAACAGCTCTCCTTTCTCAAGGCGACGCCCATCTTCGAAAGCAATGCCGACATCGACTTTGACCTGGAATTGTCGGTCAGCCGGCCTATCGAAAAGCTGCGGATCAGCATGACGGTGTTTGCCGCGGACGGGTCGGCCGTCGGCGGCAGTTTCGGCATCGATGTGGACTGCGCGGGCGCGGCCAATGATCGGATCAACTGGCGGGTCCGGCTGCCCCGACCCACGCTCGCACCCGGCCGCTATCACCTCGACCTCGCCGCCGGACAGGGAGATTTTACCAGCGACCGGCAGGAATATGACGTCGTCACCGACGTGCTTTATTTCGAAGTCCTCCCGCCAAAATCCAACGGGGGCCATCTTGCCCGTTGGGAGTCCGGCTGGGGACATCTCATTCTTCCGTCTTTGCAATGCGCGCCGATTTAAATCCGACAGCTTTCCAAACGCTGCTGGCTGTGCCCGGTCTCCGGGCGGTTTCGTTCGATGTCTTTGACACCGCATTGGTCCGGACTTTCGCCCGCCCCGCCGATTTATTTTTCGAGCTTGGCCGGACGCTTGTGGCGCAACAGCTCATCAAGATGACACCCACGCATTTTTCCCATGTGCGGGCGCAAGCCGAGATCCAGGCGCGACGCCGGCGCACCGATCACGAGCCACGACTGGCGGAAATTTACGATGAGCTTGCCTACCATCTGGGTTGGACCGCGGGCAATCAGCAAATCGCAGAGCTGGCGGAGCTCGCGCTCGAGCAAGATTCAATCACCTCCGTGCCGCATGTCCGGGGATGGATTCTGGCGGCGCGCGAGGCCGGCAAACGAATTGCCTTCGTCAGCGACATGTATCTCCCAGGTCGAGTTATTCGTGCGATGCTCGAGGAGGAAAAAATGGCGCGACCGGAAGACACGCTCCTGGTTTCATGCGAACAGCGCTTCACAAAATCCGACGGAACGCTGTTTGACCGGCTCCTCGCTACCCTGGCGTTGCCGGCCGCCGAAGTGCTGCACGTCGGAGACAACGCCCACTCCGACGTGGCTATCCCGCGCGCCAAAGGTTTGTGGACCCTGGCCGTCCATGAAACGCGCCTGAATTTCTTCGAGCAACGCTTTCTCGTCTACCAGCACGACACCGATCGTCTTTCCGGCCGGCTGGCCGCGACGTCCCGCCTGGCCCGACTAGCCTGCGTTCCCGAAAGCCCGGAGCCGGCCCTGAGTGAAATTGGGACCGGACTGCTCGGGCCGTGGCTCGCCTGCTTCTCGTTGTGGACATTCGAACAGGCGCGCCGGGCCGGGATCAAGCGGCTTTATTTTGTTTCCCGTGACGGACAGGTAATGCGCGAGATCGCGCTGGCCGTGCAGCAGCGCTGGGCGGATGCGGCCGATATCGAATGCCGTTATCTCCACGGTTCACGAATCGCCTGGCATCAGGCCGCGATGACTGACCTCGGGGACCACCAGTTGCGATGGCTGATGAATCCCCAGCCTTGCATAAACGGAGAGATTCTTGCCGGACGGCTCGGCCTTTCCCGAGACCAGCTCATCGGTTTGCTCGTGCCGGCATTGGCCGAGGATCTGGTTGCGCACCCGAATTGGGGTCCAGAAGAAATTGAGTGTGTAGGCGGTGTCCTTCGGGAAAAATCTGCTGAAATCATCTCACTGCCCAAGGTGGCGGAGCGTCGTGACCTCGCTCGCCGCTATTTCGAGCAAGAGGGCCTGCTGCAGGATTCAAATTGGGCCATCGTCGAGCTCGGATGGAGTGGCAGCATGGTGGTCTCGCTTCACGAGGCTCTCGGGCGTCCGCCGGGATTGACCGCCTTCTACCTCAATCTTTCCAGCCTATGCCCGGATATCCCCGCCACGGTGCATTTGGAAAGTTTTGCCATCAATCCGGGCGATGTGAGCGGTCACATGGGCCAAGGGTTGCGTTTCGCCGAAATGATCGAGGTGCTGACGGCCGCGGATCATGGCACCGTGCTGGGCTACGAAGAAAAGCTGGGACGCATCCAGCCACGTCTCAAAACCGATTCACCGCTCATCTGGCCGCCACCGGCCCTCGCCGCGTTGCGCGAGGGCGCAAAGCAATTTGTCGAAATCATGCCCGCCGACGTCATGAAGCAGCTCGCCGCACAGCTTTTCCGAAACCCCTCCGCCCGAATCCTGGCGCACCAACTTTTGCTGGTGCTCGCCGACTTCATGCGCGAGCCGCCGGCGGATCTGGCCCGTGCATTTACCGCCTGCCAGTTCACGGAGGATCCTGCGGATCACGATCAGCGCGATTTCGTCCAGCCACTCGCGTTCTGGCCGGTTCTCCGGGCCGGCTGGCAAAAAGATCGCGAACTTTGGGCCCAGGGAACGCTCGCGTGCACCCCGCCGGTCGTGGCGGCCCTCGCCCGTGGCGGTATCACCGCGGCAACGATGCAGCTCTGGCGCGGCCTGATCCGCCGCGTGATCCCCGCGCCGGCCCGTTTGAACTGATTTTACCAGCCCGGCTTGTGCCGGCCTTTCGATGCAATCGCCTGTAATCTATATTTTCTTCAACCGGCCCGAGATCACGCGGCGGACCTTTAGCGCATTACGGCTTCTACGTCCCCCGCGTCTCCACCTTATCGCCGATGGACCACGCCCCACCCGGCTGGACGAAACCACCCGCTGCCGTGAGACCCGCGAGATTGTTGAGGGCCTCCTCGATTGGGAATGCGAGGTCACCCGCGATTATGCGGAGACAAACCTCGGCTGCGGCCGGCGGCTCTCGACCGGACTCACGGCTGCGTTCGCCTTGTTGGGCGAGGCCATCGTGCTGGAAGACGACATCCTTCCCCATCCCGATTTCTTCCATTTTTGCGACACCATGCTGGCCACCTACCGCGATGATCCGCATGTCCACGCCATTTCGGGTTTTCAACCCCTTGGCCGTTATGCCCCCGCGCAGGGCCCGGTAGCGCCAAGTGCTTTCAACTGGATATGGGGCTGGGCTTCCTGGCAGCGCTCTTGGAAGGACTATCGCTTCAATGTCACCGAGGCGTGGAAAAACACGGAGATGCGCCAGGGCATCCGCAATTACATCGGCAACGACCTCAATTTTCACGGGCACATGCACAACTTTGACGAATTGGCCAAAGGCCGCGTGGATACCTGGGATTTCCAATGGAGCTTCGCGTTGCTCGCCCAACGCCGCGTCACGTTGGTCTCGACGGTAAACCTGATCCAAAACCTCGGGTTTAATTCGGGCGCCACGCATACGACAAACGAGGAACTCTATCTGCGAAACCTCCGGGTGTATCCGACGGTGCCCACCACCCTGCGCCGCGACACCAGCCAGCCCGACCGCATCCACGACAAGCTTTTTGGTGAAATCATCCATGGCCGCTCACGCGGCCAGATCGCACGGCTGCGCCTGCTTGCGCGGTTTCCCGGTGTCGCCCGCCAACTGTTAAAAAACTGACATGGCCTCACTTCGCCAGACCTTCAAACCGTGGTTTCGAGCCGCCGCCAATCGCCTGCGGTACTCGCAGGCCCACATCGGCAAATCCAGCTACCTCGACCAAGGCTGCAAGCTTGAGCCGGGTGTGAGCATTGGCCGGGAGTGCCGGATCTTTACCGCCCAGCTCGGAACGGAAACACGCCTGGATGACGACGTGATTATCGGTCACCGCTCCCGGCTCGGGCAGACGACACTCGGTCGCCGCTGTGTCGTGGAACAGGATGTGGAGCTCTTCCATTGCACGCTGGCAGATTTTGTTTCGATCCAATCTAAATGCGTGCTGAACGAGGTGCGAATTGGGCGCTATTCCTATGTTGCCCGCGAGGCCTATCTAAACGATGTGACCGTCGGTAGCTTCGCCTCCATCGGTCCACGGACGCTTCTGGGCTGCGGTGACCATCCGATGGACCTGGCCTCCACCGCACCCGTGTTCTATTCAACCCGCCGGCAATGCGGCACCTCCTTTGCCAAGTCGGATTATGTCGCCGAGCGCAAGACCATCACCATCGGCCATGATGTCTGGCTCGGCGCCCATGTGTTTGTCCGCGACGGCGTCACCATCGGCGACGGTGCGATTGTTGCCGCGGGCGCTGTGGTGACGATAGACGTGCCCCCTTTCGCCATCGTCGGAGGTGTTCCCGCCAAGCTCATCCGATTTCGGTTCCCGGCCGACGCCATCCAGCGGCTTCTCGCCCTAAAGTGGTGGAATTGGGAGGAGCTGCGCCTGCGCGCCGCCCAGTCGTGGTTTACGCAGCCGGATATTTCCGCGTTTTTGCTCTGGGCTGAGACACTCCCTAATCCATGACTGCAAATAAGCCGATTATCAGTGTCGTCATGCCGGTCTATAACGCCGACCGCTATCTCCAGGTGGCGCTCGACAGCATCACTGCGCAGACCTTTGCGAATTTCGAACTTATCACGGTGGATGATGGATCCACGGATACGTCGCTGAAAATAC
>DATMLS010000077.1:0-47477 GCA_035569995.1 Opitutaceae bacterium | reverse complement strand
GTGCCGTCCCACCAACTCACCGCCAGCCACCTGCAGTGACGAAGCAACCGTTGCTCCGACCACCAGTCGGTCCAAAAACAAGCCGCGCGGCAGGAAGCGCGCGATCGCCACGGCCACGACCACCGCGATCACCAGGCCAAGACTGAGATTGAGCAACGGCACGAGAAACACCCCGCCGGAAAAGGTCAGCGGTTGGTTGGGCCAGAGGTCGGCCATCGACCAGACCAGCGACCCGAACATCATCAGGAGGCCGACCAGGCCGAGAAATCCCGCGCTGTGAAAAAAAGCCAGTTCCAGCGCCACCAGAATAAATCCGACGGCAAACACCAGGATTGGTTCGTGCCCGGAAAACCCGGCCACGTAGTGCCCGAGGAAAACCAGGCCCAGCAACGCCGCACCGGTGCAGGCAAAGGCGCCGTGGCTCGGCAGCTTGAACTCGAGGAAAAACGCCAGCAGCCCCAGCCCGATGAGCACGGCCGAGAATTCGTTGAGCCAGACGGCGAGCCGCTCCGACCAGGTGACTTCCAGCTGCGTCACGACGTAATTGCCCGCACCAAATTTTTTCGCGAGCAGGTCATCGAGGTCTTTGGCGACACCCGCGGCGAGCAACGGCTGCGGCGGAGAGCCGTAAGTCTTGATGGCCTCCTCCGCATCGAGCGAAAGCAGTCCGCCCGCGGGTTTGATCGTCTTGTCGCCGATTTTCAGTTCAAAGTCCTTGTCGATCATCGCCGCCAGCACATCGCCGCGGTAGCCCCGGCCCTCCGAGACGGCGCGGGTCTTGGCGCGCAAAAAACTGGTCAATTTCAACCGCATCGTTTCCGGGATGTCGTCACCCGTGGCCGTCACCGCCGCGGCGGCGCCCATGATTCCGCCGGGCGCAAACCAGATGTCCTGCGTCGCCGCCGAGACGAATGCGCCCGCCGACATCGCCTTGTCGTTCACATAAGTCGCCGTCGCTCCCGGGTATTTGTTGAGCGCGTCCATGATGTCGAGCGCCGTGGCGGCCGATCCGCCCAGCGTATCCATGTCGAGCACAACGAGGTCGGCTTTTTGGGCGATGGCATCCTTCAATCCGCGGCGTAAAATATAGAGGATTGGGTCGGCAATTTCGCCCTTCACCGGAATGACAAACACCACGGCCTTTTTCGCCGCCGGCGCGGCCGCAGGTGCATCCGCCGCGGCGCCAGCCCGCGCGCCCGTGGCCATCAGCATGGCCGCGAAAACCGCAAGGAAGAATCTGGAAAATGGCCCGGGCATGCAAATGACATTCAAATGGCCCGCCCCGTCACTAGCAAGCGCCGACCGGCCCGCGGGCATTACAATGACGGCGTTTGTTTCCAAGGATTAATTTTCGTGCCCGCATTGCAAAAGTCTTTGCCCAACACACTTTGTCGTGTTTTTTAGGAGGTTCATGGAAAAAATTTCGTACCTTGGCACCAAGCTGACGCGCTGGCAGGTCGGCTCCTCGACCTTCCTGGCCCGGCCCGAACTTGGCGCGCGGCTGATGAACTGGAATATCGCCCTGGGCGACGGTTCCGTGCGCGACGTGATCTACTGGCCCGAGCTCGCCACGCTCGACGGGTTCCACACCGTGCGCGGCGGCAACCCGATTTTATTTCCCTTCAACGGCCGCTGCTTTGACAACGGCGAGATTTTTTTCTGGCGCGGCGCCGATGGCGTGCGCCGGCCAATGCCGATCCACGGCATCGCGCGGCAGGGCGAATTCAAGGTCACCCATGCCGGCGAGCGCGGTTTCACCGCGTTCTTTGTGCCCGGCGCGGAGGCGCGCGAGTGCTATCCGTTCGACTATGAATTCAGCGTGACCTACCGCTTCGAATCGCTCGCCCTTTTTTGCGAGTTGACCCTGAAAAACCTCGGGACGGTGCCGTTGCCGTGGAGCGGGGGGCACCACTTCTATTTCACGCTGCCATGGAGCGAAGGCCTGACGCGCAGCGATTATTCCATCCGCATTCCGTCGACGAAAACCTACCGCCAGGATTTCACCAACGGGCAGCTCGGGCCCGGCCCGCGCCTCGCCGCCGAGGAAAC
The DNA here is from genome assembly GCA_035569995.1 of Opitutaceae bacterium. Classification (GTDB taxonomy): domain Bacteria; phylum Verrucomicrobiota; class Verrucomicrobiia; order Opitutales; family Opitutaceae; genus DASRHD01. The sequence goes on along the minus strand of DATMLS010000077.1, from coordinate 45,428 downwards.
TTTTTCCAATAACGAGCTGATCGACTGCACCCACATTGGCCTGCGCAGCAACGAAATCGTCTTCGGGGAGAAAAAAGGCCCCAGCCGGATCACCATCCGCCACGGGGTCGACCGCGTGCCCGCGCCCGATGCCCCCATCGTGACGTGGACGGCGGACGACGCCTCGCCATTCTACTGCGTCGAGCCGTGGATGGGCCCGGCCAATGCCCCCGGGCACAAGGTCGGCCTGCACCATGTGCCGCCGGGCGGCACGCAGACCTTCCTCGTCGAAGTGCGCGTGCAGTGAGGGTAATACTGGACTAAAGGTGGAGCGCGTCGTCCCGACGCGCTCTAAACCCTGTGAGGCACGACCCGATCAATCCTTCACCACAAAGGCACGAAGGACACAAAGCCGAATCCCTTTGAGTTCTTTGTGCCTTCGTGGTGAATTAAGCAGAGCGCGTCGGGACGCCGCGCTCCACCAATAAAAGCTGCTTTTGAGACAACATTGGTTGCCAATGGGTGCATGGTGGAATTATTTTTCGGATAACATTCTGACTGCCATGACCTGCCCTGCACCCTATCTCGCCGGCCTTTTTGATTTTGGCGGCACCGAAATTTTGGTGATCATGGTCGTGGTGCTGATTTTTTTTGGCGGGGAAAAATTGCCCGGGGTTGCGCGCGGCCTCGGCAAGGCGATCCGCGAATTTAAAAAAGCCACCGCCGGCATCGAGGAGGAGTTTAAGCGCGCCATGGAGGAACCGCCCAAGCCCGCGAGAAAAACCAGTCCCGTCCAGGGCCCGACGAATCCACCTTTGCCGAATTTGGCCACACCCGAGGGTCATCCCGAAACGCCGCCAGCGGATCATGCCGACTTCGAGCACGGCGAAAACTGACAAATCGGTTTTACACCAAGGCCGCAAAGACAATCGTACTCATTCTCTTAATCGTTCTCGTTCTCTATCTATCGATCGAGAATGATAGGCTCGGACGAGGAAACACCATGCCCGCCGACGAACCGCCCGTCCCGCTGCCCATCACGGGCGAGCTTGACTTGCACACCTTTCGCCCCGGCGACGTTGGCACATTGATTCCTGCCTATCTCGCCGAGTGCCGGGCGCGCGGAATTTTTTCCGTTCGCCTCGTACACGGGAAAGGCACCGGCGCGCTGCGCGAGACCGTGCAGGCGCTGCTGCAGCGCTCGCCCCTCGTGCACAGTTTCCGCCTCGGCGATGAAACCAGCGGCGGCTGGGGAGCGACACTCGTGGCCCTGTGGGCCCCGAACGCCCCTCCTTCGCCAAGGCTTCGGAGGGCGCGGCCAACATCGAAGTGAATGCCGAACGCCAATTACGAAATACTAACTACCAACTACTAATTACAAAGTGCAGAAATGAAAGAGGCCGGGGCTTGCGCCCCGGCCTCTCGCAGTTCGTTCCTTAGGCTGTTATTTGCCCAAGGCCCGACGCCAACCCGCGCCACGGTAGTCGGAGGCCACGAGCGCCAGCAACGCGAGCACGGAGCCGCTGCCGATGAATGCATCGGCATGAGCACGCGCCACGATGCCTACGAGCATCAAGGCCACTCCGGCGAGTACCGCCGCGAGTTGGAACCCAACGAGGGTTGTGTGTTTCATGTTTGTTTTCTGGTTTATGTTAATGGCCGGAAAATCCGGCCGAGGTTATGATAGTCCCGATTTGCTATTATTAAAATTCTTTGTTACTATCGTTGTCATAGTTTTAACCTATGGAACTGCACCAACTCCGCTACCTTGTGGCCGTGGCCGAAACGGGCAGCTTCACCCGTGCCTCCGAGCGTAACCACATAAGCCAGCCGTCTTTAAGCCAGCAAGTTATCAAGCTTGAGCGCGAGCTTGGCCACAAGCTATTCCACCGCCTGGGCCGGCGGGCGGTGCCCACGGAAACGGGCGCGGTCTTCCTGGAACGCGCCCGGCGGATTCTTGCCGAGGTGGACGGCACGCTGCGCGAACTGCGCGATGACCCACATGCCCTGCGGCGCATCACGGTGGGGACGACGCCGACCATTGCGCCTTACCTGCTGCCCCGGCTGCTCACCCGCTGCCGGGAGGCCCATCCCAACCTGCAAGTGCAGACCCAGGAAAATTTTCGCAATCCCCTGGTGCGGTCGGTCGTGGAAGGCGAACTCGATCTCGGGATCATTTCCCTGCCGGTCAGCGACCGGCGCCTGCACATCGAACCGCTGTTCAGCGAACCGCTGTTGCTGGTGGTCGGCAAAAACCACCGGCTCGCCACCAAGCCGCGCGTCACGCCGATGGACCTGGTCGATGAAATTTTCGTCCTGCCCGGAGATGGCAGCAGCCTCGCGCAACAAATCCAGCGTTTCTGCGGCGACAACGATTTCGAGCCGCATCTTGGCCACCGCTGCGCGCAAATCGCGACGGTCAAGGCCCTCGTCGCACTCGGCGCGGGCATCTCGATCCTCCCGCTGATGGCGCGCGCGCCCGAGGATGCGGAATCCCTCGTCTACCGGGATCTCTCCGGCCAAACCCCCAAGCGCGAGATCGGCGTGCTGCGCCATCTGCAGCGTTACCAAAGCCGGGGCGCCGAGCAGTTCCTCTCCATCCTGCGCGAAACCCTCGCCTCGCTGCCGACCCGCGTCAGTTGAGCATGGTCGATCGCGGGGTGAGGGCACCCCGCCCACATTTTCGGACGCGCGGACTCATGTACTGAAGATGGCCAAATCGCCGCGGCCGGCCCGTTATTTTTTCACGACCCCGGCGGCGCCGACGACGACCAGCACGCCGCCGCCGATCATAAACCAGGTGGCATCGGTCACCGCCGGTTCACCGTTCCAGCTCTTTTGGACGTCAGAGCTGATTTGCTGGGCCTTGCCCTTGAGCGAATCGCGGACTTGAAAGCCGTGCCAGATCAGGCCGGCGCCGACAACGATGAGAAGCAGGGCGATAATTTTATTCATGGAATTTTGCGGGGGTTATTTTTCACATCGCGGCACGGGGTGATGATGCGGCGTCCTTGGGCAACAAGAAATAAAAATCGCTGCCCTCATTCGGGCGGCTGGTGCAGGCGATGGAACCGCCATGGGTCAGGACAATTTCGCGCGCAATGGTGAGCCCCAAGCCGGCGCCTTTCTTGGTCTGGCCGGACACGCGGTAGAATTTCTCGAAGATAAACGGCAAATTCTCCGCCGAGATGCCCGGACCGCGATCGCGCACGCCGAAGCGCACAAAATTGTCGGGAGCCGGATCGGCATAGAGGGTGATGACCCCGCCAGTGGGTGAATATTTCGAGGCATTGCCCAGAAGATTCATGAACACGTGGCGAATGCGGTCGGAATCGACGTCCACGGAATCGAGCTTGGGTGCGACGCACACCTCAATCGCCTGGCCGGCGGCATCGACGATGGCGCGCATCTCGCGGGCGGCGTCGGCGAGCAGGGCCGCCACCGGCCGGTGGGCAAGGTGAAGCTGCGCGACGCCACTTTCGAGGCGATTGAGATCGAGCAGGTCATTGAGGATTTGCAGCAGGCGGTCGGAATCGTCCCGCGCGGTCTCGACCAGCCCGCGCTGCGCGTCGGTGAGCTCGCCAAGGTTTTCATTTTTCTCGAGCAGGAGATAGATGGCCAGGCGCAGGCTGGTCAGCGGTGTTTTCAACTCGTGGCTGACCGTGCCGACGAGGTTGCTTTTGGCATCGTCGAGCAGGCGAAACTTGGTGACATCGTGCAGCAGCAGCGCCGCGCCGCCAAAACCGGTCAGGGCGTCGCCGATGGCGAGGATGCGCGGAAGGAAATGCCTGGTCTCGCGGCCCACGCGAAGCATCACGGTGTGTTCGTAGCCCGTGGGCAGGTAATGGATGCCGGTGGCGAGCACGCGCTGGAGTGGCTCGGCCAGCGTGGCCGGAAAGCCGGACACAAAATCGGGCGAGCGGGCCAGCGCTTCCGCCGCGGGATTGCGCAGTTCGTGCCCGCCCGTGCCCGAGACGATGAAAACCGGATCGGGCACGGAGGTGAGCGTGGCTTCCATCGTGCGCTGCGTGAGGAGCATTTTTTCCGTGGTGGCCTGGCGGTAGATGCGAAGCTTGGCCACCATGGCATTGAAGGCGCCGGCCAGTTCCCCGAGCTCGTCATCGGAGCCCACCGGCACATCGTGGTCGAGCCGGCCTTCGCCGAGCGCGACCGCGGAATCCTTGAGCGCCTGGATGGGACGCAGGAACGAGCGAGAAAGACGATAGGATAAAAACACCGAAAGCAGAATCGCCGCGACCATGGCCGCGATGAGAAAATCGTTGCTGAGCTGCGCGAGGTGCGTGGCCTGTTGCTCGGCCCGCTTAAGCTCGTCGAAATCGCGCTGGGTGATTGCGGTCAGGGCATCCAGCGTGGCATTGAGGGCGGATTCGGTTTCTTGATAGCTGGCGAGCGGCGAGAACGTGCCTTCGGTCAGGAGCTTGTTGCCCTGCGCGGCAAATTTGCCGTAGGCCACGTCGAGTTTCTGGATCAGGGGGACGCGCGAGGTGCCGGCCGAAGCGAGCTCCTGTTCATGGAAGGACTTTTCAAAACGCTCGCGCTGCCTGGCGTAGGCGGCGCGGGCGGCCAGGGCGTCGCCGCGCTGGGCGGTGGCGAGGGCGCTGTCCATGAGGGTGGCGGCCTCGCGCATGTCGTTGCAGGCGCGCAGCGCGTCATAGCTGGGAAACAGCTCGTGCTCGATGGCGTGCGCGAGTTCGTTGCAGGTGTAAATCGCGCACAGGCCGACCGCGATGGAAAGCAGCAGGAGTGGCAGCAGGCCGAGGTAGAGGCGGGTGCTGAGGTTAAGGCGCGGGCGAAGCATGGAGCATCACATCAACCCGAGTTTTTGTCGTTTGCGATAAAGGGTGGCCGGGTCGATGCCGAGGATGCGCGCGGCCTCGTCGAGATTTTTGGCCAGGCCGATGACGCGCCGCACATGCGCGGCTTCCAGCTCGCTGATCGTCACGCGCGCCCCGACGGCGAGGGCGGACTCGGGCGAGGTGCGCATGAAATTATCCGGCAGATCGGCCAGCTCGATCGTGGGGCCGCCCGCGAGGATGACCGCCCGCTCGACGACGTTGCGCAGCTCGCGCAGGTTGCCGGGCCAGCCGTAGGCGGCGAAGGCGTCGCGCACTTGTGGCGAGAAGCCGGTGGTTTTCCGACCCATGCGGCCGGCAAAAAACTTCAGGTAATTGTCGGTCAGCCGCGACAAATCGGCCGGACGATCCTTGAGGCCGGGCAACGCCACGTTGATGACATTGAGGCGATAGAAAAGATCTTCGCGGAAACGGGCGGCTTTGACTTCCTCGGCCAGGTTGCGGTTGGTGGCGGCAATGACGCGCACGGTGGCCTTGCGGGGTTTCGCTTCACCGACGCGCTCGTATTCGCGTTCCTGCAAGAGACGCAGCAGCTTGGGTTGGATCTCCAGCGGCATTTCGCCGATTTCATCGAGGAAGAGCGTGCCGCCCTCGGCGGCGGCGACTTTCCCGAGGGTGTCGACGACGGCGCCGGTGAACGAACCTTTGACGTGGCCGAAGAGTTCGCTTTCGAGCAACTCGCGCGAGAGCGAAGGACAGTTGACCGTGACAAAGGGCGCTTCGCGCTGCGCGCCGCGGCGGTGGATTTCGCGCGCGAGCACGCTTTTGCCCGTGCCGCTCGGGCCGAGGATGAGAATGGTGGCGGGTGTTTCCGCCGCCTTGAAAGCGATGGAAAGCGTCTTCTGCAGCGCGATTTCCGCGGAGCTAAGGTCGATCTCGGGCGATTCGTCGGCCAGTTGGGTCTCGAGCTGCTTCACCCGCCGCTCGAGCGAGCGGGTCTTGGCGATTTTTCCGAGCACCTGGCGAATCTGTTCGGGCGTGAAGGGCTTGGGGATGAAATCGAACGCGCCTTTGCGCATCGCCTCGACCGCCGCGCTGATGGTGGCGTAGGCCGTGAACATCACGACCGCCATGTCGGGCGCGGCCTTGAGCAGCTTGTCAAGCACCTCAAGGCCGTCCTCGCCACCGAGATTAAGGTCCAGAAAGGACACGTCGAACGACTCCGTCTCGAGCGTTTTCAACGCACGAACACCGCTTGGTACGCTCACCACCTCATAGCCCATCGTTTCAACAGCGATGGCAGTGGTTTTGCGGATACCCAGTTCGTCATCGACGATGAGGACACGCATAATGTTCGTCTAAGCTAACCTTTGTTCGATGCAGGCCAACTAGAAAAGCCGAGGCGGGGCCACCTAAGGCAGCCCCGCCAGGTCCAGCTTCAACTAACAATCCCGAAGCTCTCGCCCCGGGAATTCAAAAAATATTGCCCTGCAAAAAAGGACTCGCACTCAATGGATTCGGTGATGTTTGTGGTTTCGGAATAAAATTATCAGCGCAAAGATAAAAAAGCAGCCGGCCAGAATACATGCCGACTGACCCACAAACCCCGGGTCAGTTCCGAAAAATCCCACCACGCTGAAAACCACCGCGAGGAGAAAAAGTGTGATGGCCCAGGTAATCATGGAAGGAGTTCTCCCTTGGCTACTGCCCAAGTCATGCCAACCTGGCCGCATCCGTTGCTAGCCTCTTTTCTGTAATGTCTTATGATCGATCATGAGGATTTTCGACCGGCCTGGCTCCTTGCAACTTGCAGCCGCCGCCCACCGCGGGCACGGCACTTTGCATGCCATGCGGCCGGCCTGGATTTTTGCCGATTTTCCGCAACTTTCACGCGACAAATCGCGTCAAGCCGGTCACAAGCAATGCATAAAGTATGGACATCACCGACTCGACGGCATTGGCCGATCTCGTGCGTGAGGCGCAACGAGGCCGCGATACCGCCCAGCGCGAACTCATTGGCCGCTACCAACAACGGATGGCCGGCTTTGCCTATGCGATCACGGGGCGCAGCGACTCGGTGGAGGATCTCACCCAGATCATTTTCATCAAAATGTTTCGTTCCCTCGGCCGGCTCGATGATCCTGAGCGCTTCGAGGCCTGGCTTTTCCGCCTGGCCCGTAACAGCTGCATCGACCACCTGCGCCGCGAGAAGTGGCGCCGCTTTTTCACGCCCATCGAAACTGAACACGAAGAAACCATCGCCGAAACCAACGTCCCCGTCGACTCGGCCGAACTGGATGCCCTCCGCCACGCCCTGCAACAATTAAAACCCAAGGATCGCGTGCTCATCGCGCTCGCGCAGGAGGGCCGCAGCCAGACCGAAATGGCCGCCATCACCCACACCACCGTTTCCGCCATCAAAGCCCGCCTGCACCGCGCCCGCGAACAACTCCGCTCCATTTATGAACACGACACCTGATTTTTCCGAAGCCTGGTCCGCGCTCCGCACCCGCGCCGCCGCCCAATTGCCACCCGATTTCGCCGACCGCGTGCTCCGCACCCTGCGCCTGCAAACCTTTTCCGTCCGCGACGCCGCCGACCGTTTTTTTGTCGCCGCCTGCACCGCCGCCGCTTGTCTTCTCTTCGTCGTGCTCGTTCACATCCACAACACCCAAATGGTCAATCAGGTCGCACTGGCGGACTGGCGGCAGATTTCCGCCCAATCCGACTCGTATGCCGCCGTCCCATGAAACTGCGCCTCCTCATCGCCGCACTCACCGTTCTCGTTTTTGCCGCCGGCTTTGGGGCGAGTGTCTGGACGCAGCAACACTGTCCCCTGCTCGCACCGCCCGTCAGCCTGCTGGGTGAAGTCAGGGACCGCAATATGGATGTCCGGCTGCCGCTCAACGACGCTTCCACCATTGCGCAGATCAACGCCGAGATCGAGCGGATCAAGCCCGACATCGACGCCTTCCGCCAGAAACTCGACGCGATCAACCACGATCTCCATCAGAAAATTGACGCCCTGCTCACGCCCGCCCAGCACGAGAAATTTGAAAAGATGCACAAACACTACCTGGAACGCCAGGCCGAGCGCGCCAAGTCCTCACTGCCCATTGTCGAGTCCCTGCCCTCGGGCGGCAGCGTGCTCAAGCTTCCCGTTTTTGCCGAGCCCATCGAGGGCATGACCCCGGCCATTGTCGTGCCGCTCACCCTCGACCATCTGACCACCGAACTGCAGCTCGACGACCGGCAAAAAACCGCCGTGCGCCAACTGCTGCTCGAGCGCCGCGAAAAATTCCTGGCCCTCATCGATTCCACTCCGCCGCCCAGCCTCGGCCTGAGCCGCCTCGCGCCCATCATCAACAAGCTCGCCGCGCCGGATAATAAGTAGCCCGGCGCGATCCTCGCGTCATCGGTCATTGTAGCCGGGGCGGCGACCCGGCCGTAAGAAAGCGCCACTTGACCGCGGCGCATACCAACGCCAAATTAAGCTGATGAGCATCCTTGAGCTTAAGCAGGGTATTTCGCGCCTCTCACAGCGTGAGCGTCAGGAGCTTCAGTTGTATCTGCTTCACCTGAAGCGTGAGACACCTGCCTGGAAGCGGGCCACCGCGAAAAAGATCCGCCACATGCAGGCGGGGAAGTTCACCACGGTCGAGGAGCTGCGCGCGCGAATCGGCCAGAAATGAGATGCGCTACCGACCGGTCTTTTCGGATTCAGCGGTCGTATTTTTCGCCTCTCTGTCTCGCCGCCGGCAACGAAAACTCTTGGATCGCGCACTGGAATTGGCTGGCGATCCATTTCTTGTTCCAGATTTTCGCAGTGCGGATGACGATGGTCGGGAGATTTGCCACGTGCTCGTGGACGATTTCATTTTCAGCTACTGGCCAGACCACGCTGCTCGAGTTGTAATGATTGTTGATGTCGAAGACGGCGAATGAAAGAAAAGCCCGCTTATGATCCGAATCGCCGAAGAGAGTGATTTGCCGTCAATCGTTGCGATCTACAATGAAGCGATTGCCACCCGCTGTACGGGCGAAACCTTGCCGGTCACGGTTCAGGAACGCCTGCCGTGGTTTGCCGAACACACCCCGCAGCAATATCCAATCATGGTTGAGATCGAAAAAGGTGAATTGCGCGGCTGGTGTTCATTGAGCCCCTATCGGAAGGGGCGCATGGCTCTTCGCTACACGGAAGAAGTGAGTTATTTTGTGGCCACACGCTTTCACCGACAGGGAGTGGGATTGGCTCTCGTGCAGCATGCGAAAAGTTTGGCGCGCTCCCTCGGCACCAAGACCTTGTTTGCCATCGTGCTTGAGCACAATTTTGCGAGCCAGCAGCTCCTCGAACGAGCGGGATTTGCGCGCTGGGGTTTCCTTCCCGATGTCGCTGACTTCGACGGCACTGAGGTTGGCCAACACTATTATGGCCTGAGGCTCGCACCGCCAAACAAGACGCCATAGGTACACACCCTGATTTCTTTTATCGAATCCCCCGGGAAATCCGTCATATTGGCCGTCCTACCCCCAACGCGCCATGATACCACCCACCCCCACCAAGCCAGCCGCGCCTGCGCCCACGCCAGGCCACAGCGCCCGCTTGCCCGACCTTGAAATCAAGGACGCCCAACTCATTTTTGAGTCGGTCTGGCAGGATCTCGAGGCCGATGTCGGCCGGGAAAACCTGCGCTTCCCCAAGGAAATCATCCTGCTCGGCGGCGCGCCCGGCGCCGGCAAGGGCACCAACACCGCTTTCATCGCCCGCGCCCGCGGCCTCACCTGCCCGCCCATTGTCATCAGCGCCCTGCTCGACACGCCCGAAGCGAAACGCATCAAAGATGCCGGCGGCATGGTCGGCGACCGCGAAGTCGTCGGCCTGCTTTTGCGCCGCCTGCTGCGCCCGGAGTTTCGCGACGGCGTCATCCTCGACGGCTTTCCGCGCACGAAAGTCCAGGTTGAATGCCTCAAGCTGCTCATCGACCACATGCACCAGCTCCGCCACGAATTTTACCGCACGCCGGTGGGCATTCATTTCCGCCAGCCCACCGTGCACATCATGGTGCTTTTCGTGGATGAAAAAACCAGCATCGCCCGCCAGCTCAACCGCGGCCGGGCCGTGCGCGCCCACAACGAGGAAGTCCGCCGCAGCGGCATGGGCGAACTGCTGGAAGAGCGCGTGACCGATTACGACGAGGAACTCGCGCGCCGCCGCTACCGCGTTTTCAAGGAGGAAACCTGGGGAGCGCTCCAATCGCTGAAGGAGATTTTCCACTACCACTTCATCAACGCACAGGGCTCGATCGAGGAAGTTGAGCAAAACATCCTGCAGGAATCACAGTACCAAAGCACCCTCGAGCTCGACCCGCAGACGCACGACCGCCTGCGCGTGGTGCCCGTGGCCAGCGAAATCGTCATCCATGCGCGGCAGGAACTGGTCAGGCGCCTGGATGCCTACGAACTGGAGCGCACGGAGCTTTTCCAAAGCGTCGTCACCTTCATCGACAAGAAGCTCATGCCGATCGTGCTGCGCCACGCCATTTCCGGCCTCGCGCTCGTCAACACCGAGGATCTCCTGCTCGATGACCCGCTGGCTCTCGCCATGCTGATCGACGTCTTTTCCGAGCGCGGCTACCACGCCATCGTCGACCTGCATCGCATCGAAGTCCCCGAGAAAGTCGACCTCTCCACCGGCCTCATCCAATGCCGCGTGAAGAAAGTCTTCCGCCTGCAAATTCGTTTCCAAGGCTCGGAAATCCGGCGGGGGTGACTTCGAACATTCAACGTTCAACTCTCAACATTCAACATTCAACGCCCAAGGGAAAGCAGGAGGACACAGACTGCTAGAGCTTTTTCAGTTTAGACAGACCCATGATGAGCAAATTGTCATTCCGAGCCGTGCGAGGAATCTCCGAAATTGAAATCGACAAGAACAACAGAGATTCCTCGCACGGCTCGGAATGACAAAATAAAGGATTGGTCGCAAAGGCATGCCGATGTGACCAATTAAATCGAAGATGGTCTAAGGAAAAGACATCCTACTTGGATGTTGAATGTTGGATGTTCCAGGCTGCTTTGCAGCCTGCGCGGCCCACAACGCCGCGCCCACGATGCCCGCCTGGTTGAGAAATTCCGCCGGCACGATCTTGGTACGCAGCTTGAGATAGTGGAAAAATTTCTCGTGCTTCGCGCTCACCCCGCCGCCGATGATGATGAGTTCCGGCCAGAGAACGTTTTCCAGCAGGGATAGATAACCATTCAGTTCGCGGCTCCACTCGCCCCAGGTGAGATCTTTCTTTTTGCGCACCGAGGCGGCGACAAGCTTTTCCGCATCCTTACCCTTGTAGGGCAAGTGACCCAGCTCACAGGGAAAAATCGCCCCGTGATGAAACAGCACCGAGCCCACGCCCGTGCCCAGGGTGAGGAGCAGCGCCTTGCCGCCAAACTTGCGCCCCGCGCCAAACGTCATTTCCGCCAGGCCGGCCGCCGCCGCGTCGTTGATCAGCGCCACGCGGCAACCCGTGGCCTTGGAAAAAAGTTTCCCGCCGTCGAGCCCGATGAAGCCCTTGTGCATATTAGCCGAGGTCAGGATCCGCGGTCCCTGGACAACACCAGGGAACCCGATCCCGATCGGCCCGCGCCAGTGAAAATGCCCGGCAATCTCGGCCACCAGTTTCGCCATCCTGGCCGGCGTGACGGGCTCGGGCGTCTCAATGCGATGGCGTTCGGCCAGCAAAAGCCCCGTTTGCGTTTCGACCGGCGCGCCTTTGATCGCCGAGCCGCCGATGTCGATGCCAAGGATTTTCATGGGGTCATAGTTCTCACGCCAAGATCGACCGGAACGCAAAAGAGAAATTTCTCTTTTTCAAAAAAAAGAAAGGGTGGCAACCGCCGGGATGATGGCCATCGTTGAAACCCAACTTTCTTAAGCCGCATGCCTCAATCTTTTGATCCCTCGGGAACCAAGATTGGCCGAATTGGTTCACGCGTTCTCCTGGGTGCCGTTGGCGTGTTCATCCTGGCCTTTTATGCGTGGACCGCCCGTCCGGCGGTGCGGCAAATGTATGACATCAGCGATCCAGCCGATGCCTATTACAACCTGCTGGTGCAGGGTTTTCGCAGCGGTCAGCTTAACCTGAAACAGGAGGCTCCGCCCGGACTGGCGCAATTGGCCGATCCTTATGATCCGGCAACGAACACGGCTTTTCGGGAGGGAGCCCACTTGCACGACCTGAGTTATTACAATGGCAAAATCTACCTCTATTATGGAGTCACCCCGGCGCTGGTCCTTTTCTGGCCTTATGCCGCGCTGACCGGGCACTATTTATTTCATAAGCAGGCGGTGGCGATCTTTTGCTCGATTGGCTTTCTCGCCAGCGTGGCGTTGCTCTGTGCGCTTCGACGGCGATATTTTCAGGAAGTTCCCGGGGCGGTGGTGGCGGTTGGTGCGCTCGCGCTGGGCCTGGCGAACTGTGTGCCGGCGATGTTGCAGCGGCCGGATGTGTACGAAGTGGCGATCAGTTGTGCCTATGCCATGGTGATGCTGGCGCTGGTGGGCATCTGGCGCGCCTTGCATGATCCGGCCCGGCGGTGCTGGTGGCTGGCAGCAGCCAGCCTCGCTTACGGGCTGGCCGTGGGCGCGCGGCCGAACGTTCTGTTTGGCGCGGTCATCCTGCTGGTGCCGGTCGTCCACGCCTGGAGCTCCGCACCCGAACGCGACCGGCCGCGATGGGCTGACGCCGCCCGCCTCCTCGCCGCCGCGGTGGTTCCGATTGCACTCATTGGATCCGGGCTGATGTTCTATAATTACCTGCGTTTCGACAGCCCGTTTGATTTCGGCATGTCGTACGCGCTGGCCGCAGTAAAGGAGCGTGGGCTGCCGCATATGTTCAGCCTGAAATATCTCTGGTTTAATTTTCGGATCTATTTTTTGCAGCCGCTGCACTGGCGCGGCTCTTTTCCCTTTGTGAACGACATCAAGGTGCCGCCGGTTCCGGCCGGCCAGTTGGGCGTGGCCAATCCGTTCGGCGTCCTGACCAACCTCCCTATGGTGTGGATGGCAGCGGCCGCGCCGCTGGCCTGGCGGGGACGGGCGCCGGGCGAATCTTCCGCTTTGCGTTTGTTCATCGTGGCGCTGGCCGTGCTTTTTGGTATTTTTGCGCTGACCATCTGCCTCTATACTTATGCCGATTTACGTTATCAGGTGGATTTTGTGCCGGTGCTGATGTTACTGGCCGTATGCGGGGTGCTTGGTTTGGAGCACGTCTCGGCGGCAAAACCACGATGGCGTGGCGTGGCGCGCTGGGCCTGGATCACCATCCTGTTTTTTTCCGCCGGGGTCAGCCTGTTGGTTACCACCCTGCGTTACGCTGAAGAACAATTTCGCGCCGGGGTCGATCACGTTGCCCTGGGCCGGCCACAAGAAGCTGTCGCCAATTTTGAGCAGGCCCTGCGCATAAAGCCCGATTATGCCCAGGCGCACGATTACCTGGGTTGCGCCCTGTTATACAATCCCGACCGACGGTCCGAGGCCATCGCCCAGTTCCAAACCGCCCTGCAGATCGACCCGGATTCGGCGGAGACGCACAACAACCTTGGCACAGTCTTGATAAACATGCCGGGACAACTGCCCGAGGCCATCGCCCAGTTCCAGGCCGCCGCGCGAATCGATCCAGATGACGAGAGTGCACACTACAACCTTGGCGTGGCTTTTCGCCAGATGCCGGGACAACTGCCCGACGCCATGGCGCAATTTCAAGCCGCCGTGCGGATCACCCCGGGTGACGCCGAGGCCCACAATAATTTGGGATCCATTCTGGCCCAATTGGGCCGGCTGCCGGAAGCCATCGAGCAATTCGAGCTGGCACTGCAGCTCAATCCTTATTTTACGGACGCGCGCAACAACCTGGAATCAGCCCGGAAGATGATGAGGCAACCAGCCGCTGGATCGAAAAGATAAAAACCCGTGGGCTTCCGAAATTCAGATTCATCCAAGCCTAGTGACACCCGTCCTGCCCGTTGGCCCCATGCGCGTGGCCGTGGCGCAGCTCGTCCGCCGTGGCCGGCCGTACGGCGATGATTTCAACCTCGAACGTCAAATCCACACCGGCCAGCGGATGGTTGGCATCGAGCAGCACCTCGTCGCCCTCGACCGCCGCGACCGTCACCACCGGGGCCAGATCGTCATCGCCCGCCCGAAACTGGTCGCCCGCACGCAGCTCACCCTCGACCGGCAACTGCCGGCGCGGCACTTTCTGCACCAGCGTGTCATCGCGCAGGCCATAGGCCTTGGCCGCGGTTACGCCCACGGTTTTTTTGGTCCCGGCCGGCTCACCACGCAATTGCTCGTCCAGCCCGTCGATAATCTGACCCGCGCCTTCGAGGTAAATCACCGGCTCGCCCCCGCTCGACGTGTCGAGCAGGCGGCCCTGCGGGTCGCGCAGGTTAAAATGAAACGTGACGATATTACGTGGCACAGATGAAGTGGGAGGTATCAAGTTGGAAGTAACAAGATTCAAAAACCGAGGAAAATTCCGCTTGGTTTGAAGCCGTGGGTTGGTTTGTAGAGAATGGAATCGATGTGGGAGCGGCTTTACGCCGCGACTTGAACATAGCACACCTCTCGTCGGGGCATAAAGCCCCTCCCACATTTCTGAGTCCGGGCGCGTCTCGGGATGTTATATGAACCCTCTTGTCTCGCCCGCCTTTCCCCGCCAATTTTGAGCGCGTGATGCGCTTTCCCTGTCTCGCCATCCTGCTCACCGCGGCGTTGCGCCTCTCCGCCGACGACGTCGCCTGCAAACTCACCGACCAAAACGGTGCGCCCGTCGCCGATGCGGTCGTCTCCCTCCAGCGGCTCGACGCACCTGAGCCCGCCATCGCGCCCGCCGGCACCACCGCTGAAATCAGCCAGCAAGACAAGGAGTTCATCCCTTACGTTACCGCGATCCAGGTTGGCACCACGATCCACTTTCCCAATCGCGACAAAGTGCAACACCACGTTTATTCGCTATCGAAAGCGAAGAAATTCGAGCTGCCCCTTTACTCCGGCGAAGACAAAGGGGGCATATTATTTGACCAACCTGGTGTCGTTACGATCAGCTGCAACATCCACGATTGGATGATCGCCTACATCGTCGTCCTGCCCACGCCGCATTTTGTGAAAACCGGCCCCAACGGCGCCGCCACCTTGTCCGTGCCAGCCGGCCATTACCATCTCGAGATCTGGCAACCGCGCCTCGCCCAGCCGCTCACCGAGGAAATCACCGTCGTCAACCCGACACCGACCTCGCTCGCCTTCACCTTGGTCCTCAAGCCCGACCACCGCATCCCCCGCCCGCCTGACAACGACGAGGACAATCCTTACTAAGGACTCACTTCGAAGCCATGCCGCGGTTCCGTCATTTTCGCAGCCAGTTGCTCTGCGTGCTCCTGCTCGGCCTCGGCGCGAGCCTTGGGGTATTTATCCTCGTCGTACGTCAAACCAGTCAGGCCAAGGCGGTGCAGGAAATTCGCGGCGACTTCGATCATGCCGCACAGATTTTCCAGCGCCGTTTTGACGACGAACTGCAGGCGCGCAGCCAAAATGCCCGGATTGTATCGGCGGCTTGGGAATTTAGGCAGATGTTTCTCAAAACTACTGACCCCGAAACTTTGCGTTCCGCCTTGGAAAGCGCCGTGGTGCGCTGCCACGCCAACACCATGGCACTTGTTGATGACGACGGCAAAACCCTCGTCGATCTGCGCAACAGCATCCCACCCGGCGCCCCTTCGCCCTACCAACCCCTCATCCAACAAGCCGATGCCAATGGGCTAGAGTACGCCAGCGGCCACGCCTACTTCGGCGACAAACTCTATGCCCTCGTCGTGGTGCCGATTTCCGTGGACCACGTCGACTGGTTCGGCCTCGCCAACCGCATCGACCAGAAGGTCGCGCAGGATCTGAAACAGCTCAGCCGGGTCGATGTCGCGTTCATCAACGGCCCCCATAACTTCGTCATCACCACCCTGCCCCCGGAGACCAAGCCCGCGTTGCTCGTCCAGTTCGGCCACGACCAAACACCGGAAAGCGAAATGACCCGGCAACGCGAAATCCTCGGCGTGCCTTATTTCACGCAGCAGTCGGCGATTGAAGGCATTGACGGCTCACATACCACCATGGTTCTCGCCTATTCCCTGGACGAGAAGCTCGCGCCGACGCGCGAATTGCAAAAAAAGTTGCTGGAAATCGGACTACTTTTCCTCGCCGTGGGCGCGCTCCTTGGCATTCGCGTCGCTCGCGACGTCAGCGAGCCCGTGCGCCGGCTCGCCGCGCACACCGAAGTCATCGCTCGGCCCGACTACAAAACCAAAATCCAACTCGACCGCGGCGATGAACTCGGCCAACTCGCCACGGCGCTCAACCGCATGAGCGACCGCCTGGCCGAAGCCGAGCTCGACCGCGACCTCGTGAACAAAGGCCTGTCCCCGCAAGTCGCGGCCGAGATGCGCCACCACGGCGAGCTCGGCGGCGTGCTGCGCGAGGTCACCATCCTTTTCGCCGACTTGCGCGGCTTCACCACGCTTTCCGAGCGGCTCACCCCCGACCAGTTACTCCGCCTCCTCAATCGCTGCTTCGAACGCCTGGTGCCGGAAATAGAAAAGCGCGGCGGCATCGTGGACAAATTTG
The DNA here is from genome assembly GCA_035569995.1 of Opitutaceae bacterium. Classification (GTDB taxonomy): domain Bacteria; phylum Verrucomicrobiota; class Verrucomicrobiia; order Opitutales; family Opitutaceae; genus DASRHD01. Next base: position 28,967 of record DATMLS010000077.1, on the reverse strand, counting down.
TCGGCGACGAAATCATGGCGCTCTTCGGCACACCCCAACCGCTGCCCGACGCCGCCGACCAGGCGCTGCGCGCCGCGCTCGGCATGCGCCAGGCGCTCGCCGCGCTCAACCTCGAGCTCGCCGCCAACGGCCAGCCCGCCATCGCCTGCAGCATCGGCCTCAACACCGCCCACGTCATCGCGGGCAACATCGGCACCGCCGCGCGCCTTAATTACACCGTCATCGGCGACGGCGTGAACCTCGCCAAGCGCATCGAATCCGCCACGCGCGACCTTGGCGCCGACCTGCTCGTGAGCGAGTCCACGCTGCGCGCCGCCCACGATCGTTACGCGACCCGCGACCTCGGTGAAATCACGGTCAAAGGCCGCTCCGCCCCCGTGCGCGTCTTCGCGCTCGACCATCTGGCTGCCGGTTAAAGCGAACCGTCCGGCCAAAACTTGCATTGCCCTGCGAAAGCTTAAACTCAACCCTGTGTCGCCTGCTTTTCCCTGATGTCCACTCCCAAGAAGCTTCCTGTTTCCACCTTCGTTTTTTTCCTGGTGGTCGGACTGGCTCTCTTGAGCACGTGCATCGCGCTTTATAATTTGGAGGCCACCAGCCAGCGCACCAGCTTGCTGGTCATTAGCGCGATCAGCTTCGGGTTGGTCGTGGTTGTCGGCTGGCTTTTCTCCGCTCATCGCCGCGCCGAGACACACCTCCATGAAATAACCGCCCTACAGACCGGCATCCTCCAAAATGCCAATGTCGCCGTCATCTCCACCAATTCCGCCGGCATCATTCGTTCCTTCAACCCGACGGCCGAACGCTGGCTGGGCTGGCGCGCCGATGAACTGATCGGCCTCAAAACGCTCGTCTGTTTGCATGATCCCGCCGAAATCGAAGCCTACGCCCGCGAGCTCTCCACCGCGCTCGGCCTGAAAATCAAGCCCGGCTTCGATGTGTTCGTGGAAAAAGTCCGCGCCAGCCTCAGTCCCGCGGACGAGCGCGAGTGGAGCTATGTTCGCAGGGACGGGTCGCGTTTTCCCGTCTGGCTTTCCGTCACGGCCCTGCGCAACAAGCGCGGCCACATCACCGGCTACTTTGGCGTGGCCAGCAACATCTCCGACCGGAAAAAAGCCGACCAGGCCCTGCGCGATGCCGCCGCGGCCGCACAGGAATCCGTGCGCCTTAAATCCGAGTTCCTCGCCAACATGTCGCACGAGATCCGCACGCCCCTCAATGCCATCATCGGCATGACCGGCCTGCTCCTCGACACCGACCTCACCACCGACCAGCGCAGCTTCACCGACACCGTGCGCACCAGCAGCGAGGCCTTGCTCACCGTCATCAATGACATCCTCGATTTTTCCAAGATCGAGGCCGGCCAGCTCATGATCGAGACCATCAACTTCGACCTGCACGACCCCGTCGAAGGCACCCTCGAACTGCTCGCCGAAAAGGCCTACGGCCAGGGCCTCGAACTCGCTTACCTCATCGAGGAAAACGCCCCCACCCAACTCTGCGGCGACCCCGGCCGCCTGCGCCAGATTCTGCTCAACCTCGTCAACAACGCCATCAAGTTTACCGAAAAGGGCGAAGTCGTCGTGCGTGTCTCCAAGGTGGCCGAGGCCGGCCGCGTCGCCACGCTGCGCTTCGCCATCACCGACACCGGGATCGGCATCCCACCGGAAGCGCAGGCAAAGTTATTTCAGCCATTCATGCAGGCCGACGGCTCCACGACGCGCAAATACGGCGGCACCGGCCTCGGCCTCGCCATCTGCCGGCAGCTGGTCAACCTCATGCACGGCGAGATCGGCGTTGAAAGTAACCCCGGCCACGGTTCCACCTTCTGGTTCACCACGCAAATCGCCCTCCAGCCCGAGACCGCCAAGGTCGTCCACCGGCGCGCCGAGATCGCCGGCAGCCGCGTCCTCATCGTGGATGACAACGCCACCAACCGCGAAATTTTTGAGCGCCAGCTCTCCAACTGGCACGTCAAGCACGCTTCCGCCTCTTCCGGCCAGGAAGCGCTGGAAAAACTTCGTGCCGCCGCCGGCGCTTCCTTCGACGCCGCCCTGCTCGACATGCAGATGCCAAACATGGACGGACTTACCCTGGCGCACCACATCCATGCCGACCCTGCGCTCGCCGACATAAAAATACTCATCCTCTCCTCGATGGGCCGCACCATTCCGCCCGCTGAGCTCGCCGAGGCCGGCATTGCCCTCACCCTCATGAAACCCGTGAAGCAAAGCCAGCTTCACGATGCGCTGGTCAACGTCCTCGCCGACCGGGCCCCCACCCCGGTGCACGCCCGGCGTCCCGGCACGCCACCCGTCGTTGCCTCCGGCAAACTCCGCCTCCTCGTGGCCGAGGACAACGTCGTCAACCAGCGCGTCGCCCTGCTCCAACTCGAACGCCTCGGCCATCGCGCCGACGTCGCCGCCAACGGCCTCGAAGTTCTCTCCGCCACAGAAATCGTGCACTACGACGTCATCTTCATGGACTGCCACATGCCGGAACTCGACGGCTACGAAGCCACCCGCCGGTTGCGCACGCGTGAAAACGAGCGGCGCGACCGCGGCGAAAAATTCACCCCGCTGCACATCGTCGCCATGACCGCCAACGCCATGCAGGGCGACCGCGAGATCTGCCTTGCCGCGGGCATGGACGACTACATCAGCAAGCCCGTGCGCCCCGCCGAACTCGCGGCCTGCCTCGCCCGCGCCCCGGCCGCCGCGGTGGCGTAACCACCGCGAATGACGAAATCCGAATGTGGAATGGCGAATGAAAGGCGCCTCGAAGACGTCCATTCTTAATTCGTCATTCGTCATTGGGCTGCGTTCACTCCTTCAATTTCTCCGCCTGGTGCACGAGCCCGATGAATTCCGCGCGATAACCACCCACATCCGGGCCCAGTCCCTGCCCGGCCCATTGCTCCACTGCGGCCAGCGTGGCGTCGCCCTTGAGCGGTGAATCGCGCAGGATCAGGCCAAAACCCGCCACGGCCGCGGCAAATTTGAAGTCCATGCTCGCCTCCGCGAAAGTCGCGCCGCGATCCGTCAGCGGAAACTCCAGCTGCCGCCCCGCCCCGCCCTCGATCGGCGTATAGCGCACCGTCACGGTCAGTAATTCCTTGCTGCCTGCCCCCTCGACTCTCGACTCCTTGTCCGCCGTCTTGTCCGCCGTAGCTTTAGCGGAGGAGGAAGCCTTGGCGAAGGCGGATTGGCTCTCAACTTTGCCGTGTTTCAGCGCCTCGCCACCCGGCGGTGGCTCCACTCCCACCGGCACGATCTCATAGAGCGCCGTCACCGCATGCCCCGCCTCCAGGTCGCCGGCGGCGAGGGTGTCCTTGCTGAAAGCCTCTTTCTTCAAGGTCCGTCCTTCGTATCCGATCAATCGATACGATTGCACCTTCGCCGGGTTAAACTCCACCTGCACCTTCACGTCCTTCGCCACCGTCTCGGACGTGCCACCGGCCGCGGCTTCGCGCGCCTTGAGGCCGATGCGCACCAGCCGGTGCGCCGGTGCCCACGGCGCGGCCGCGACCTCGAGCGTGGCCGCCAGCGGCACGTGGTCGCGCGGCGCCGCATAAGCGTAGGGGAAATAATTCACCAGCTCCTCGATCTGCACCGCGTCGGCCGGGGGCCTCGCGCCCGCCTGCAAGAACTGCCGCACGCAGGCATAGCTCGCCGTGCCCACGTTGAGCGCGAAAGTCGAAAGCGGATTTTCCACGGCGGAAACAAAATTGTCGCCCGTAGGGTCGGCAGCGGCTTCGGTGCTGAACCCATCAGGCGTGGCGCGGGACGGGAAATCGTAGGCCACACTGTTGTTCACGCCGGCGATGTCCGCGGTTTCACGGGAACCGCCCGTCGTTTCCGCTACGGCGTACCCCCGGGCTGGCACCGGCGCGGCATCGAAAGCCTGTAGTTTGACCGTTTCCACATCCGCCGGCTGATTCGATGCGATCGATGTTCCAGGCACGGCCGAACTATCGGCCGCGGCAGCCGGTGATTTTGTTTGGGTTTCAACGTTACCCATCGGGATAGCCGCCACCGGAAACGTCACCTCGGCATAGGACGTCGATCCCGCTCCCGCCACCTTCTTTGCCTCCGCCTCGCGCCGGGCACTCTGGTCTGCGACCTCATTGTTCGCCGCGATGGCTGCCTGTCGTTGCTGCTCCACGCGCACAACCTGGGATTCGTGCAACACCATCACCACCGCAAAGCAGGCCGCGGCCAGTCCGCCCACGAGCCAGTAGGGAAACTGCACGAGCTTGCGCGCCGTGGCGTAGGACGCGACGTGCTTCGCTTCCAGTGGAAACGAAATGATTTCTGGTTCGGGTTCGGCCGCCAGCGCCGCCTCGATCTGCCGGGCGGTGGCGCGGATTTGATCGACCGCAGCCCGCGCGGCCGCATCGGTTTGCAGCATGGCCTCGACCGCAGCGCGTTCATCGCCCTCGAGCTCGCCGAGCGCGTAGGCCGTTAACTGTGGGTCACTATAAAAATCTTTGGGTTCTTTCATCGTCATTCCTCATTCGTCATCCGCCTTCGCCCTCTCGGCTAGCTCGGGGCTGCGGCGTGACAAATTCGTCATTGGTTATTGGTCATTAGTCATTGGTTATTCTGCTTGCGCCGCCCATTCGCGCCGCAGCCTCGCCACCGCAGTGTGGATCAGGAAACCCACGTTGGTGACCGAGAGCCGGGTGATGCGGCTGATTTCCTTGTAGCTGAAACCGTTTTGGAATTTCAGGCGGACGACCTCCTGCTGGTTGGACGGCAAAAGGCCGATCAGCCGCAGCAGCGCCGTGTGCGTTTCCTCGCGCTCAAGCTCGTGGCCGGGCAGCGGCGCAGCATCGGCCACGCGTTCCACCGCACCTTCCTCGAAGCGCATTATGCGACCCTCCTTGCGCAGCACGTCGAGCGCGCGATGCCGGCAAACCGTGAAAAGCCATTCCACCGCATGGCCGTCCACCGCGTCGCGTGGCTGGGCCAGCAAACGCGCGAACGAATCCTGCACGACGTCGCGGGCCCGCTCGGTGTCGCCGAGCAGGCGGGTGGCATAACGCGTAAGCGGCGCCTGATAGCGCGCAACCGCGGTTTCGACCCAGTGAGTGTCGTGTGCATGTGATTCCTCCGGTTGATCGGATGCGGGTTTCACGTGTGGTGTTCGCTGGGTTAAACGGGCTCGGCCGCGTTTTATTAGAAACTTTCTTAAGATTCAAAATGGGCTCATTTGAATCTTGAGAAAGCACCTGGATAATCACCAATTAGCCGCCCCCATGTCGATCTTCACCGCACCCATAACCCTTGAAGGCCACGGCGTCCGCCTCGAGCCGATGGAGCTCGAACACGAAACGGCCCTGCAGGCGGCCACGGCCGACGGACAGCTCTGGCAGCTCTACTTTACAACGGTTCCCGAACCGGAAAACACCCGTACCTACATTGAAACCGCGCTGGCGGAGTGCGCCCAAGGTATTCGCCGGCCTTTTGTCGTGCGCGAACTCGGCAGCAATCGCATCATCGGGGCGACCAGCTATCACGATATCGTTCCGGCAACGCGACGCGTCGAGATCGGCTACACCTTTTATGCGCAAACCTGGCAACGCACCCATGTGAATACAGCCTGTAAACTGCTGCTAATGGAGCACGCTTTTGAAAAACTGGATTGCACCGTGGTGGGCTGGCGCACCGACAATTTAAACACGCGCTCGCAGGCGGCGATCGAACGGCTCGGCGCCAAAAAAGACGGCGTGATCCGCCGCTATCAAGTGCGCCGCGACGGCACGATCCGGGACACGGTGATGTACAGCGTCACCGTCGAGGAATGGCATGGCGGCGTGAAGGATCATCTGCGCGGCCTGCTGCGCCAGGTGCCAGGCGATAAGTAATAAGGGTGTCAAGTAACAGGTATCAGGCTTCAAGTATCAGGAATATGCGCCCAGCGCGATCTTGTCACTTGGCACCTGTTACTTGATACTTGGCCTCTATGAGCCTGCGCCATTTGTTTCTCGTTTCCGGCATCGTGGCGGTTTTTTTCGCCGCCGGCTGCGCCAAACGCGAATCGCCCGCCGAAGAGGGCATCCGCACCAAGACCCTGCTGCTCAGCAACGGCGCCGAGCCGCAGGACCTCGATCCCAATATTTGCGTTCTCTACACCGACAACAACGTCCTCATGGCGCTTTTCGAGGGCCTCACCTGCATCGATGAAAAAACCTCGCAGGCCGTACCCGGAGTGGCCGAGCGCTGGGAGGTCTCGCCCGACGGGCTGGTTTACACGTTTCACCTGCGTGCCGATGCGAAATGGTCGAACGGCGACCCCGTCACCGCGGATGATTTCGTCTATTCCTTCCACCGCATCCTTTCGCCCGGCCTCGCGAGCGAATATTCGTACATGCTTTTTTATTTCATCAAGAATGCCAAGGCCTTCAACAGCGGCGAGATTTCCGACTTCGCGCAAGTCGGGGCGAAGGCGCTCGACGCGCGCACCCTGCAGGTAACGCTGGAACATCCCTGTCCCTTCCTGCCGGCCGTCGCGGCGCACCAGTCATGGTTCCCCGTGCATCGCGCCACCATTGAAAAATTCGGCAAGATGGACCAACGCGGCACCCTTTGGACGCGCCCGGGAAACTTCGTCGGCAACGGCCCGTTCATGTTGCAGGAATGGTCGCCCAACTCGCGCCTCGTCGTGGTCAAAAACCCGTTTTACTGGGACACCGCGCACAATCATCTCAACTCGATCGTTTTTTTCCCCAACGACAATATCGCCACCGATGAAAGCAACTTCCGGGCGGACCAGGTCCACATCACCTACCAACTGCTGCCCGACCGCATCGAACACTACCGCAACGAGGCGCCGCAGTTCCTGCGCATCGACCCGTTCATCGAAACAGAATTTGTGCGCTTCAACGTCACCAAGCCGCCGCTCAACGACCCGCGCGTCCGCCAGGCGCTGGCCCGCGCCATCGATCGCGTCGCCATCGCCCGCGACGTTCTCCATAAAAGCTGTCTGCCGGCGAACGCGCTCACGCCGCCCAACACCGCCGGCTACACGCCGGAGGCAAGCATCCCCACCGATTTCGACGCCGCGCGCAAACTTCTCGCCGACGCCGGCTACCCCGGTGGGGAAAATTTTCCCATCCTGGAAATCCAGACCAAGAACGACAACATCTGGCGCGCCGTGGTCGAGGCGATCCAGGAAATGTGGAAGCGCGAACTCGGCATTCATGTGCAGATCGCCGCGCTTGAACAAAAGACCTGGATCGCCAACGAACACGCCTTGAACTTCCAGATCAGCTTTGCGCGCTGGATTGGCGATTACGACGACCCGAGTACCTTCCTCTACCTGTTCAAAAGCGACAGCGGCAACAATGATACCGGCTGGGCCAATCCCGATTACGATCGCCTCAACGGCGAGGCCGATCGCGCGTCTGACCCTGTTCAACGCGACGCATTCCTGCAAAAAGCCGAGGCCCTCATCCTCGACGAGGCCCCCATCGCGCCGGTTTATTACGGCACTCGCACCTACCTCATCCAACCTTACGTAAAAGGCTGGGAACCTGCGCTGCTCGGCCTTCACCGCTATCAGTCCGTGGATCTCGAAAAATAGCCGCGGACGCGAAGCTGGCTTGTCCCATGCTAGGAAATGCCGTATCGCATCGGCATGCGCTTCCTCAACCACCTCCCCGCCCTCGTCTTCGTCGTCGCCCTTTTCTGCGCCGCCTCCGCGCGCGCCGCGGATGTGACGTTCGTGCGCGTCTGGCCCGGCTATCGCACCGCCGAGTCCTTCGACCGCATTTCCGAATACCTGGACGGCCAGGAAAACACCGGTGGGCAGACCGTGCTGCGCTCGCAACCGGCCCAGCGCGACGGGTTTTATTTTCTGGTGCGGCTGAAAAACGCCGGCGACGCCATCGCCGGCGCCAGCGTGGAGCTGAGCGTCATCACGCCCGCGTCGGCCACCCCGCGCACGCTCACCTTTGCCGCCGACCTGCCGGCGGGCCAGCACGTCTTCCAATGCGGCCTCACCGGCGCCGACTGGCCTGACGCCGCCGCCCACCCCGTCGCGTGGAAGATCGTCGTCCGCGCACCCGGTGGCGCCGAGCTCGCCAGCACACAAAGCTTCCTCTGGAGCAAACCCGCCGCCGCTCCCGCGGCGCAATGACGAATTTCCGAATGACGAATGAACGAAACCGCGACCGTCGCAAGTCTTGCCAGTGGCCGTCCGCCATTCGTTATTCGCTATTCGTTATTCGTCATTTTGCCTGACCATGCCTGAACTCTTCCAAAATTACGGTCTCGACGGTTTTTATGACGAGATGTTTGCCGCGCCCGGCCGGCCGCGCCCGCATTACCAGCGGCTCTTCGACCGGTTCGCGCAAATGGAAACCATGTCGGAACTGCTCGAGCGCCAGCAACGCGCCGACCAGACCTTCCTGAGCCGCGGAGTGACGTTCACCGTTTACAGCGATGAACGCGGCACGGAGAAAATTTTTCCCTTCGACCTGATCCCGCGCATCATCCCGGCCCACGAATGGGCGCGCCTCGAGGCCGGCCTCGCCCAGCGCATGACCGCGCTCAACCTCTTCCTCGCCGACATCTACGGCCCGCAGCGCATCCTGGCCGAGAACATCGTGCCGCGCCAGATGGTGGAAACGTCAAAACATTTTCGCCCCGAAATGGTCGGTCTCGCCGTGTCCCGCGGCCTTTTTGTGCACATCAACGGCACCGACCTCGTGCGCGACGAGCATGGCGACTATCGCGTACTCGAGGACAACCTGCGTACGCCCAGCGGCGTCAGCTATGTGCTGGAGAACCGCCAGATCATGAAGCGCGTTTTTCCCGTCCTCATCCGCAACTACCGCGTGCGGCCGGTTGAGCTTTACCCCAACGACCTCCTCTCGCTCCTGCTCCACCTGGCGCCCGAACATGTGCCCGAGCCCACCGTTGTATTGCTCACGCCCGGCATCCACAACTCCGCCTATTTCGAGCACGCCTTCCTGGCGCGCCAGATGGGCATCGAGATCGTCGAGGGCTCCGACCTCGTCGTCGAAAACGACCGCGTTTACATGCGCCGCACCCACGGCCTCGCGCCCGTGCATGTCATCTACCGCCGCGTCGATGACGATTTCCTCGACCCCACCGTCTTCCGCCCCGACTCACTGCTCGGCGTGCCCGGCCTCGTGCACGCCTATCGCGCCGGCAACGTCGCCCTGTGCAACCCCATCGGCACCGGCGTCGCCGACGACAAGGCGATGTACCACTATGTGCCGCGCATGATCAAATTCTACCTCGACCAGGAGCCCATCCTGCCGAACGTGGAAACCTACCTGTCATCCGACGCGAAGGACCTTTCCTTTATTTTGGACAACCTCCCGAAGCTGGTCGTCAAAAGCGTCAACGAAGCCGGCGGCTATGGCATGCTCGTCGGCCCGCACGCCGCCCTGAGCCAGATCGAGGAGTTCCGCCAGAAAATCATCGCCCACCCGCGCAACTTCATCGCCCAACCCACCCTCGGCCTCTCGCGCTGCCCCGCCGTGTGCGCCGACACGATCGAAGGCCGCCACATCGACCTGCGCCCCTACATCCTCAATGGCGAGACCGTGAAAATCATGCCCGGCGGCCTCACGCGCGTCGCGCTCCGCAAAGGTTCGCTCGTCGTCAATTCCTCGCAAGGCGGCGGCTCGAAAGACACCTGGGTGATCGCCGCGGACGACCAGGCCGTGCCCGTGAGCGAAACCGAACCGGAGACGCTAATCGTATGAGAAAACCCGAATCACGAATGGCGAATGACGAATGCCCCGGTCCAAAAACGCTGCTATTATGCCGAATGAAACAGACCGGTTTTGATCTTGAAGAAAGGACGGCGGTACTCGGCGAGGCCGTGATTGAATTTTGCCTGGGGCTTCCAATCTATCCTGTCGCGGCACCTGTCATTTCCCAATTGGTGCGAGCGGCGACAAGCATCGGGGCCAACTACTGCGAGGCCGACGATGCCGAGTCCAAAAAAGACTTTCGTCACAAGATTGCCCTTTGTCGTAAAGAGGCTCGTGAAACCAAATATTGGTGCCGCATGATCGCCAAGGCGGTTCCCGCTGAAAAACCTGTCGCCCGAACGCTTTGGCAGGAAGCCAAGGAGCTTAATCTCATTTTTTCGCGCATCGTTCGAACCACCGATCAGAACCTACGCACCGCGGCTTCATGAGCTTTCCACTCGTCATTCCTCATTCGGATTTCGTCATTCTCCCCTCCCATGCTCAGCCGCGTCGCTAACCTCGTTTACTGGCTCGCCCGCCACCTTGAGCGCGCGGAAAACACCGCGCGCATCGTGGACGTCAACGCCGCGCTCGTCCTTGACCTCGACGCGCGCCAGGCCGCCGACGATCCCAAGTCATGGGAATCCCTCGTCTACGTCTCCGGCGGGGACGAACTGTTTCGCAAGCTTTACGGCACAAACATTTCCGATCGCACCGTCGTCGAGTTCATGCTCTTCGACCAGCGCAACCCCAGCTCGATTTTTTCCTGCATCAGCCTCGCGCGCGAGAACGCCCGCTGCATCCGCGACCAGCTCGCCAGCGAAGCGTGGGAGCAGATCAACACCTTCTACCTGAAGCTGCGCGAGGACGACTACGCGCGCTACGCCCAGATTGGCTCGTTCGAGTATCTCACCCGGATCAAGACGCAGATCCAACTTTTCTACGGCATAGCCGAGTCCATGCTCCCGCGCAACCAGGCCTGGTGGTTCTTCGAGCTCGGCCGCTACCTCGAGCGCGCCGACAACGTCTCACGCATCCTTGACGTGAAATATTTCACCCTTCTGCCCACACTCAACGCGGTCGGCTCCGCGCTCGATCTCATCCAATGGGCCTCCGTCTTGCGCTCGTGCTCCGGCTTCGAGGCCTTCCGCAAGAGCCACCGTGGCCAGCTCGACCTCGAGCACGTCGTGGACTACCTTATGCTCGATGACGCCTTCCCGCGCAGCATCTATTATTCCGTGCGCGAAGCCGAACATTCGGTCGCCCAGCTCACCGCCGAGGCGCCGCACCTCACCGAGAATGGCGCCGCCACCCTCATCGCGAATCTTCGCACCGAACTCGAGCAAGCCGACATTCCCGCCATCATCACCGCCGGCCTGCACGAATATCTCGACGACATCCAAAGCAAGATCGCTGAAATCCACGCCGCCGTGCAGACCGTCTTCATCACCTACCCGACCGCCGGTGCCCACAAGTGCTAGGGCGGTTTAAAGAATTCTCTTAATCGAATTAAGGCAGGGCGCGTTATCCTTAACGCGCCGTGGGTCAGAGCGGCGGATTAGGATAATCCGCCCTACCCGCGCTCCCGCGCGAAACCGTTAGGATTGTTACAATTTAATCCGTTCTCACCGGCCGGAGACCGGCGGGCTTGCTTCCGGATGGCTGTGTTCCAAGTCCCGAAAGAATAGCAAGTGCCGCTGTTCCAGCCAGCGGAGCCGCCCGGCAATGAGCGGCGACTCCGGCTCCGGAAAATAAATACTGCAATTCGTTTCCTTATTTGCCGCGCGCAGGTCGTGAGTCCTCAAGTAACTGGCGACCCAAATCTTTTTTCCCTGCGCGACGGCGGCCCCATATTGCTCGGGCAAAAAATTGCCCCAGATCATCCCCGCGAGTGCGATCCAACCGACCGAAATACAACGTTGTACGGCTTTTGGCCTTGTGATCGCCCATTCCTCTGCGGCCAGGGCGAGCCCGCAAACACCCGGGGTCATCAGGGTCAGATACCTCCAGAGAAAAGCCGCCTGAATATTCGTGGGCAAACGCCCAATGGCCGTAAGCGCGGCATAGAAAAGCGTCGTCCCGGTCAGAATCCACACGACCTTTGCCCGGGCGGTCGCCTGCCGTCGCCAAATCATCACCGCCGCCCCGACAAAAGCCGCCAGGACAAGCCCGAGCAACCCGGCTCCGACGGCCACCGTGGCCACGGAAATGGAGCGAAGGCCCAGGAGGCTCGTGAACATCAAGGCGCAGAAGCGCGGATAGTCCCACCAATTTGGCACGGGAAAACGCCAGCCCGAAACACCCGGCTCCCAGCGATACCTATGCGCGAAAGCAGCCACGGCTCCGCCCAGGCAGAGCAAGATCAGCCCGGCTTGGCGTCGGTCGGCTTTTGCTTGTTCCTGACCCGGTCTCAGCCAAAGCAAGATGGCCAGGCCCATCGCGGCCACGGTGCCGCACAAACCGTAGCTGCTGAAAAAGCAGAGCCCGCCCAAAATTCCAACCCAGGCCACCCTCGTCACAAAATTTTTGGCCGTCCAGGCCCAGGCCAGCAGCAAAATCAGCAGCAACGGCAAAATTCCATACGCCAGCATGGTGACAAGGGTCATCGTTTCCCAATGAACGAGGCTCAGCAGCAGCAAGGGAAACGCCGCATCGCTCCAAGACAGATGCCCGCGCAACCGGGCCGCCAGGGCGATTGCGACCGCCGTGGCCAAGGCCAGCACAACCACCTCAGCCCAAACCTCGGCCCGCACATTCCAGCCCGTGGCCCAATAGAGAAACCAACAAATGAAACCCCCGAGCCCCTGCCGTTGCGGCCCATCCTGCAGAAAGAAACAACTCAACGGCCCCTGCCCTTGAAAAAGCGGGGACAACAAAGCCCATTGGTCATCAAACAGCAGATTAACGGCATTGTCCTGCACGAATCCGCATAAACGAATCAGGCAAATCGCAAATATCCCGACGACCAAGGTCAGACAAAACAGCGCGTGGCGGCTGCGACCAGTTGGCAACGCGGCCTTGAGAAGTGGCTCACCCATGGAGAAGTCAGTTACATTGGCTCGTTTTTGGCGAGCCAATGGTGTTGGTTGGGAAAGTATCAAGTAGCAGGTAACAAGTAACAAGAGCTCACGGCGTACATACTCTTGGTACTTGTCACCCGTTACTTGATACTTGGCACTGATGCGTGTGCCGCCAGCGTATCAAGATGCCTTCACTTTGGTCCGACTGGCAGCCGCTCGCCATCACGCCGCTACCAAACTCCACCACGCTCGCCGAAATCCTCGACGGCGGACAGGCGTTCCGATGGTTTCAGCAATCGGATGGTGCCTGGCGCGGCGCGTGGGCTGGTTGCGTCTCCGAGATCCGTTTTGCCGACGACAGGCTAACGTGGCGCGCACCGCGGACCATCGCCGCGCACACCGGGCCGGCATTGCACGAATATTTTTCGGCTGACCGCGATTGGGCCGCGCTCGCCGATGCGTTGCCCTGGCGCAGCGATGCACACCTCGCGCGCTGCCTGGCCGCTTTTCCCGGGTTGCGCATTTTGCGCCAGCCGTTGGGCGAAACCCTGCTCCACTTTCTCTGCAGCGCCACGAAGCAAATCGTGCAAATCAAACAGATGAGCGCACTGCTCGCCGAACGCCACGGCGCGCCGCTGCTCCCGCTCTCAACTCCGGCCTCCCTGCTCTCGACTCAACCCCACCGCCTTCCGACCTGGCCCGAGCTCGCCGAAATTTCCGAAGCTGAATTGCGCCACTGCCTGCTTGGTTTCCGCGCGCGCTACATCCATCAGACCGCGGGTTTTCTCGCCGCGCACCCCGGCTGGCTCGAAGCAACCGCCGCGCTGCCGTATGCCGAGGCCAAGGCCGGGCTATGCGAACTGCCGGGCGTCGGCGAAAAAATCGCCGACTGCGTGCTGCTCTTCGGCGCGGGCCGGCTCGAGGCCTTCCCCGTCGATGTGTGGATTCTAAAAACCCTGGCCACGCGCTACGGTTTGCCCAATTGGAAGCCCGCGCAAGTGGCGCACTTCGGCCGCACCCACTTCGGCCCGCTGGCGGGCCTCGCCCAGCAATACCTTTTCGCCTGCGAGCGCGGCGACGCCGGCCGTTAGGGCATTTTCGCGTTAATGGGTCACCTTCACTTCGGCTTCTGGATGAGCTCGATCTCGTAGCCATCCGGCGCGTCGACGAAGGCGATGATGGAACCGCTGTTGATCTTGGCCGGGCCATCGCTCACCACATAGCCTTTTTTCTTCAGCTCCTCCGTAAATTTTTCAATATCGTCCACCGCAAAGGCGAGGTGCATGAGATCGGGCTGCACCTGCACGGGCGGCGCTCCCGCCGGCATCTGGCAGATTTCAATTTCCTCGTCACTGTTGGGCGTGCGCAGGAACGCGAGCTGGGCGCCGCGCGGCGAAATGTGCCGGCGGGCCAGCTCGAGGCCGAGCGCGTCCTGGTAAAATTTCACCGTGCGCTCGAGATCGGTCACTCGCAGGCGGGTGTGGAGAAGTTTTTTGACCATGCTCCGAGTTTGACGGCTGCAATCCACGGTGCAAGCCACCGGGAAGAATCATTCGTCATTCGCCCAGCGCCATGTGTCGTCCGCCCCTACCCTTTCCATTTGACCGAACAGGGCTCACCAGCCAAACAATCGGCCACGACGGGGCGCATAGCCTCGTCGCCTTGCTTCCCTGTCACGCTCGCTTCATCTATAATCGCCATGGGCTTCAAAGTTTTCCTCCGGATTGTTGTTTTCCTCGCGATGCTGTTTGTCCTGCTCTACGTGGGCATGAACAACACGAAATCGATCGATTTCTCGTTTCCCATGGCCTTTGCCAAGGGCATCTCAGAACCGGCCGCGTTTATTTATTTTGGCATTTTTGCCATCGGCGTCATCGCCGGTGCCATGCTGAATTTCGGTGGCGGAAAGAAATCCAGTCCCAAAAGCGAAAAGAAGTAACGCCGGAGAAGCTCAAACCTGCGCTGAACGCATGCGGCGCAAGCGCCAGCCGATCGCCACGAGCACCAGCAGCGCGCACAGGCTGATGACCGCGCCAAGGGCCAGGCTCGGCTCGACATAATGCAGCTCGATCCGGCTCTCGCCTGCCGGCACGCGCACCGCGCGCATCCAGACATTGGCCGGCAAAACCTCGGCTGGAACGCCGTTTACGGTCGCGCGCCAGCCGGGATACCAGGCCTCGGCCACGACCAGGAGCGCCGGGGCGGAGCTGCGGACGTGCAGCTCAATCGAGTTGCGGTGGAATGCATCGATGACCGCTTCATCGCGGCTGGCATCACTTGCCATGGGCGACGGCCCCTCGGCCGGAGCTTCCAGCAGGGCAATCTTAGTTGGATCGGAATGATCCTGCACCATTTGTTGCAAGGCTACGGTCCAATCGGACACTTGTTTCCAAGCATGGACCAGATAAGCACGCTCCCCGGGATGCAGGTTTAAAAAAAGCTCTGACGCGCCATAAACTCCGCCCACAGCGATGTTCATGCCGGGAAAGGGGAAGGGGCCGGCGCGATAGGCGTCATCCGACAGGTAAACAACCTGATATGACGGTATGCGATAACCTGTGCCAAGATATAGATATGCCCAAACGCGCATCGAGGTGAGTGCGCCAAATCCGGCCACACTACTAAAGCCGTATTTCATTCCGCTGTTTGCCCTAATAATGGAGTTGGGGATAAACACCCGTGGTGGCACGCCATTGGCAGGATAGAGGTTTTCTCTGTGCAGGACGACGGCAACCTTCGCATCAAGATGCTTACCCACCAAAAGGTATTTGTAGCTCGCCCAAGCCTGCCTTGCGCCCAGGAGCGAATCTACACAAAGCAGGACGATGAGCACGCCGCTGGCCACAGACTTGCTCCGCGCCCAAGTTTGCGGCTCAACCCATCCGACGACCAAAGCGGATGCAGCCAGCAAAATTGCGGCGATCGCTCCGGTTATCCCATAACGCTGGCTATGCCATACCACGTAAACCGCACCCGCGAACAACACACTCAATATGAACAGGATTTTCAAACGCGAGAATCCACCCTTGGTCCAGACAATCAAACCGGCCAGCAACAGAGCCCAAGGCAGGAAGGTCGCATAACGCGCCGCCAACCTGAAGGATCCCATTCCAGGAAGAACCCGAAGCAGCACGGCAAAAAGCGGCGTCCCCTGGCCCAATGCGAGTATAAACCCGACCACGCCCATGAGGCATAATCCGCGAATACGGGCATCGCGCCACTGACCAAGGCCAAGCAGACCACCCACCGTGCAAATCAATCCGATATATAAATTCGATTCCCACCCAATGGCCGGCCAGAAGCCAAAAGGCTGGTCGATATAAAGAGAGGTAAGCCATCTACAGTCTATCGGGTACGATGCAGAAAATTGAACGCTGGAGTCCGCGCGATTGCCTTCCATCATAAGGTCGATGGTCGGGAGCAATTGCACCGCGCAGAGCAACAGGGCAAAGCCATAGGCGCTGACCAGCACAACCAAACACCACAATCCGCGACGCGCATTTTCCCGCCATGGCCATCCGAGATGCACGCCGATCACATAAAGCCCCACCGCCAGGGTCGTGAGCCAGAAGCATGGTGGACTACCACTAAGAAAACTGCCGGTTACCACCAACACCAGCCTCGTCCAATCGCGCCAGGATCTCTTTTCCCGCAATCGTTCAACCAAATAAAAAACCAGGGGCCAGTAGGCCAGGCCGCAAAAATATCCGAGCTGGCCGGCCAACAACCGCCCCATGAAGGGGCCCGACAAACAGTAGGCAAAAGCCAGTCCGCCCGCCACCTCGCGGGGAGCAGCCCATTGCCGGGCCAATTTGAGAAAGAAAAAACCTGCCAGCCAAAAATGAAAGGCCAGGAACAAAAACAAGGCCGGCGTTTCAGGCAGTACAATAAACCCCCAGTTCGGCGGATAAAATACGGCGGCCTCAGGATCGGCTAGAAATGGCCGGCCGAGGGCCACGTAGGGATTCCAGAGCGGCAACTCGCCTGCATGGATCGAGGCGCGCAAGTAAAATTTATAGAATTGATGGATCATCTGATAATCGCACCCTTGTGTGATCGGTGGCATCATGCCAAGCAGCACAGCCGGGAAGGCCAGGGCGAGAATCAGCGCGATGCCACCATCGCTGGCCAGCCAGCCAGCCACATGACGTCGGGGGGATATTGACTCACTTGGCTCCATGTATGTGCAGCCGCTATAGGGGCTGCGTGTGACGCATACTCGAATTATAGGGCCGGATCATTGATCTGCGGGCAGAAAACGCGGATTGCGCAGGGCTCACAACCTAAATCAAAATAAGCCTTCGATGCACCTCGACCGCGCCGCCACCCTTGCCCGCCTGCGCGCCGCGCAACCTTTCGCGACCGACGTGCTCATCCTCGGCGGCGGCATCAATGGCGCCGGCCTCCTGCGCGAACTCGCGCTCAACGGCATCGACGCGCTGCTCGTGGACCAGGCCGACTTCGCCGCCGGCGCCACCTCGGCCTCGTCGCGCATGATCCATGGCGGGCTGCGCTACCTCGAGAACGGCGAGTTCCGGCTCGTGCGCGAGGCACTGCACGAGCGCAACCGCCTGCTCAAGCATGCGGCCCACGCCGTCAAACCGCTGCCGACGACGATTCCGATTTTTTCCCGCTGGTCGGGTTTTGTCGGCGCCGCCAGAAAGTTTCTGGCCGGCCACGAAAAACCCTCCAAGCGCGGCGCCGCACTCATCAAGATCGGCCTCACCCTCTATGATATCTTCGCCGGCCGCGACCGCGTGCTGCCGCGGCATAAATTTTCCTCCCGCGCCGCCGCATTGCGCAAACGCCCGCAATTACACCCCGGCATCGTCTGCACCGCAACTTACTACGACGCGTGGGTTTCGTTGCCCGAGCGGCTCTGCCTGGAGCTGATCGACGATGCCTGCGCCCTGCATCCCGGCGCCGGCGCGATCAATTACTGCCGCGCCGTGCGGGCCGAAGGCGGCGAGGTCATCCTGCAGGAAGCCGTGAGCGGCGCGGAACTGCGCGTGCGGCCGCGCGCCGTGGTCAACGCCACCGGCGCGTGGATCGATTTCACCGACGGCGCGCTCGGCGAAAAAACCGCCTTCATCGGCGGCACCAAAGGTTCGCACCTCGTGCTCGACCATGCGGAGCTTTTTGCCGCCACGCAGGGCGAGGAGATTTTTTTCGAAAACGAGGACGGCCGCATCTGCCTGTTTTTCCCGATCCACGGCAAGGTGCTCGTCGGCACGACCGACTTGCGCATCGACGAACCCGGGGCGGCCGTGTGCGACGAACGCGAGATCGACTACATCCTCGATTCCATCACCCACGTCTTTCCCGCGCTACGCGTCGGCCGCGAGCATATCGTGTCGCACTTCTGCGGCGTGCGCCCGCTGCCGCGCACGCCCGACGGCTACACCGGCGCCATCAGCCGCGACCACCATTGCGAAATCCTGCCGCCAAAGGATGGCCGGCCCTGGCCGGTTTACGCGCTGGTCGGCGGCAAGTGGACCACGTTTCGCGCCTTTGCCGAGCAGGTAACGGACAGAATCCTCGCTCAGCTCGGCCGTACGCGCTGCGCCGATTCGCGCGACCTTGCCATCGGCGGACGCGAGCCGGAGCCCGACTATTTAAACGACGCCGCGCTGGGCAAAATCATGGCCACCGAGGCGGTCTTGCATTTCGACGACCTGTTGCTGCGGCGCACGCCGCTCGCACTCTACGGATTCCTGGATGAGAAAAAATTCAACGGGCTGGCTGTGCTGGCTGCCGCCACCCTCGGCTGGGATGACGCGCGGCTGGCCGAAGAAGCGGCCCGGGCGAGTCGGATCCTGGCAGAACGCCATGGCATCCACCTCCGCCCATCGCCATAAACTGAACCATGGCCGTTTTTTCCTTTCAGGTGCAACCGCCTGTCAGGCCAAATTTTTACTCGCGCGTGCCTGCTGGTGTGACAGAGTCATCAAGCTTTCTTTGTCAATGGATGCGTAGCCATCAGCAACTGGTGTGTAGGCTAGGAACCGTCTGCCTGATAAATTCTCATCCAAGGTCGTTTTACGACCAAGTCGATTCACCCCCTTCCCATGACCATAAATAAACTCCGAATCCACGGTGCAGCGATTGCGCTGGCCACATTTCTCGCCCCCTCGCTACATGCGAGCGAGGCTGATATAAAGATTCCTGATCTGACCCAGGTCAGGTTCGATAGCCTCCACGGCCTGAGCGGCGTCACGCTGATGTATCTTGGCATCGTCGTGTGCTTCATCGGCGCGGTCTTTGGCCTTCTTCAATACAAGCAGACGAAAGCCCTGCCGGTTCATTCCTCGATGGGCAACGTCTCCAACACGATCTGGGAAACCTGCAAGACCTACCTTTTTACCCAGGGAAAGTTTCTCGCCATCCTCTGGGTGCTGATCGCCGCCTGTATTTTTTATTACTTCAAGGTTTTGGAAGGCAATTCCCTCAGCCATGTGGTGGTCGTCCTGCTCGCCTCGGTTCTCGGTATTCTCGGTTCCTATGGCGTGGCGTGGTTCGGCATCCGCATCAACACCGTCTCCAATTCACGCACGGCGTTTTCCGCGCTGAAGGGCAACCCGTTTGCGACCCTCGGCATTCCCCTGCGCTCCGGCATGAGCGTCGGCCTGCTGCTCGTCTGCGTGGAACTGTTCTTCATGATTTGCATCCTGATTTTCCTGCCGCGCTCGCTCGTCGGCCCGTGCTTCATCGGCTTCGCCATCGGTGAATCGCTCGGCGCCTCCGTGCTCCGCATCTGCGGCGGTATCTTCACCAAGATCGCCGACATCGGCTCCGATCTCATGAAGATCGTCTTCAAGCTGCCCGAGGACGATCCCAAGAACCCCGGCGTCATCGCCGACTGCACGGGTGACAACGCCGGCGACTCCGTCGGACCGACAGCTGACGGTTTCGAAACTTACGGTGTGACCGGTGTGGCCCTGATTTCCTTCCTCGCCCTCGCACTTGCCAAAAGCCCGGACCTTTGCGCCGTGCTCATCATCTGGCTCTTCACGATGCGCGCGCTGATGATCGTCACCTCGCTGGGTTCCTACTTTATTAACCAGGCGATCAGCCAGGCGATCTACGGCAACAAGAAGGACTTCGATTTCGAGGCCCCGCTTACGCACCTCGTGTGGATCACCTCCGCCGTTTCGATCGCGATCACGTTTATCGCCTCATATTTTCTCCTCGCTCATCAAACCCTGATCCTCCCGGACCTCTGGTGGGTGCTTTCGGTGATCATCAGTTGCGGCACCATCGCGGGCGCCGTGATTCCGGAGTTCACAAAAGTATTCGTCAGCACCAATTCCCGCCACGTGAAGGAAGTCACCAACTGCTCCAAGCACGGCGGCGCCTCCCTCAACATTCTCTCGGGCCTGGTCGCCGGCAATTTCTCCGCGTTCTGGATGGGCCTCGTCATCATGCTGTTGATGGCCACCTCGTACTATTTCTCCCAGAATCCCGCGCTGCTCGCGTTGATGCCCGCAAAGTTCCTGTTCGCCGCGCCGATCTTTGGCTTTGGCCTCGTGGCGTTCGGCTTCCTCGGCATGGGCCCGGTCACCATCGCGGTCGACAGCTACGGCCCCGTCACCGACAACGCCCAGTCCGTTTACGAGCTCTCCCAGATCGAGGGCCGGCCGGGCATCGCCGCGGAAATCGAGAAAGAATTCGGTTTCAAGCCGGACTTTGAAAACGCCAAGTACCAGCTCGAGAAGGGCGACGGCGCGGGCAACACCTTCAAGGCCACGGCCAAACCCGTGCTCATCGGCACCGCGGTCGTGGGGGCCACCACCATGGTCTTCGGCATCATCATGCTGCTGCAGGGTCTCTATGACGCCCAGGTCGCCTCGGGCCTCGCCGGTCCGTTCAAGGAGGTCGTGAGCGCCTTGAGCATCGTGCAGCCCGAGATCATCCTCGGCCTGATCATGGGCGGCTCGGTCATCTACTGGTTTACCGGCGCTTCCTGCCAGGCGGTCGTCACCGGCGCCTACCGCGCGGTCGTCTATATCAAGGAAAACATGAATCTCGATGCCACCACCGCCTCCGAGAAAGACTCGAAGGAAGTCGTCCGTATTTGCACCGTCTACGCGCAAAAGGGCATGTGGAATATCTTCATCGTCGTGTTCTGCTTCGCGCTGGCCCTGCCGTTCTTCAATCCATACTTTTTCATCGGCTATCTCATCGGCATCGCGTTCTTCGGCCTCTTCCAGGCCATCTTCATGGCCAACGCCGGCGGCGCCTGGGACAACGCCAAGAAGATTGTCGAAGTTGAGCTCCGCCAGAAAGGCACCGAGCTTCATGCCGCCACCGTCGTGGGCGACACCGTGGGCGATCCGTTCAAGGACACCTCTTCCGTCGCGATGAATCCGGTCATCAAGTTCACCACCCTCTTCGGCCTGCTCGCCGTTGAAATCGCGGTCACCATGACCAACCAGGGCCTGAAGACCGGCATCGGCGTGTTCTTCTTCGCCGTCGCGCTGGTCTTCGTCTATCGCTCATTCTACGCCATGCGCATCCCCGAGGAAAAGGACGCCAAGGCCTGATTTGCCAGCCAAACCATAACCCCAAAACGCGGACTTCCCCCGGTCCGCGCTTTTTATTTCAACCGCCTGTTAAGCTTGTCAAATTTCCTGAAGTGGAGAATATCGCCAATGGAGATATCAAAAGGGCAGCCATCCCCCAATGAGGAGGAGGAGGCCGGCAACTGGCTGAGATTGCTTTCCTGTTTTCTTTTCCCGCTATTTTTGTCTGTCCTCATCTCCCTGCTTTATAGGCCACTCAAGACCCAGTTGATGGCAGAGGAGTATCTGGATCTTGCGCGGCAATCTTCCGACGTGCCTTCATCACTCCTTCGCCCACCTGGGTATGTCGCTTTCCTCCACTTTATCAATGTCGTGAGCGGGGGGATCAACCTTGACCGTCTTGCGCCTGTTTATATTGGCCAGGGTGTTGTGTTGGGTTTGGCCACCGTGGCGTGGTACATTACAGTATGCCGCTGGCTGGCCGCATTGCCCGCATGGCTGATGGCACTGGCTTTTGGATGCAATCCCCTGGTTGTGGCAATGGTCGGATATATACACTACGACATCCTTCACCTCGGGATGTCTGTACTTACAGGCCTGCTGCTCGTCTGGACCTTTGCGAATAATCCCGTCCACCCGCGACGGGCCATCCTTGCCGGCATCACCTGCGGAACATTGACGTTGATCAGGCCCATGACGCTCATCGAGCCCGCCTTTTTGGCGCTGGCCCTGGGCCTGCTGGCCTGGAGGACGAGATCTCACGGTGTGTGGCTGGCCTGGGCGGCCTTTTCTTTTGCCATGATTGCAACCATTGCCCCGAGAACATGGAGTAACTATGCTCGAACCGGCCGATTCATGCCGGTGAATGCACAAACCATGGCTGCGCTCTGGCCGATGCTGGAAAAACCCATCAAGCAAGACTCGAACTCTTTCCCTTGGACATATCTGTGGATCAATTGCGGGCGGCCATTACTGGAAAAACAAGTCGGAGCTGCCGCTTTTGATATAAACTATCTCACAAGCCATCCGCTCGTTGTTGAAGATGTCTTCGCCGCTCGGATACGAGAGCTTATTCACACCCGGGCAAGTGTCTATTTATCTAACCTTGCACACAATGCCCTTTTCTTTTGGTCGGGGGATTCACGCATGATAATCCGGGCATTTGTTTCCCTTCAAGATCGCAATATATATGTAATTCAACCAGCCTGGGCGATCGGTTTCCTGATTGTATCAAGCGCGCTCTTGCACGTATGTGGCGCGCTGGGGCTTGTGCTGGGGCTCTGGCGGCGCGACCCGACCGTCACGATCCTGGCTTCCTTGTTCATCTGCCTTTGGTTTGCGCACAGCATGGTTTATCTCGATTTCCGTTACCTTTATGTGAAGTTCCCTTTCCTGTTCTGGTTTACCGGATACCTAATGGGTGAATGTTTTAAAACCAGCAGTTCAGGCAAAAAAAATGTGATTTGGATTTCTGCGGCATTCGCCATGTCCTCGTTGCTCGGCACCGCGCTGCTGGTTTTTTAGCCGACCGGGGCCTCCGCCGATTTTAGACCCTGTTCTGCTTGCAGCTTTATCGCGTAGCTCACGAGCTGCCGATGAGGATGCCGGCCAGGAAGACCAGCAGGCCGCCGACCACGATCTGGAAAATCGCCGTGAGCAGCGGCGTATCCATGAAATATTTGCGCACCCACGCGATGACGCCGAGTTCCACCATCACGACGCCGATGGCGATGGTCGTCGCCGTGTGCATGTTCGACAGCAAGTAAGGCAGTGTGTGGCCCAGGCCGCCCAACGCGGTCATCAGCCCGCACACGATGCCGCGGATATACGGACGGCCGCGACCGGTGAGGCTGCCGTCGTCGGACAAGGCTTCGGCAAAACCCATGCTGATGCCCGCGCCGACACTGGCCGCGAGGCCGACGGCAAATGTCTCATGGCTGTTGTTGGTGGCAAAAGCCGCGGCAAAAAGCGGCGCGAGCGTGGAGACCGAGCCATCCATCAGGCCCGCCAGGCCGGGTTGGACGACTTGCAGCACGAAAAGCCGTTGGGCCGTGGTCTGCTCGGTTTCGCTGAGTTCAGCGGAGGCAATACTCTCGGCGGTGTCCTGGTGCTTGCGCTCTTCCTCGGCCAGGTCGCCCAGCAGCTGGCGGATGCCCGTGTCGGTCGTTCGGCGCGCGGCCAGTTCATAATACCGTCGCGTCTCCAGCTCCATCAGCGCGGCCTGTTTACGCACGGCATTCAAGCCGAGCGGGCGCGTGAGCCAGACCGGGCGGCGGCTGACGAAGCCTTTCATGTCCTGGCGGCGGAGCAGAGGGATGTGGCCGCCAAATCGCTCGCCATAAAGCGTGAGCAGGCGGTGGCGGTGGCCATCTTCGTCGGCGCGCAGGGCCTCGAATTTTTTGGCCTGCTCGGGATAGCCTTCCCTCAGGCCGTCGGCAAAATCCGCATAAATGCGCCCGTCCTCCTCTTCGAGCGAAATGGCCAGCGCCAGGACTTCCTTTTCACTGAGGGAATCGAAGGTTCGCATAAGAGGCCGGTATTTTTCAGGCGACCTGCACGCCAGGCACCGCGGCCGGCACGAGCGCACACGACACCTTGACCTGCGTGACCGCGACTTTGCCGAAGATGGTCGTGAGCGCAGCATTAGCCGCGTCGCGACCGCGGGCGATGACGACAGTATTCTCGGGCGGGATCTGGTCGCTCGGGTCAAACAGATGCCATGCACCGCCGAGATAGGCCTCCAGCCCCGCATGGAAATCCATCGGCTCGAGTCCGGCCGCGTAATTGCCGACATAACGCGCCGGGATGTTGAGCGCGCGGCAGAAAGCGATGGCGAGATGCGTGTAGTCGCGGCAAACGCCTTTCCGCAGCGTCCACACATCCCAGGCCGAGGTGCGCGAGTCGGTTGCGCCGGGTTTATATTCAAGATTGTCGTCCACCCAGCGGCAGATTTCGCGGACCTGCTCGGCGCGGTTGTCAATTTTCCCAAAGAGCTCAAAGGCGATCTGCGTGAAACGGTCGCTCTCGCAATAGCGGCTCGGCAACATGTAGGTGAGGATGGAGAGCGGCAGGCGTCCAGGATGGTCGTGCCTGACCTCGACGGGCGGCGGCGGGCGCGTGACCTCGACGGTGGCGCTATAGTGCAACTCAAACAATCCCGCGGCCGCATCGGCCCGCAGCACGCGGTTGCCTTTCGACGAGGCCACCCGCTCGGAGTGAATCTCGGGCATGCAGACCACGCTTTCGCTGAGAAGGCGCTGCTGGGCGTCAGTATTGACGAGAATGTTGAACGTGAAGTGAGCCGCTGGCGAAAGGATCTGGTAGCCGAGCGTGCAGCCGACAGTGAGATTCATGTCGGAGCGACATGGTAGCGTTTAAGCCACGGTTCGCAACGCGTTTCTGCAGGCCGAAGAGCACAAAGCCCATTCGAATAAATCCTCTTTCCCGCGGATTTCGCGGATGATCGCGGATTTCGATCCCGGCATTTTGACCACGATTAAGCACTGATAGGCTGCTGGAAAACTGCGCGGCTAACGCAGCACACGGCCCAGCAGAGTTTTCCACCGCCTGCCCATATCCGCAATCATCCGCGTAATCCGCGGGGAAAAATTATCATTCAGCCTTGGCGCACGCCACCTTTCAGCCAAAATGACGCGATGCTGCTGCTTGTGATGCTCGCACCGCTCTTCCTCATCTTTGAGCTCTGGCAGCTGGTCATCAGCGAACGTTATCTCGGCATCAAACAAATCGCCCGCGGCGCTGATCCTCGCACGCTCGGCCTGAGCGAAATCACCGCGTTCTTTTGGAGCGCAGGCCTCATCTTCTACTGGCTGTGGATGCTCGCGATGCTTTTGCCGCCTTTCGGCCGCGCCTACGCGGCCGCGCTCATTGCGGTCACCCTCATCGGCTTCGCGCTGCGCCGCAATTGCAGCATCAAGTGGGTGCTCGTCATCCTCACCTTCGAAGGTTCCATTCGCATCAGTGTCCTCGGCTGGATCTGCGCACTGGCGTGGAGAAAACTTTAGCGCGGCGTTCCGCCGCGCAGTTGAAAGCTGAAGGTTGAAAGTTGAAAGAATAACAATCCAGCAACCCATCCGCCTTCTGCTCCTCGCCTTCAACTTTCAGCTCTCAACTTTCAACTATCCGCATGCCCTTCCCCGAACTCACCCGCCTTTCGCCCAACCGCGACCCCGCTCCACCGCACGAATGCGCAGGCGTGCTGTTCCACCACAGCGTCGCGCCCTTCGCCGATGCGCTCACCCGCCTGCTCGATCCGGCGAACAAGGTCAGCTACCATGCGCTCATCGACCTTGACGGCACGCGCTGCACGCTCGTGCCCGACGGGCAAATCGCCTGGCACGCCGGCGCTTCATCATTTTTGGGGCGCACGCGCTGCAACGACTTCCTGCTCGGCCTCGCCTTCGCGGGCGACACCAACGCCGCGCCGCTCAGCGAAGCACAGATCGCCTCCGCCCTCGAGTGGCTGGCCACACGCTGGGCCCGCCATGGCTGGACGCCCGACCGCATGACCGATCACCGCCAGGTTTCGCCCGGCCGCAAGGACGACCTCGCTCCCGCCGAATGGACGCGCCTGCACGCGGCCATCGTCGCAAAATTCAGCGGCCACTGAACGGGTTTTTAACCGCGGATGGACACGGATTGACGCGGATGAATATTTTTACAGAAGGCAACCGAGGTAACAAAGCGATTAAGGTCATCTTACGCCAAATTTCCAAGCATCACTGTTTTTGCTTTTGGTGACTGGAACGCAACAACGCTTCGTTACCTTGGTTGCCTTCTGTGAAATGCATTAACGGTTTTCAAAGGGGTTAAAAATTTGATCCGAATCCGCGAGCATCCGCGCCTGCCCTTAGTAGCTTTAGCGAAGCAGGGTAATCCGCGGTAAAAAACCTCACCGGCGAAAGCGCCGCGGCTCCCGCTTTGGCGTGGGCTCGCTGAACGACTGACGGAAAAATTCCTGCGCCGTGAACAACGCCTGCGCGCACCGGCCGTAATCGCCCGCCCATGAGTTGGGCAGCGATACCCGCCGGATGATCCCTCGGCCAATTTTGTCCGGCGCCTCCCCGTCCAGCTCGAGCTCCATGGTGAACTTTGGTTCGCCGACGTGCACCACATAGTGGCGCGAGCCGCCACGTTCCTTCCGCTCAATCCGCATGTAATGAGAGAAGTTCATCCTCTGTCTGTTTAGCTTAATGGAGGCCAGATCACAGACAACTCTATTTTAGATCATGGAATGTCACCTTTCGCCTTGAGAAAATCGCGGCACGCCGCAAAAAAGCCTGCAACGCCAGCGCGCCCCATGTCCTTGCTCCCAGCCGACTCTCCGCGGATGCCCAAGTGGCCTTTTCTTGCCGGCGATGCCTTGCTCCTCGGCCTCGCCCTGGCCATCGGCTTCTACAGCCACAATCCTTTCGCCGGCAAACCGCTTATCCTGATCGTCGCCTGCGTCGCTCTCGGCGCCGTGCTCGGCACCTGGCCTTTCATCGCCGACTACGAAAGCAAACGGAATGAGGCCCTCGACGAACGCCAGCGCGGGCTCGAGGCCCTCGCCCACACCATCACTTCGTCCGCCGAGCAAATCAGCATCGCCGCCCAGAGCCTGCCCGGCATCGCCGAGACCGCCGCCAAGAACCTCAAGCTCGCCGAGCAACTCCCCACCCGCCTCCAGGAAAAAATGGGTGAGATCAAGCAACGCCTCGCGGAAGTGTCGGCCGCCAAGAAAGAGTCTTCCGCGTCCGAGCAGGCCGAAAGCGAACGCCTCGCCACCACCGCCGATCACATCCGCCAGGCCGTGACCGAACTCGCCAAATTCGAGGCCGCCGCGCAAAAAAACCTTTCCGCGGCCGGGGACAAGCTGGATGCAAAAGCGGCGCAGATTTTCAAGCAGCTCGACGCCAAGATGGCCGCGCTCTCCGCCCTCGCCGAGAAGTTTTCCGCCCGCCCTGAGCCTGTCGAACGGATCGAATCCGTCGAACAGGCCGTCGCAGAAAAACCGGCGAGCATTGAACCCATTGTCATTGAGACTCCCGCGGAAGAGCCAAAGGCCCCACGCAAACGCACGCCCGCACGCAAAGAGCCGGAAGCTCCGCCAGTCGAACCCGCCCGCCCTGAGCCTGCTCGCGGTGAGCCTGTCGCATCTGTCGAACTGGTCGAATCCGTCGAACAGGCCGTCGAAGAAAAACCTGCCAGCGTTGCCACCACCGTCATCGAGACTCCCGCGGAAGAGACGAAGACTCCACGCAAGCGCGCACCAAAAAAGTCGAAGGGCGAAGACACGGAACCTTCGCTCGACTTTGATGCCTCCGCAAAAAGCGCGGACACATCCCCCGCCCCGGCTTCATCCACGGCCGGCGATGAATTTTCCCAAACCTCACCCGAAGAATCCGCCAGCGGTGAGCCTGCCCGCCCTGAGCTTGTCGAACGGGTCGAATCCGCACCCACCACGGCGGTCTCGGCCGACGGCGCCACGCGCTTGCTCGTCACCGCCTACATCGGCATCGGCAATAAACTTTTTCTCCGCGGCGATGGCCCCGGCCTGAGTTGGGACGAAGGCGTGCCGCTGCAGTTTGTCTCCATCGGTAAATGGCGCTGGGAGACCGCCGACGCCACCAAGCCCGTCCACGCCAAGCTCTATAAAAACGACGAGCTTGTGTGCGCTTCCCTCGGCAAGTTCACGCTCGACCCCGGCCAGCAGGCGGAAGTGACGGCGGCGTTCTAACCGCAAGTTCCCTTCATTGAATGCGCTACGCGATCGAGATTCGTCCCAAAGCAGAGCGCGATTTGAAGACCATCCCACGCAGCGATGCTCTTCGCATCACGACAAAAATCATGGCGCTTTCCCATGGGTTGACTGGCGATATCAAGAAGTTAACCAACTTTACTCCTGAGTATCGTTTGCGTGTCGGCGACTGGCGGATTCTGTTTGAAATTGAAGGCGACAAGATTGTGATTTATCGCATTATGAATCGCCGCGAGGCTTACCGCTAGAAGACCATGAATACGCAGATCATCGAAAAGCCAGGTCGAAAAAAATTCGCAATGATTCCTTATAAGGAATTCATCGCCATGCGTAAGGAGCTGGAAAACTATCAAGACTTGAAAGCGCTGCGACTGGCCAAAGCCGACCCACGCAACCGCAAAGGACGTCTGTTTCAGGAAGCAGCCAAGGAACTTGGCTTGTTGAAATAGCCAGGCTCACCCGGTTCAGTTATCATGAGTTCCACGGCCACCGATAAGACCGCCATCAGCGAAGTCGAACCCGTTGCGCTGCGGGCGTGGACCGAGAAGCGCACCATTTTTGTCGAGCTTACCGATGGCCGCATCATTGGCTTTCCCGCAGACCGATTTCGGCTTTTGCACCAGGCCACGGATGCACAATTAAAAAAAGTCCGTCTCGAGCTCGACGGCCACTCACTTCGCTGGGAAGAGATAGACGAAGACATCACCGTCCCCGGCATCGTCGCGGGCCACTTTCAACTGCCACCGTGATGGCAATAGTTTAGTGTTTGAGGCAGGGCAAACAACACCGTTTCTCACTACCCATGCGCTCGTTCCTGGTATGTTTTATGGTTGTTGCCTGCAGTGGTTGCTCAACCAATGCATTTACGCATGTAACCTATCACTACAATGCGAATAGCGGTTACCCAATCGAACGTATCGAAGGCAAAATTG
>DATMLS010000076.1:0-61213 GCA_035569995.1 Opitutaceae bacterium | reverse complement strand
GGTCGAGCTGCCGTCAAAACCCCACATGGGGATATCGGCAAGCGTCAACTTGGCGGTATCGCCATCGATGATTTTTGTCTTGGAACGGAGGCTCGCGAGCGGCGTGTAGCCGTCCAGCCAGATGTATTCGAGTTTGATTTTAGCCATGACGATGAGGCAGGAATTTGTGGGTTGCGTGGCGCGGTGACGGGTTTACCCGGGAAATACGATCGCTGGGGAAACTTAAAACACAAAAAGCATATTATATGCCAACAAACACAAAAAATACCATTAACGACCAAGTTTTAATGAAATCTTAATGTTGTTTCCGCAGCCATTTGCATGCCCTTTCCTTTATTTTGTCATTCCGAGCCATGCGAGGAATCTCACGTTCTCTGCTGACAATCGGCAGAGATTCCTCGCATGGCTCGGAATGACAATTTCACCCGGCATGGGTCTCTTTAAATCAAAACCGCCGTAATTTCACTTTGGAAATCCAGCCGCACGTGCGGCGTGGCGAAACGGCCGAGCATTTGAGATTGTCTGATGTCGGCTTCGCCTCGGTACAAATTTGAAATGGCGGAAGTCCTCCGCCCGCCTACGAATCGACCAAGCGATAGCCGACGCCGGATTCGGTCTGGAGAAACTTTGGCGCGCGGGGCTCGGGTTCGAGTTTCTGCCGGAGATGCGTCATGTAAACCCGCAGGTAGTGGGTGCTGTCCTCGGCGTTGGCGCCCCACAACTCGCGCAGGATCTGCTGGTGCGTCACGACGCGGCCACGGTGTTGCGCGAGATAGCGCAGGAGGTCGTATTCCTTGGCGGTCAGCTTCACTTCCGTGCCGGCCCGGCGGACGATGCGGGCGGCGAAATCGATTTCCACGTCGCTGAAGCGCACGATGGTTTCTTCGCTGGAGGGTTGGGTGCGGCGGAGCACGGCGCGCAGCCGGGCGAGCAGTTCCCGCCGGCTGAAGGGCTTGGTCAGGTAATCGTCCGCGCCGGCGTCGAGCGCGGCGATCTTGTCTTCCTCGCCGTCGCGCACGGTGAGCACGAGCACCGGCACCTGTGACCACTCGCGCAGTCGTCGCAAAACTTCCCGGCCGTCCAAGTCGGGGAGCCCGAGGTCGAGCACGACTCCATCGGGGTGCACTCCGGCGGCTTCGCTCAAGCCGAGTTGTCCGGAGGCGGCCTCATGCACTTCATAGTTTTCCGCCTCGAGTGCCACCCGGAGGAGCCGGCGGATCTGCACTTCATCGTCCACGATGAGCAAACGCGATGGATGGCTGGTGGTCATGCTTGTGTGCCAGCCTTGGGCGGCGGGTGCGGCAGGTAAACCGTAATCAGTGCGCCGCCGCCGGGATTTTCGCCGGCGACGACCTCGCCGCCCTGGGCCACGACAAAACCGCGCACGATCGACAGGCCCAGGCCGAGCCCGGCCGTGGCGGTGGCGTCATCCTGGATAAATTTCTTGAACAGGCGTCCGCGCATGGCCGGGGAAAATCCCGGACCGCGGTCGGCCACGGTGAAAAACATCCGCCGGCCACCGGGCTCAAGGCCGGCGGCGAGAAACACCGGCGTCGCTGGCGGCGTGTGATTGGCGGCATTCAGCAGCAGGTTGGCGAGAACATACTCGGTAAGGGTGAAGTCCGCCCGCACGGGCGGCATGTCTTCGGGCACCGCGATGGCCAGCGGATGCCCGGCCAATGCGTCGCTGGTGTTTTCAACGGCGGCGTTTACGATGTCGCCCGCATCGCACCAATCGAGCCGTGGCTTGAGCGTGCCGCTTTCCAGGCGGCTTTGGTTGAGAAGATTTCCGACCAAGCGGTTGAGCCGGCGCACGGCGGTGCGGAGTTCGTTGACCAGTTGCCCGCGCAGGTTCTGGTCCGCCCCAGCCAGGCTGTCGGCGGATGCGTTGATGATTGCCAGTGGCGTGCGCAACTCGTGCGAGACGCTGTCGAAGAGTGCACGATGCAATTTCTCCGACTCGGCGAGGAGTTTTTCGCGCTCGCTGGCGGCGCGCAAATGTTCGCGCTCGACGCTCAACGCGAGCTGCCGGGCAAAGGCTTCAAGCAAATCCTTTTGGGCGAGGGTGAGCGTGACGTCCGGCCGCACTTTCACTCCCAGCACGCCGTGGGTTTTGTTGTCGCAGACCAGCGGCAGGTAACAGCCCGCACTGGCTTGCGGCGTGTCGGTGAATCGTCCGGCGTTAGATTGATGGCGAAACACCCACTCGGCCGTGGCACGTTCTTTTCCCTCCAGCGAATACGAACTTGCGGGATGCGGGAACAGCGAAGCGTAGGTTTCGTCCGTCAGGGCGAGCGAGGTTTGCGCGCCGAAAAGTTCATCCGTCTGCCGCAACGCGGCGCCAACGGCCTCATCGAGGGTTTTGGCCTCGGCCAGCGCGCGGGTGAGATGGAGTAGTGCCGTGGCGCGCTGTTCGCGCAGACGGTCGTTTTGGGACTGGGCGCGGATCTGCGCCGTCAACTGGCCGACGACCAGTGATACGACGAAGTACGTGCCGAAGAGGAGGCTGTCCTGCAGCGAATTGATCGCAAAGGAGAAGTGGGGCGGGATGAAAATGTATTCCCATGCGAACGCGCCGAGCACTCCGGCCAGGAGCACGGGCCCGCGGCCCACGCGCAGGCAGAGCAGGATGATGGCGAGCAAATAAATTAACCCGACGGAAAGATAATAGCTTTCGGGCAGGATCAAACTTGCGGCCGTGACGACAACGATGACGAGCAACGAGAACGCATACTCTTCCCAGCCACTGGGCGGGACCGGCGGCGGGTCTAAAGCTGGGCGGGTATCAGCCATCTTAGAGCGGTTTCGAGTTAATCGGTCACTTCTGCATACCTATGCGAAATGTCCTTTTTTTTGTCATTCCGAGCCGTGCGAGGAATCTCCGAAATTTAGATCAACAGGAATGGTAGAGATTCCTCGCACGGCTCGGAATGGCAAAAAATCATCTGCGTCATCCGCGGAAAAAATGGTTTGATCGATGTCAGTGGCGAAGGCGGAAAAACAAAAGCGCGGCGAGAAAGGTCAGGACAACCAGCGCCACGCAGACCACGATCATCGTGAGCATGTTCTGGCTGCTCTTCCAGGGTTGGGGCGTGCGGAGGTATTGGTAGCGTTGGGTGAGCGTGACGAGCTTGTAGTCGTTGAGTTCGCGTTTCAGGTCGGTGGCGGCGGGGTAGCGCGCCTTGGGGTCGCGCTCCAGGGCATGGAGGATGATTTCCTCGATCTCGGGCGAAAGGTTGGGGTTGAGTTTGCGCGGCGCAACCGGATCGCCGGTGACGCGCGCGTTCATGATCACATAGGGGCTCTCGCCCTCAAAGGGGGTCGAGCCCGTGGTCATTTCATACAGCATCGCACCGAGGCTGTAGATGTCGCTGCGGGCGTCGCCGCGTTTGCCTTTCACCTGCTCGGGCGACATGTAGTCGGGGGTACCCATGGCCGGCGAGAAACCGACGAAGGTCAGGCGGCGGGTTTTTTCGACGCGGGCGATGCCGAAATCGTAAAGCCGGATCGAGCCATCGCGGCAGACCATGATATTTTGCGGCTTGAGGTCGCGATGCACGATGCCGTTGGCGTGGAGATATTCGAGCGCCTCGCAGATGCGGCTGGCGTAATTCACGGCCTCAGGCTCGGGCAGGGGCTTTCGCTTGGTCAGGACCTCGGCGAGGGTGATGCCATCGAGGAACTCCATCACGAGATAGGGGCGGCTTTTCTCGCCATCCACCTTGATGACCTTGAGCACAGAGGGGTGGTTGAGGCGTGAGCCGATTTCTTCCTCGCGCTGGAAACGCTCGTAGCCGGCGATGTCGCTTTCGAGGGCCATGAGCGGCACCTTGAGGGCGACGGTTCCGCCGGTCTTGCGATCGTCGGCCTTGAAAATCGAGGCCATGTTGCTGCGGGCGATGAGGTCGGTCAGCTCGAAGCGATTGTCGAGCAGCATGCCGGGAGCGAGCTCGCCGGTGCCGGCCCGGGTGGTGTTGGTCTTGGCCGCGGAGTCATGGGGGGCGTTGGTTCTGCTGGTGGGGCGCTGAGGCGAGTTGGTCGCGGCACGTTCCCAGTCGCGCACCTCGAGGATTTGCAGCGAGATGTTGTCATCGCCGCCGCGTTTTAGCGTGAGGGCCTCAAGTTCGCGGCAGGCATCGTAGGGATGGTGGCGGGAAATGATTTCGCAAATTTCCTCGTCGAGGACAAACGCGTGCAGCCCGTCGGTGCAGTGCACGATGAAATCCCCGTGCCGCAGTTCCTGGGTCACGAAATCGGGCTGGCAAAAAGGCTCCATGCCGACGGTGCGCGTCAACTGGCTGCGCTGCGGGCTGGCCATGGCCTGGCGCTCGTGCACGAGGCGGAGCTTGACGGGCAGGGTCGTGGCGGCGTGGTCGGTGGTGAGGCGGCGGATTTTTTTCTGGCGGATGAGATAAGCCCGCGAATCGCCCACATGCGCGATGAAGACGGTGCGGCTGCGAAAAATCGACGCGACCAGCGTGGTGGCCATCTGGCTGTGCTTGGCCAGGGCGGCGTCGTGCACGCTCGTGCAAGCCGTCGTGAACATGCGGCGCAAGACCTCGTAGGGTGCGAGCTCGGTCGCGGCATTTTGAAACACCTTCATCGCCTCCTCGACCGCCATGCGGCTGGCCACTTCGCCGCGGTCGTGACCGCCGACGCCATCGGCCAGCAGGGCCACGCTGCCTTGTTTTTCCCTTAAGAGCGGATCCTGTGGCTCCCAGAAATCGATCCAATCTTCGTTGATCGGCCGGACCGGGCCGGTGGCTGAGAGTTTGGCGTAACGCAGTCGCATGGGATGGAAATGCAGATAAAAAGGCTCCGCCGCGCGAAGCGCAAGCGGAGCCTGAAGATTTAAGAGCTAAGTTTGGCTTAAGCGGATGCCGCCGGTTTTGACGAGAGAATCATGGTCTTGCCCTTGGATTTGCTCTTCATGGCGAAGTAGATGAATCCGCCGATGCCCCACAACGCCGCCACGGCGAGAGCGCAGTTGGGTTCGTGCGGGCTCATGCCGGCCACATAGTGCGGCCCGACGAGGTAGAACACCATGCAGCCCAGATTGGCGAGCAAGCCGAAGACCGGAATGACCATATGCTTGATGCCATTAAACATGTGGTGTTCGCGGAAGGCCACCATGGCGACGACACAGGTCGTCATGTAGAGCAGGAAGGTGCCGAAGTTGCTAATCAGCGTGACAATCAGCAGGGAGTTCCAGGCGTTGGGATAGAAGCTCGGGCTGAAGATGCCGAAGCTATACCAGATGTTGTGCTTGTCCAAAGCGGCTGGTGAAGAGCCGCCCAGATAGGTCGTCACGGTGATGATACCGATGAAGATCGAGAGGATGCACAGCGTCCAGATGGCCTTGTGCGGCGTCAGGTTCTTGCCGTGGAGCAGGCCGAAGTGCGCTCCGACTTCCTCGTCGCGGCCCATGGCGTAGGTCACGCGGGCGCCGGTGTTCAAGCAGGCCAGCGTGGTGCCGATGAGGGCGAGAAACACGGTGAACGCCTGTACGAGCATGAAGGCTTTGCCTGCAGCAGGGCTGCCGAAGAGCCAGGTGCCGGTGATCAACATCAGGTCGCCGATGGGCGCGCTGGATGCGCCCGCCGCGGTCATGTTGTAGCCGTTATTCAGCAGGTAATTGGTCGCGAAATACTCGAACAGATAGCAGAGCGCGCCTTGGATGGTGAGTGACAGCAGAATGGCCCAGGGGAGATCCTTCTTGGGGTTCTTCGCTTCCTCACCCATGGAAGTCACCGATTCAAAACCGACCAAGCAGAGGATCGCGATACAGGCTTGGACCAACACGAAGCTGAATTTGTGCGGAGCAAACACGGACTTGAGTGTGGGATGGAAGTTGAACTGCGGGTTGTTGTTGGAATCCGTTCCCCATGCACCCGTGTAGTCGATGGTGAAAGGAGCGGCTTTGGCCAACGTCGTGGCATTGCCGTTGGCATCGCCTGGCACAGGCATGCCATTGCTGTCTTGGGCATCCTGCTGCTGGTAGGCCGGGGTCCCGTCAGCGTTCTTCGTCGGCTTGCCGTTGGCATCGAGGACGGGCTCGGGATTTCCCTTGTCATCCAAAATATTGGTTTGGGCGACCTGGTAGTTTACGGCGACGCCGTTGGACAGGTGATAGGCGACCGAACCTTGCTTGTGGTTCGTACGATAGGCGATGGCGATGACGGAAAAGACCACCAGTGCGGTGATTTGGATGACGTTGATCGCGATATTGACCATCGTGCTGCCGACCACGCCGAGATAGGCAATATAGCTGACGCCGATGGCAAAAACGACGCACACAATATACATGAGCAGCGGGCTGTTATAAGTGCTGCTGAACGTGTTTGGCCAGAGGATGCCGGCTAGGTAGCCGATGAGCAAAGCGGTTACACCGACCATGAGGCCGGGATAGGCCCAATAGTACAAGTGACTCGCCCAGCCGGTGAAGAACTTGATCACCCGGGCCCATTTGAAAGCCTTGTTCTTGGCGAGGAAGGCCTGCTCTGCATAGTAATATGAGGAGCCGGCGCCGGGATAGAGCTTGGAGAGCTCGGCATAGCTGATGGCCGTGGCATAGCACAGCAACAGGGAAACGAAGAAGCCGAACCACATCGCGCAGCCGGCGGCTGGAGCTCCGTATAGGCATTGTTCTTCGTAAGTTAGCCACAGGAACGCGCCGGGCGCGATCAGGGCCATCGCATTGACGGTCAAACCTGTGAGGCCCAAGGTGGGCTTCATGGTGGGTGTTGAGGAAGGAGCTTCTGGCATGTTTTTAGCGGGTTGCGGGTTGGAACGGCTTTGTGGCATCCACCGGCATTGAAACCACGGGCATCACGAGGGTGATTAAGGTGATTTTAAGGCGGCAGATGGGGACGATTGTCTCTGCTAACACCGCTAAATTAGCGGCTTACATGCCACGGCATCACATTAAAGGTTCATCAATTTAGTAAGATAGATCATTAAAGGAAAATTAATTGGCATCTAATCTGCTTAGAGATTGGCCGGGGTAGGCACTCGCCTGCCTCATTCTCAAGCACAACCCAAGCCCTGCTTCCGCAGTGCGTCCAACGATCAAACGACCAATCGCCTAGAAAAAATTAAATCCACTCAAACCATGCCAGACGCTCCATCATCCACGCCCGCCATGAAGGCCACTTTAGGCCTGACTGGTCTCACCTCCAACGCCATGGCTCTGATTGCGCCCGGCGCTTTTCTTTGGCTTACCTTCGGCGAGCAATGCCTTTACGGCGCGCCCGGTGCCGGCATGTCCATGTGGCTCGGCATTATTGCCGCCCTTTGCTTGTGTTTGGCCACGGCCGTAGCTTACGCCGAGCTCTCCAAGCTCTATCCTGGCGCCGGCTCCTCTTACTTCTTTGCCGAACAAGCGTTTCTTTCCAAGAACAAGGCGTTCAAGTGGGCCCGCGTCTCGAAGTTCATGGTCGGCTGGGCGAGTCACCTTTATTACTGGGTCTATCCCGGCGTGATGGTGGGCGTGACGGGTCTGATTGTCGGGTACATCCTTGGTGAGATCTGGCCCAACACGTTCTCGGCTGGCTATCCCAGCCCGATCTTTATGTTTGGCTTCTCGTTCATCTTCTCCTTTGGCGTGGCTTACATTGCCTTCCGCGGCGTCGGTGGAACCACGGGCGTAAATGCGGCCATTAACGTAATTCAGATCACCGCGCTGCTGATCTTTTCGGCCATGGCTATTGCTCACCGCGCGGGACATCCCGAAGGTTCGAACGCCTATGTGCTGGACTCGGCCGGAGTCCCGGTCAACTACGTCCAAGATACGATCTTGGATACGACCAAGACAATTCCTGATCCCAAAGATGCGACGAAGCAAATCCAGGATCCCAACGCGACCCTGCCCAAAGTCGATTCCTCTGGCACGTCGGTTCCCATTTACGTCTCAGCTGATGCCACCGGGAAACCCATCACGGCCAGCGATGGCAGCTTCACTGTGATTCCAACGGACAATGATGGCAAGCTGCCTGCGGCCCTTCCGGCGGGCGTGGTCAAGGCCGTCCCGGAACCTTTCCTTCTTAGCTACAAGGGTGGCATTACCAAGGACGACAAGGGAGTCGAAACCTACAATTACCACCCGACGGCTGCTTCCGTCATCGCCCCGCACAGGTTCAGCTACATTTTGATCCAAGCTGGTGTCGCCATCCTCATCCTGGTCGGTTTCGAATCGGTCAGCTCCATGGGTGAAGAGGCAAAAAACCCGAAGAAAGATATTCCCAAAGCCATCATTCTCTCGCTCGTTATCCAAGGCGGCTTCTGCTACCTTTTGGAATACTTCGCCACCAACTATTACATGCACAGCGGCTATGGCGCGACGGCTAACGCTTCGAGCAGCGCGGCGCCCCTCGGTGACATGATGCAGTTGATCGGCGCATGGGCTTTCGGCAGCCCCCGGGCTGGTTACTGGTTCATGATGGTCCAGGCCTTCACGGTGTTTCTCGCCCTCATCGGCACCACCCTCAGCTGTCTGTCCACTGGTGCACGCGTGACGTATGCCATGGGTCGCGACGAGGAAGTCGCTTCCCACTTCGGTCTCCTTCACGGCAAGAACGCCACTCCGCACAAGGCCATTTGGACGCTGGCCATCATCTCCGCCTTCCTGGGCTGCGCGACCGTGGCGACCTACTATTGCGGCCCGGCCGTCAGTGGTGGCACCAAGGACGCCTACAATGCCACGGTTCAAGGCCTGCCCCACAACTTCTGGTATTCAATCGGCACGCACAAGCTGAGCTACGAAACCGCCTGCAAGATTCCCCAAAGCCTGCTCTTGATCACCCTCATCAGTAACTTTGGCACGTTCCTGCTCTACATGATGAGCTGCGTAATTGCGATTGTCGCCTTCCACGAACACCACATGCACAACTTCTTTAAGCACAAAGCCATTCCGTTGTTCGGCCTCGTGGCCAACCTCCTCTGTATGATCTTCTACTTGGTTGGTCCGTTCTTTGTGCCCGGCATGAGCCCCAAAGAACCCTTCATTGCCTTGGGTGTGGCCGCGGTCTGGGGCATCTACGGACTCATCTATCTCATGGGCAACAGCAAGAAACGTGGAAAAGAAGTCTTCCTCACGGAAAAACCTGTGACGACCTAAGTCCAACTTAGTTAGCTGCGTTGTTTCTCGATCGGCCCGTTTCGACGGGCCGATTTTTTTTGTGCCGGAGCGTTGTCGATTTAATCGGCCTCATCGGCAGGTCTTTGCGACACATCCTCTATTTTGTCATTCCTCACGCGGCTCGGAGTGACAGTTTCCCCCGTCATGGGTCTACTTAAACCGAAAATGCCCTATACTCTGTTAGAGCACGCTTTCGCCGAGCTCGGGCTTGCTCACGAATCGATAGCCAACGCCGGATTCCGTTTGGAAATGGCCGGTTGAATCCACGGGGTCTTCCAGTTTTTTGCGCAGCCGCAGGATATAGGCGCGCAAGTAATGGGTATATTCCGTCGCTTGCGGTCCCCAGAGTTCGTTCAGGATAAAGCGATGGGTTAAAACCTTGTCGTGATTAATCACCAGCAGTCGCAACAGTTTGTATTCCAAATTGGTCAACTTGACCAGCCGTCCGTCACAGAGGACCCGGCTGCGGATCAAATCGACTTGGATCCGGCCAAAAGAGAAAGTTCGGTCGGCCGTCAAGGGCACCTGAACCCGGCGCAAAAGCGCCCGCACCCGGGCGAGCAGTTCTCCGCTCCGGAAAGGCTTGACGAGGTAATCGTCAGCGCCGGCATCCAGCGCCGCAATTTTGTTTTTCTCATGGCCGAGGACCGTGAGGATAAGAACCGGAGCCGAGCAGTGGAGCCGCAGGGTCCGCAGGACCTCGATTCCGGACGTGTCGGGAAGACCCAAGTCCAAAATCATGAAGCCGGGCTCCTGGAGGGCGATTTCGCCCAAAGCGATGCGGCCGGTCGCGGCTTCCCGCACACTGTAGCCGTCATCCTCCAGGGTGCAGCGCAGCAGGCGACGGATCTGCTCTTCATCGTCGACCAAAAGGACATCGGCTTTGCGTTCGTCATTCATCCGTTTGGCACCGCTTGATATTTCGTGAGTGGAAGGGAAAGCGTGAACCGGGCGCCGCCTTGCGGCGGCGACTCGACCGAGACATCTCCGCCTTGCGCGCGCATAAACCCGCGAACGATGGAAAGTCCCAAGCCGAGCCCGCTTTTCCGGCTCGTGGGTCCCTGGCTAAACTTTTCGAAGATTCTGTTGCGCAGTTCGGCGGACACGCCCGGGCCTTCATCGGTCACAGCGATAAACACCTGTTTGGAATCCGAACTCGAGCCGCCCTCCACTTGGATTCGTCCCGGCGCGGGTGTGTGGACGGCCGCATTCAGCAGCAGATTGGCGATCGCCTGCTCCATGAGCACGGCATCGGCCTGGAAGATCGGGAAATCGGGGGGGATTTTGATCGCGACCGAGCGACCCTTGAGCCGGAACCCCACGGCCCGGCAAGCGGCGGCCACGAGATCATGGCCATCGCACCAATCGAGCTGCGGTTTCAACATCCCTGATTCCAAGCGGGCTTGGTTGAGCAAATTTGCGACGAGGCCATCCAGGCGCTGCAAGGCGATCTGAACTTCACCCATCAAGTATTCACGCTTGGCGGGCTCATTCGTGCTGAGTTGATCCACGGCGGAACGAAAAACCGCGATGGGCGTCTTTAGCTCGTGCGCCACGCTGTCGAGCAGGGTTTGATGCATGCGCTCAGATTCCGCGAACAGCTTGGCCCGGTCATCGGCGGAGCGCAGCGCCGCCAGCTGGCGGCCGATGACCAAGGCCACGACGAAATAGCCGCACAGCAACAGGGTGTCGTCGAAATGAAGAATGGAAAACGAGAGCCGTGGCGGCACAAAGGCAAAATCCCAGGCCAGGCCGCTGGCCAGGATCCCCGCCAGAACCGGCCACCGCCTGACGCGCAGGCTCAGGGCAATGACCGCGAACAGATAGATAAACCCCACCGAATGATAGCTCAAGGGCGTGAGGCATCCACCCGTCGTGACGAGCGCAATGACGCCAAAGACTTCAACGTAATCCCAAATAATACTGCGAGTGATCCGGCGGGTTTGTTTACCTTCGTCCATAATTTCGTTAATCTAAAATATAAAATAGCAGCAATCATTCCACAACCGACATTAAGAGAATGTTAAATGGCATCCCATATGCGTTTACCGTGGTTCTGCTCCGCCAGATCGGCCGTTCCCGCGGCCAATTCCGCTGACGGCCGCACTTTTGCCTTGCGAAAGTGGCCGGGCGCATCCGCGGAGAATTTCCCTCCACGCCGAAGCTGGGCGCAGAGCCTTGCCGCTGGCCCAACGCGGAAGCCTTGAAGACACGGATCAGGCGCGCGGTGACGGCGGCGGCAAAAGCGTTGATTTTTTGTATACAATTACCGCGCCGGATCCGGCCGCAGAACGTCTGCCTGCAATAATTAATAAGTTATATATTTTTGTTAATAATCAATTCATTTTGAATGGCATCGGCATTGCTAAATTGAGCTCAGCTTCCGCTCTTCTCGATTAGACCGCAATTGATCGGGAAGCCCGCGAGCCCTTTCTCATGATAATTCAATCCACCATAAACCCGAATTGGCTTCGTGCCGCGCTCCTGGGTGGGGCGCTGCGCTGAAGCTCAGCGCCTGGCCTCTTCTGAGTGCACTTAACTGTCAGCTATATAAAACTACAAAATAACAAATAAAAACTCAAAATATGAAAAAGTTTATTAACAAGATGAAGGATCCGGAGCAACGCACGTTGTTTTACGCGATCTTTGGCGGGAAAATGCTCGGGCTCGGGTTGTGTTTCCTGGTGATCTTCTGCGTTTCGCTTTACCTGGGCTCGGCGTCCAAGGCCCACGCGCAGACCGCTCCGGCCGCGGCGACCGCGCCAGCGACTCCGGCCCCGGCTGCTGCTCCGGCTGCGCCTGCGCCTGCGGCCGCTCCGGCGGCTCCCGCCGCCGCGCCAGCGGACACCACGCCCGCCTACGTGAATCCGATCAACACCATGTGGGTGCTGGTCACGGCCTTCCTCGTGTTTTTCATGCAAGCGGGCTTCATGTTCCTTGAGGCCGGTTTCGCGCGCACCCGGGAAACGGTGAACGTGCTCCTTGAAGGCATCGTCGATACCTGCCTGTGCGGTATTCTCTTTTATGCCTGGGGCTTTGCCTGGATGTTTGGCCACGGCAATGGCTTTATTGGCTGGGGCGACAGTTCCGGCCACACTTGGTATTTTCTGCAGCATCTTGGCGACACCTACGAAACGACCGGCGTTGCCACCCTCGCATTCTTTCTCTTCCAGTTCGCCTTCGCCGATACCTGCTCGACCATCACCTCGGGTGCCATGCTCGGACGCACCGGATTCTGGGGCGACCTTTGGTACAGCATCGGGGTCAGCGGTTTTATCTATCCGATCTTTGGCCACTGGGCGTGGGGTCCGGACGGCTGGCTGAATAATCTTTCCACTCCCTTCCACGACTTTGCCGGTTCGACGGTGGTTCACACCATTGGTGGCATGGTTGCCATCGCGGGTGCCATTGTCCTGGGACCGCGGCTTGGACGTAAGTTTAAGCGCGATGGCGGCGGGCCCATGCCCGGCCACGATATGACGATTGCGTCCGTCGGTGCCGTCATCCTGTGGTTCGGCTGGTACGGATTCAATCCCGGCAGCACGCTCTCGGCCATGGATCTCCAGGGCGTTGCCCGGGTCGCGACTAACACGACTCTCGCTGCTTGCTCAGGCGGTCTGGCCGCGCTCTTGTTTGTCTATCCGCGCTCCAAGAAATGGGACTGCGGTGCGACCCTCAACGGCTTGCTCGCTGGCTTGGTGGCGATTACCTGCCCCTGCTATTGGGTTTCACCGCTCGGCGCCATTCTGCTCGGCGCGGTGGCGGGAATCGTCGTCATCTTGGCCACGGATCTCTTGGAATACCTCCGCATCGACGATCCTTGCGGCGCGTGGCCTGTCCACGGCGCGGCTGGCATCTGGGGCACTTGGAGCCTTGGCCTCTTCGCTACGGGTCAGTTCGGATGCCCGACACCAACCGGGGCTGACAACTCCTCCCCGGTCATCGGGTTGTTCTATGGCGGCGGATGGCATCAGTTCATCGCCCAAGTTGAGGGCAACGCGGCCATTGGCGGCTCGGTCTTCGTGGTCTCCTTGATCCTCATGTACGCAGTGAAATTGACCGGCACCCTGCGCATATCCAAGGAAGGTGAGCTCGAAGGTCTCGATATCCACGAACATGGCGGCACGGCCTATCCCGAACAGGTCAC
The DNA here is from genome assembly GCA_035569995.1 of Opitutaceae bacterium. GTDB lineage: Bacteria > Verrucomicrobiota > Verrucomicrobiia > Opitutales > Opitutaceae > DASRHD01. The sequence continues at coordinate 47,930 of DATMLS010000076.1, read as the reverse complement.
TTCTTCCGCCCACGCTAATTAACCAAGCCTGAAAAAGGGGAGGCACGCGAGTGCCTCCCCTTTAAGTTTTAGATCTTAGAGGAAAATTCTATGAAAAAAATCGAAGCCATTATTAATCCGTTTAAGTTGGATGAGGTAAAAGCGGCCCTGACGGAAGCTGGCATCATCGGCATGACCATGACCGAAGTAAAAGGATATGGTCGGCAAAAAGGACATAGCGAAGTCTACCGCGGCAGTGAATACGCGGTGGATTTCCGCCCCAAGGTGAAACTCGAGGTTGTCCTCGCCGACGAGGTCGTTGAACAGGCCATCAAATTGATCACCAAGGCGGCCAACACCGGAAAAATCGGCGACGGCAAAATCTTCATCAGCCCGATGGAAGACGTGGTGAGGATCCGCACCCAGGAGCGCGGGCCCACGGCACTTTGACCGAAACCAAGGTTAGTTGAGTTGTTAGCGATCGGCCCGTTGCGACGGGCCGATCTTTTTTGCAGGATGAGGGCGTGCCATGCGCCGGTTGACTGTGCCCGCATTAAAAATCGGCGAGAACAGCATGGACAACCCCGCGACTTCTCCAACCATAGCTCCAGCTTATGCAAGTCTCCGCCGGTTCCACCCCGCAGTCCCGTGTCCAGCTCGGCCTCGCGCTCGGCGCGCTTGGCATCGTCTTTGGCGACATCGGCACGAGCCCGCTCTACACCATGCGCGAGTGCATCAAGCACGTGCCGCAATCGGTCGAGTACACGGACGGAATCCTGGGCATACTGTCGCTGATGTTCTGGGCGCTGATGTTTGTGGTCAGCTTCAAATACATGCTCTACGTCACGCGCGCCGACAACCACGGCGAAGGCGGCATCTTTGCGTTGCTCGCCCTCTGTTACGGCGATCGTGAGCGCATCGGCCGCCGCGGCCTGGGCACTGTCACCATCATCATCCTGATCGGCGCGGCGCTGCTGTTCGGCGACGGGGTGATCACCCCGGCCATTTCCGTGCTCGGCGCGGCCGAAGGCTTCACGAGTTTCAACCCAAGCATCGAAACCAATACCATCGTTATCATCGCCTGCGTGATTCTCGGCGTGCTGTTCTGGTTTCAATACAAGGGAACCAAGGTTATTGGCAGTGTCTTTGGCCCGATCATGATGGTGTGGTTTGTGACCCTCGGGGTGTTGGGTGCCCGGCAGATCATTCACGCGCCCCAAGTGTGGCATGCGCTCGATCCGCGTTACGGACTGGCGCTGCTGTTTTCGCATCCGGATTACCGGACGATCGCCGAGCTGCTCGGCGCGATCGTGCTGTGCATCACCGGCGCGGAGGCGCTCTATGCCGATCTTGGGCATTTTGGGCGGCAGGCCATCGGCTGGGCCTGGTTTGGCGTGGCCTGCCCCGGCCTGCTGTTGAATTATTTCGGCCAGGGGGCGCTGCTGCTCACCCATAAAAACACGCCGGATCTCGATCCGTTTTTCGGGCTCGCGCCCGCGGGCACGCTCCGGCTCGGCCTGGTCATCCTGTCCATCGTGGCCGCCGTGATCGCCAGCCAGGCGCTCATCTCCGGCACGTATTCGCTCGCCCGCCAGGCCATCCAGCTCGGCTTTTTTCCACGCCTGAAAATCATCTATACCAACCGGGATCGCTCGGGACAGATTTATGTGCCGCTGATGAATGAACTGCTGGCCATCGGCGCGCTCGCGGTTGTGCTCGGGTTTCGCTCCAGCGCCAATCTCGCCGCCGCCTACGGCATCGCCGTCACCGGCACGATGGCGGTGACAACCTTTGCCTTCTATCGCGTCACCCGCTTCTGCTGGAACTGGCCGTGGTGGAAGACCGTGCCGTTGTGCGCGGCGTTTCTCGTCGTGGACCTCGCATTTTTCGGTTCGAATCTCCACAAAATCGCCGACGGTGGCTGGCTGCCGCTCACCATGGCCCTCGGCGTGCTGGCGGTCATGCACACCTGGAAAAGCGGCCGCAACGAGATCGTCGAGAAGGTTTACAGCGGCGCCATCACCGAGCTGGAGCTGTCGAGCATCGCCAAGAGCAAATCCATTGTGCGCGTGCCGGGCAGCGCCGTTTTCATGGCCGGCACGCCGAAGGGCACGCCCCTCGCGCTCCTGCACCATCTCAAGGCCAACAAATCCCTGCAAAAAACCGTCGTGCTTCTCACCATCACGGCGAAGGAAGTACCGGTGGTGCCCGAGGAGGAGCGCCTCACATTGGCGGATCTCGGCGAAGGGGTCTGGCGCGCCATCGGCTGCTTCGGCTACATGGAGTCGCCTGATGTGAGTATGATGATTGCCAAAATCCAGGCACTCGGCGTGCCCATCAAGCTGCAGGAAACCACCTTTTTCTTTAACCGGGAAATGATCATCAGCGGCGGAAACGCCCGCATGTGGGAATGGGAAAAACGGTTCTATGGCTTCCTCAGCCGCAACGCCACGCCCGTAAAAGACTACTACCAGATTTTGCCCACGCAGATCATCGAAATCGGCCTGCCGGTGCAGTTGTAGGCCGCCGACTGGCGCGGCTACCGCGCATTTGAGATCTGAAATCTCAGATTTGAGATGGCGAAGCGCACCGCGCTTCGGACTTGCGCCTTTGGCCTATGGCCTTACGGCTTTTGGGTATGTCGAATCCTTTGGTTGGAATCATCATGGGTAGCACGTCGGACTGGGAGACGATGCAGCATTGCGCGCAGACGCTCGATGGGCTCGGCGTCTCCTACGAAAAACGCGTGATCAGCGCACACCGGACGCCCCAATTCATGTTCGAATGGGGCACGAGCGCCGAAAAGCGCGGGCTCAAGGTCATCATCGCTGCTGCGGGCGGCGCGGCGCACCTCGCCGGCGTGGCCGCGGCGCTCACGCCGCTGCCGGTGCTGGGCGTGCCGATGGAATCGGCTTCGCTCAAAGGCCTCGATTCGCTGCTCTCAATGGTGCAGATGCCGGGCGGAGTGCCCGTCGCGACCTTTGCCATTGGCAAACCCGGCGCGATCAATGCCGCCCTCTTTGCCGGCGCCATCCTCGCGCTCGGCGATGAGAAAACTAAAAAAGCGATCGACGATTTCCGCGCGAACCAGACGAAAAAAGTGCTCGAGGCAAAATTGCCTTGAGGCGGGGCAAGCCAAGAGTCGAGAGTCCAGAGTCGAGAGCCAGTCGCTGTGCTTGCCTAGCTCTTGACTCTCAGCTCTAGACTCTGAGCTTCTCAATGATTCCCCCCGGCCAGACCATTGGCGTGCTCGGCGGCGGGCCGCTCGGGCGCCTGTTTGCGCAGGCGGCGCAAACCTTCGGTTATCGCGTCCATGTCTTTGAGCCGCAGGCCGGCGGCCCGGCCGGCGCCGTTGCAAACGAGGAGACCCATGCGTCCTATGACAACCTCGCCGCGCTGCGCGCCTTTGCGCGCGACTGCGCGGTCGTGACCTGCGAGTTTGAAAACATCCCGGTCGAATCGCTACGCGCCCTCGCGGCTGCGACGCGGCTGCATCCGTCGCCGGACGTGCTCCACCTCTGCCAGAACCGCCAGCGCGAGAAGCACTGGCTGGGCCAGAACAAGTTTTCCCATGCCGTTTGCGCCGAGGCGCTCGATGGCGACGTGGCGGCGGCGGTCGCGCGCGTGGGCCGGCCTTGTGTCGTGAAAACGGCCGACTTCGACAGCGATGGCCGGGGACAGATGAAAATCACGGACGACACGGATCTCGAGCAGGCTGGGGCGATTTTTCGCGGCCGGCGCTGCGTGGTCGAGCGCTGGGTGGATTTTGCGTGCGAGCTATCCGTCATCGTCGCGCGCACGGAGCGCGGCGAGGTTCGCGTCTTTCCCCTTTCGGAGAACATCCACACCCGGAATATTTTGGATTTTTCCATCGTGCCCGCGCGCGTGAGCGCCGCCGTGGCCGCGGAAGCGCAACAGCTCGCGTCCGACATCGCGCAAAAACTCGGTGTGGTCGGCCTGCTCGCAGTTGAGCTTTTCCTTACCGACCGGGGCGTGTTGCTCGTCAACGAACTGGCCCCGCGCCCGCACAACAGCGGTGATTGGTCGATCGACGGCGGCGAAACGAGCCAGTTCGAGCAACAGGTGCGCGCCGTGTGCGGCCTGCCGCTCGGGCCGGTGGGAGTGCGCGAACCGACGGTGATGGTAAACCTGCTCGGTGACCTGTGGCGCGGCGGCCGCGAGCCGGACTGGGCCACGATCCTCGCCGAGCCGAAGGCGAAGCTGCATCTTTACGGCCAGCGCGAACCGCGCCCCGGCCGCAAGATGGGTCATTTCACCGTACGTGCGACGGATGTGGAAACCGCGCTGGCAAAAGCGCGCGAACTAAAGGCAAAACTGACCGGGGAAATTAACTAGAGCGTTTTAACCACTGATGTACACTGATTATCACTGATCCCAATTCGTTGTAAAAACAAAATAGATCGCGATCAAAAGGTCTTTATCAGTGCTCATAAGTGTTAATCAGTGGTTCACAATCCTGATTTAGTTATCCGCGTGATCCGCGGTAAAAAAGCTGCTTTTATTTGCGTGGATTCGCGCCTGTCCTCCGTAGCCTTGGCGAAGGAGGATCCATTCGCGGTTAAAAACCTGGCTTGATTAGACGTGGCTGAAATCCATCTCAACCTCGCCGGCATTATGCTCCCAGTTGATGGAAGGGAAGCCGCTGCGGGGTGCGGGTAGTCCGAGAACTATTTTTTTGCGCGACCCCGCCGGGAATCGCGCGGTGACGCCATCGGTGAGCGTGGCTCCGCTGATGGCGACTTGCCCCAGACCGCGCACGGCGATGCGCAGCCGTGCATCCGCCGCAGCAACCGGCACGGAGATTTCCCGGACGATCTTGCTGTGCGGTTGGGCGGCGGCGGCCTTGAATTCGATGGTGAACACGCTGTGCAATTCTTTCCATGCACCACCGGGGCTTTGTTGCTCGACGACGATTTTTTGCAGGGCGGGCGCGAAGTTGTGCACGGCAAACTGCAACTGCCAGCGGCCGCAGACCGGCGTCGTACCATTGGCCAGCGCAGGTTTTTTCTGTGATCGCCGCAGCCAGGCGCGCCAGATCCGAAGCCGCTGGGCATCGCGCGCCAGCATTTCCTCGTTGGGCCCGTGTTGTTTTGGATCGCGCGAGCGCCGCCACATCGTGCGCGCAGCCCGGAGCGCTTTTTTTAATGCTAGTTCGAACCGGGTAGCCTTGCGCCCGGCCTGGGCGAGGACTTTTGTCGCGAGCGGAGTTTTTCCGGCTGCGAGGTGGCGCCGCGCCAGGAAAACCGATCGGGCGGCGTCGCGCACGAACCGGTCACGTTGTGCGAGATAGTGGCGGAACTGCAGGCTCGCACCGAGCGCGGGGGGCAGCCCGGCCGCGGATTTCGCCAGCGCACGCAGCGATGATTCCTCGCGCGCGTAGGTTGCGGCTCGCGCGCCGCCTGCGGTGAGCAAGGTCGAATCCGTCGCCAATACGTCCCAGCGGTCGTTGATTTGCCAGCGCGGATAACCGCTGAAGGGAAATTTGTCGGCGACCAGAGCTATACTAACGAGTTTGGGGTAGGGCGGGTTATCCTTAACCCGCCGCGTTTGGTTCCGATCAGTTTTTTTCGGCGCGTTAGGGATAACGCGCCCTACCTTCGGAAATACGCGGGCAAAACCGAGCTCCAGCATTTTTTCAGGTTCGTGAATTTCAGGATGGGTCCACAAACACGCGGCCGCGGCGTCGATCGCCGTCGTGAGTTCGATGGCAAGGCGGTTGGGCTCCCACGAGCTCACGAGAAAGCCGGCGGCGCCGGTGCGTTTGGCGTAATGCCACCACGACTGGATGTTGGCCAGCCGCTCACTGAAACTGGGCAGCGGTTCCCAGCGGAACGCGCCGTTCATCGGGCAGCCGTAAAAGGCGATGTCGTGTTGTTTGAATTGCGCAGCGAGATCGGCCTCGGCGAAGTTGAACAGCTCGACGCGCGGCCGGCGCGGGAAGGGATAATAATACCATTCGAAGGCGACGACGTCGCGCGGCAATTGGGCGATGGCTTCGGGAATGTAGTAAAACATGTCGGCCCACAGGGCCATACGCAGGCCGAGCTTGCTCGTGAGCGCGTGCAGGCGCGACACGTGCCCGGCGAAATGTGCGGCCAATCCGGTTCGACCTGGCTCACCGCAGGCTATCCGCGCGATTTCTTCGCGGCAGCGCGGGCATTTGCCGATATGGAATGATTCGTCGAGGCCGGTGTGCACGAGCCCGGCGGTGCAGAACGGCGCGATGTCGCGCAATAACTTCTCTGCGACCTCGAGCGTGCGCGGATGCAGCGGGCAGACCTGGCCGCGTTCCAACGGCGATCCGTCGGGCGCCCGCAGTTCGTTGAGGTCGCGCAGCTCGGGCGTCTTGATCAGGTATTGCGTGTGACCGAGCAGGTTGACGATGGGCACGACACGAATGCCAACGCGGGTGGCAGCATCGACGAGGCGCGCGAATTGCTTTTGCGAATAGGCATCGCGTCGCGCCACGCCGGGCAGGCGGGGAAATTCCACCGCGTCTTCGAGATGGAGGTAAAGTTCCTCGTAACCCCAGTCCGCGTAGCGCGGCAGACACTTCAGCAAAAAATCCAGCCGTTCAACCTGGCGGGCGAGGTCCCACTGAAAAGCCCGGACCGGACGGGGATGGATATTTTCTTTTTTTGTCATTCTGAGAACCTCAAGCAAACCACGGCGCGGCTTGCGTCGATGAACTGTTGGCAAGGTAGGGCGCGTTATCCCTAACGCGCCGATTGGCCGCGGTTAAAATCAAACCCGGCGGATTAGGGATAATCCGCCCTACCGGCGCTACCGCGCCAAAGCCCAGCGGCAATTGATGTGTGTTCATTGGCAGCGTAGCGAGGAATCCCCGCAAACTTGCTCGCCAAAGGCGAGCCCAACTGCCTCCTCCTTCTCGCAACCCGGCGTTAACGATTCCTTAATGTATCCGCTGCAGGTTTTTATTAGACTATGTGACGGGATGCGTTACACTGGGTATAGATACCCCAAGTCATGTCAGCGACCTTTGCTGACCGTGGGCTTGGTTCGTGTCCGCAATTTTTATTGGTGCATGAAATCCATCTCCAAAGAATCCCACACCTTTGAGTTCTGTTTCATCGAACTGGACTATACACTGGTCCGGGTGGAAGAATTGGCGGGTGAAGTGACGATTCGCGCCACCGCCGATACTTTTTCGGATCACCGCAAGGCATGCTTCATCCGCGAATTGGCGGCGGAGGGCTTTATTCCCGATGACTATCGGTGGTTCTCGCTGACCGGCCCGGAAACCTACACCCGGGGCGTACGCTGGCTGGTGGATTTTTCCTGGTTGAAGTTGGACGAAGCTCTCATCGCCAGAACGAATCGCCTGGTCCGGCGGCTTATTTTGCCGGCTGCGCTGTTATGGTTGCTGTTCATCTACCTTATTTATCCGGGCCAGGGTAAAACCAGTTCGTCACGGTTTGCAGATCAGCAACCAGCCGCAGCCCACGCCTCCGCGGATTTTTTGGAGGCCGGGGTTTATTCCCGACCTGCATTCGGTCAAACCGTGCGCGTGGCTGTGCGGCGGCCGCACCGCGTTCTCAACCGCGCTTTTGCGCGATGAGTTGCTCGAGCTTCACGATGTCGGCCGAAAAGACGCGGACGCCCTCGGAGGTTTTCTCGGTGGCCATGGCGTCTTCGTTGAGCGCGAAGCGGAAGGCTTTCTCGTCGAACGTGACTTTCTTGAAGTCGGCGTCCTTGGCGGCGTCGGGGTTGAGCTTGCGGACGACCGCATCGTTCGAGGCCTTGAGTTCGGCGAGGAGCGAGGGGCTGATGGTGAGCAGGTCGCAACCGGCGAGTTCGAGGATTTCGTCCTTGTTGCGGAAGCTCGCGCCCATGACCTCGGTCTTGTAGCCGAACTTCTTATAGTAGGTGTAGATTTTCGCGACGGAGACCACGCCAGGATCTTCATGGCCCGCATAGGTCTTGCCGGTGCTCTTTTTATACCAGTCGAGAATGCGGCCGACGAAAGGGGAGATGAGGCGGACGCTGGCTTCGGCGCAGGCGACGGCTTGCGGGAAGGAGAAGAGCAGGGTGAGGTTGCAGTTGATGCCTTCCTTCTGGAGTTGCTCGGCGGCCTTGATGCCTTCCCAGGTCGAGGCGACCTTGATGAGGATACGCTCGCGGCCGATGCCGGCTTTTTCGTAAAGGCCGATGATCTCGTGGGCCACGGCGATGCTGCCGTCGCGGTCAAACGAGAGGCGGGCATCGACTTCGCTGGAGACTCGGCCGGGGACGATTTTCAGGATTTCGAGGCCAAACGCGACCAGCAGCCGGTTGATGACCTGGCCGGAGGAGGCCCCGGGACCGGCATCCTTGATCGCCTTGTCCATCAGCGGCGCGTATTCGGGCATGACCACGGCCTTGAGGATCAGGCTCGGGTTGGTCGTGGCATCCTGCGGCGCATATTCCTTGATGCTGGCGAAGTCGCCCGTGTCGGCGACGACCTTGGTGAATTTCTTGAGTTGGTCGAGTTGCGTGAGCTGGGTGGCGACGGGTGCAGTGGCAGGCATGGCGGGTGAAAGTTGAGGGTTAGAGCAAAAGGCCTCTCACGTTACTTCCGCCGGGTGTTCGCGCAAATAATTTTTCAAAAACGCCATTCCGCCGGCTTCGTCGGCAAAGGCGCCGTCAAGTTGAGCCTCGAAACAGTCCTCGAGGATCTTTTTGAACCGGGGGCCGGGTTTGAGGCCGAGCGCGATGAGATGGCGGCCGAGGATGAGAGGTTGCGGCGCCGTGGCCTCAAGGGCGAGGGCCCGGGCGCGGTCGCGAAGCTCCGCGATACGCGCGAGAGTCTCAGGCGAGCGCAGGGGAGGCCGGCCGCCGTGGTCGGCCAGCATGACGATGGAGAGATCGTCGATGGTGGCGGGTGCCAGGCGGCGGGCGAGGCGGCGCACGCTCGTGTCGGTGAACTCGGTGCGGCCGTGGTGGTGCGCGAGATGGTGCACAACGAGCGGGCGGACAAACCCGATGAGCTCGTGCGGCGCGCCGAGGCGCGCGAGGAAATTTTCCGCGAGCGGGCCGCCGGCCGATTCGTGGCCGGGGCTGACCCAGCGGAGCTGGCCGCGCCGCTCGGCGCGCGCGGTGGTGGCGGGTTTGCCGAAATCGTGTGCGAGCACGGCGAGTGCGAGGTAGCGCCGGCGGGACGCGTCGGCGGCCTGCCATTCGGCGAGCGACACGAGCGCGTCGAGGCAGAGCTGCGTGTGGGTGAAAACGTCGCCTTCGGGATGCCACTCGGGTTCCTGCGGCGTGCCGCGCAATACGGCGACTTCGGGAAAATGTTTCAGCCAGTCCGTCTCCTCGAGCACGGCGAGGCCGCGCGAGGGCTTGGCCGATTTCACGGCCCATTTTTCCCACTCGCCCCACACCCGCTCGGCGGGCAGCTCGGCGAAGGTACCCGCCATGCTGCGGCCGAGCGCCGCTGTCTCGGGTGCGAGCGAAAAATCGAAGCGCGCCGCGAGTTGGAAGGCGCGCAGCACGCGCAGCGGATCGTCGGCAAAGGCCGGGCCGGTGTGGCGGAGGATTTTTGCCCGCAGGTCGGCCACGCCACCGAGCGGATCGATGACCGAACCGGCCGCGGGATCGTAGGCGATGGCGTTGAGGGTGAAGTCGCGCCGCGCGGCGGCCTCGGCGTCGCTGAGCGTCGGGTCGGGGGCGATCGCGAAGCCGCGATGGCCGGCGCCGGTTTTCGATTCGCGGCGCGGCAGGCTGAAATCGGTTTCGCCGCTTGCCAGGCGGAGCTTGATCACGCCGAAGCTGCGGCCGACGACGTCGGTGGCGCCGAAGGGCGCGAGCGCGGCGTGAAGCTGTTCAAAGGTCACGCCTGCCACCTCGACATCGAAGTCCTTCGGTTCGAGGCCGAGCAGCCAGTCGCGCACGCAGCCGCCGACGAGGCGGGGGCGGCCGATGCGGCGCACCGCGTCGAGCACCGCGCGGAGATCTTCGGGCAGCTTCATGAAATCAGGTTTTTTCCAGGGCTCCGTCGACTACGACAAAACTCCAGCCGAGTAAAAATGCCAGCCCTCCGAGGGGTGTAATGTACACCAGCCAATGCGGGCCGCCCAGCGCGAACGCGTAAAGCGAGCCGGAGAACAGGATGATGCCAACCGTCCAGCTGATCACGGCCCGGGCGAGCCACGGACGGGGGCGAGACATAGCCATCGCAAGCGCGAATACCGCGACGGCATGGATAAGATGATAGAATACGGCTTTTTCCCAGACATCAGACATGCCGCGCGCGATCAATGTGGCTTTAAGCGCGTGCGCGCCGAAGGCCCCGAGCAAGACGCCGGTCAGGCCGAGGAGACCGGAAATCCTTCGTATTTTTTTCATAATCAATTATATAAACTATTCGGAACCGACCCTGGCTTCTTTGGTCAATCCGGACAATGGGTGAAGTAGAATTTGCGTTTTACAAATCCATGTTCTTCCCTGCAAACACCTAATGCCGGACAGCCGGCTGACTGACAAACTACACATACTACAATGAAGACATCAGCGATCATTATTACGGCTCTGCTTGTGGGGGCCGGCTTGCGTGCAGATGAATCCAGCTCACCGAAACTCGACTACTCCATCACGTCGAATTTCAGCTTCACCTCGGAATACGTCTTTCGTGGCCTCAAGGTCACGGATCAGGCCTTCCAGCCATCGATCGAGGTCGATTCGAATAACTTCGATCTTGGCCTTTGGACCAGCCAGCCGCTTCTCCATAGCCAGCAAAATGAGATCGATCTCTACGGGGGCTACAAATACGCCGTGACCAAAGACCTCAGCGTTCAGGCCGTCGCGACCTATTACGATTATCCGGAATTCAACAAGACCTTGAAGACGAATATCGATGGTGCGAGGAACTCTTTTGAACCCGGCGTTGGCGTGACCTATACCGTCGCCGGTTTTTCCCCCAGCGCGTTCTACTACTATGACACCGTTCTCAAGCAGAACACCGGCCTCGGCTCCCTCGGCTACGCCTTGCCGCTGGCCAGTTTCGGTACCGAGCTCGATTTGACGGGTTATTACGGCATCGTCGGTGGACGCGACGTCACTCCGAGCCTGAAAAAAGGTGTGCACCAATCCTACAAGTACACCGGCGCGGATCTCAGCCTGCCTTACAAGCTGGCGCCCAATACCACGCTGACCCTCGCGGCGCACTATGCCAACAACTTCCACACTCCCCCTGGCACAAAGAAAGACCTCGTCTGGTTCTCGGTTGGGGTTGCCATCGGCTTCTAAGCGACCAAGGCTTTTTATCTTCAACCCGCCTCCATCCGGAGGCGGGTCACGCCATCGGTAGTGGTACGTTTTGGTTTTATGGGCGTCAGTTCACGCTTGCGCAGCGTGGAACGCGACCTAGGTTCCGGCTATGCCAAAGCGCTCAAGCAAAGACCCTAATCTCACAGCTTTTTCAATTATGCAGCAAGTGACGGGCGAAGCCGCCAAGCAGCCAGAAAAGAATCCCGCTGCCGTGGCATTGGGAAGGCTAGGAGGGCTCAAAGGAGGGAAGGCACGCGCAGAATCTATGTCCTCAGAGCAGCGGATGCGGATTGCAAAGAAAGCTGCGGCTGCCCGTTGGGGAAAGAAATAACGCGTTAGGCTAAATCCCAAAATTCTTCTTCGACCATTTTTTCAGCCAGTCCCTTCATAATAATGTAAGGCTGCATGGTTGGATTTATAAACCGATAACGAAATCTTCCGCGATGCCCGGTTTTTTGAAGAATTGGGCCACGCTCCTTAGAGCAGAAATCAGTTAGATGTCGGGCGAACGCCGCGATCTCATAGTCTTTTTCCGTGATTCGTTTCATGGGTTCACGAACCGCTCCTGCTTTGAAAAATCCAAGGTCGTCAACTTCTGCGAGGGCGCAGGCCAGCAACACTTGAGGGTAAAGATTGCCGCGTGAACTAATTACGGCGGCATGATAGGCTTTTCTAATGCTTTGCTCTGCCTGTTCCACAGCCCGCATTGTTGCGGTCTTAACATAGCTAATAAATATTGTATCGGAATCTGCGTTGATTGCCTCTTTTGCAGCATTCAATGCCAGTAAATGGGTGTAGTGAGGCAGTCCCTGTGAAAGACGGGCTATTCTCTCAAGCGCGCCATCTTCAATGTTCATCCCAAATTTTTTCAATCCCCTTGTGACAAGTTCCTGGCCTTCCGCTTTGGTCATCCTGGGCATCTGAATTTGAACCAAGGCGCGCTCAATTGACGGATGGTTTTGCACCAAGTCCTCAACAGAATCGGCAACCCCAACAAGGATTAATGTTACTGCGACGGCATGATCTGAAAGTGCCTTAATCGTATCTGACAGCGAAGCCACGGTTTTTTTGATCTTAACGCGATCTAGTTCGTCAAAAATAATGACGAATTTAGAGTCGAGCGTCTGAAAAAGATGACGAATTTCCTCGGGGGAAACATCGTCAGGAATCTTATCAGCAAGGGTTCCGGTTTCGTCTTGAACTTCTTGTTCATTAGAAAACCCAACCTTTTTTCTGGCGGTAGCAAGCGGCACCTCCCTTAAAACACTTCGCCAGAGAGAGGCTGGCGTTGAGCTGGAATCAGCGTTTACGCGGATGACATATTCATCGCTCGGTGCAATAAGCTCGAGAATTTCACTGAGGACGTTTGTAAGGGATGTTTTACCGACTCCGCGTTCCCCAAAAATGACGACGTGCTGGCCCTTTTGACCGATTGCTCCAACAATTTTTTGTACCTCTTTTTGGCGACCGGCAAACAGATCAATGTCATCAACGGGTGAGCTGGGAGTGAAGGCCTGACTGGCCTCATAGATTTTTTTGGTTTGTTCTTCGCGTGTCATACGCGGACAGGTTGTAACACAACTTCATGCTTGTCTAACATAAAATGGCATGTTGTTAACACAAGTTATCATTTGTTAACACAAAACGCTTGACTATCCATGACCGCTCAAGCATTTTGGCCATATGAACAGGCTTTCCATCGAAGAACGCGCCCGAGTTGTAGCCGAATTCTCTTCGTGCCATCTCCCGCATGACTGGCACGCACCGCATGGCGGTTATGAAGCTTTTGGCTGATCTGATTGGTGAGATTCACCAATACGATGAAATTTTGCGGGAGCTGAAAGAATTTAACTCCAGCTTATCTGCCAAAATACCTTCTCTTAATGAAGTAAAACGGGGATCATCGCGAAAGCAGGTATGGGAAGTATTGCTTTTGATAGCAGTCATCCTCGTAGAGGCATTCGTTTTCTGGGCCTGGGACGCCACCCACCGATGATTTGCCTCTAGGCTTCAGTCGTTGGTGGTCGCGGCACAGGTCTCGGTCTCCATTTTTTGGCAATTAGGTGGAGGGGTGAAATGCAGCCTTTGCGTTTATGGTCGAGACGCAATGGGGGCTTTTTATCAGGCACATAAATCTGTTTTTGCCGCAGCTCAGTCAAATGCTGGGGCACGCCAAAGGCGTCGAAGCGGTAACTTTGTTTTTTGGGTTCCGGCGGTCTTTGTTTGGCGACAAATAAGCCTTTTGGCCGTCCAAACCGTTTCCGAAGGAATAACAGTCTTTCGGCCTTGGTCATGGCTGGAATTGCCTGTCAGAAATCACCCAAAACAAGCTTTTCTTCAAAATGTACCACTACCACGCCATCTAAAAGGTTGACACCGGTGAGCGCTACTCTTGCTATCGACCCCTTTTCTTCACATGAAAACCTTTCTTGCCAACAAGACCACGGTCCAACCCAAATGGTATCTAATCGATGCCGAGGGCCAGGTGCTTGGCCGTCTCGCGGTTAAAGCCGCCAACCTCATCCGTGGCCGCCACAAGGCCAGCTACACCGCGCATGTTGATACCGGCGATCACGTTATCATCATCAATGCCGAAAAAGTCGTCGTCACCGGCAAAAAAGAGGAAAAGAACAGCTATATGTTTTTCTCCGGTTACGTCGGCGGCGAAACCTATCGCAAACTTTCCGAACAGCGCGTCCGCCATCCCGAGTTCGTCATCGAGCACGCGGTCAAGGGCATGCTGCCGAAAAACCGCCTGGCGCGCACGATGCTGACCAAGCTTCGCGTCTTTGCCGGTTCCGAACACACGCACACCGCGCAAAACCCCGAGACCATTTCCGTCTAAACCTTCCCGTTCATGAGCGCAGAAACCACCACCATCGTCACCATCGGCCGTCGCAAGACCGCCTCAGCCCGTGTGCGCCTGACCACCGGCACCGGCAAACTCAGCGTCAATGGCCGCAAGCTCGACCAGTATTTCGCGCACGAAAATTTCGCCAAGTTGGCCTATGCGCCGCTTCTCACCGTCGACATGAAGGACAAGATCGACATCTCCGCCAATGTCAGCGGCGGCGGCACGGGCGGCCAGGCGGTCGCGGTGGCGCACGGCATTGCCCGCGCCCTCCAGAAACTCAATGCCGAGCTCCGTCCCGCGCTGAAGAAAGCCGGCCACCTCACGCGCGACCCGCGCGAGAGGGAACGTAAGAAAGCCGGCCAGCCCGGCGCCCGCAAGCGCTTCCAGTTCTCGAAGCGTTAATCGCAGCCGAAATCTTTTTCGCAGCAAAAGCGGAGCGCCCCCGGGCTCTCCGCTTTTTTGTTTTTTGACTTGGTGGTCGATTGTGGGCGGGGTGCCCTCACCCCGCAATAATCCACTCAATCCCTCCAAATTTTCTTTCTTCCTGGTTTCCTGGCTTCCTGCTTAAACATCTGTTTTCTTCCTTCTATGAAAGTCGGCGTCGTTGGCGCGTCGGGTTATTCCGGCGAACTTCTGGTCAAACTCCTCCTCGGGCACCCGCACGTGCAGCTCGCGGCCGTCACCTCGCGCACCCACGCAGGCAAGCCCCTCGCGTCGGTCATGCCCACGTTGCGTGGCGCCGACCGGGGGCTGGTCTTCACCGACTCCGATGCCGCCGCGCTCGCCGCCAGCGACCTCGATCTCCTTTTCCTCGCGCTGCCCCACGGGGCCGCGGCCGATTTTGCCAAAAAACTCGTCCCGGCCGGCAAGCGCGTGATCGACCTCAGCGCCGATTTCCGCATCACCGACCTCGCCATCTACGAAAAATATTACGGCGGGCACCACGCGCCCGAGCTGCTGCCGCAAGCGCGTTTTGTCCTGCCGGAGCTCACGCCGCCGGCGTGGAAAGCCGAGGCAAAGCTCGTCGCCGCGCCCGGCTGCTATCCCACCAGCATTCTCGTGCCGCTGGTGCCGTTGCTGCAGGCCGGCCTGGTCACGCGCGAACACATCGTGGCGAACTCCTTCAGCGGCGTCAGCGGCGCCGGCCGCAAGGTGGCCGAGGACTATCTTTTCGTCGAGCGGGCCGAAAGCGCCAAAGCTTACGGCCTCGTCAAGCACCGGCACCTCGCGGAAATCGAGGAGCAGCTCGGGAAACTCACCGGCGCGCCCACCATCATCCAATTCAATCCCCACCTCGCGCCCATGCGGCGGGGCATCGCCACCACCATCACCGTGCCCGCCGCGTCCGGCGCGACGATCGAGGCGGTCTATGCCGCGTGGCGCACCGCCTACGCCGGCAAACCTTTTGTGCAACTCGTCGCCAGCGGCGAGACGCCCGACACCGCGCATGTCACCGGGACCAACCGGGTGGACATGTCCGCGGTTTTCGATCCCCGCACGAGAAACTTCATCATCACCTCGGCCGAGGACAACCTGTTCAAAGGCGCCAGCGGCCAGGCCGTGCAGATCATGAACCTGTGGTGCGGCTATGACGAGACCGCGGGTCTCGTCTGAACGTTGAACATCGAACATCGAACGCCCAACATCGAAGTATGAGGGCTTTCCTCGGACGTTGAAGGGAGATACATGCCAACCGTTCTGATTACAGGAGCTGCCGGCAATCTTGGCAGCCTGCTCGCGCGTCACCTTCTTTCGACCACGGAGGTGCGATTGCGGTTGATGATCCATGACAAACCTTTGCCAGAGGATCTGGCCAGCCATCAACGGGTCGAATGGTTTCGCGCGGATCTTGCCAACCCGGACACGCTGACTGGCCATATTACCGGCAGCGATGTCATTGTGCATTTTGCCGGGGTGCTTTTCAAAGCCCGCCCGGAAAAGTTTTTGCCGGTCACCAATACGATTTATTTCAAGAATCTGGTCGATGTGGCGCTGCGCGAGGGGATTCAAAAGATTATCCTTATCAGTTTTCCGCATGTGGAGGGAGCAACAACCTTCGACGCACCGGCCAGTGGACGTCTTGATGGCAGCCCCATCTCCATGCACGCAACGACGCGATTGGAAGAGGAGCGCTATTTGATGGCAAAGATCCCTCGGCCGGTTTCACTGCGGGTGGGCATGGTCTATGGCCGCGGAATTTTAATGGTGGATGTGGCCCGGTGGTTTGCACGGCGGCGTTTGCTGGGCGTATGGAAAGATCCTACGCAAATCCATCTGATTTCCCGCGAGGATTTTTGCGCCGCCACGACCGCCGCGAGTCTCTTGCCCAATGTCAACGGCATCTACCACCTCGGTGATGAAGGGAAGATCACTTTGCAGGAATTTTTGGATGCCGCCTGCCGGCAATGGGGCTACGCCCGGCCCTGGCGCATGCCGCTCTGGATGATTTATGGCGCCGGCCAGCATGTTTGAAATGATTTCGCTCATTTTCCGATCAAAAGCCCCGCTTACGCGCGATTTCATCGATATCGGCCGGGTTTCCTATTATGGAAATACGGAGAGAATGCGCCGCGAGCTTTTGCCCAAACTCCAGTATCCCACTTTGAATGACGGCCGGGAGACGTTGTGATCTCGACCGAGGACTGAAGCCTCGGTCGAACACCCAATATCGAAGTAGGCGGCTCCTCCCTTGGACGTTGAATGTTCGACCTGTCCTCCGTAGCCTTGGCGAAGGAGGATGTTGAGTGTTGGATGTTCTCGGAAACGTAACACGTTTTCGAGAAAACTGCTTGTCAGCCAGCGGCCTTTCCCGCACAGCTCGTGGTTTAATTTGCAAGCGGACCAGTTCAAAACTCGGGTGAGTTGTCCAACTGTTCGCCGCTTCGCCAACGTCCAGCACCATGATCGAATTCAATAAAAAAATCCTGTTTGTCGGCTACGGCGCCGTGGCCGAATGCACGCTCCCCATTCTTTTCAAGCACCTCAAGGTGCCCGCGAAAAATGTCACGGTCATGGATTTCGAGGATCGCAGGGCCAAACTTGCGCCGTGGACGGCCAAGGGCGTGCGTTTCGTGCAGGATCGCGTCGAGCAGGGCAATCTCGCCGCCATTCTCGGCAAACACCTTTCCACCGGCGATGTCCTGATCGATCTCGCCTGGAACATCGATGCGCTGGTCATCCTGCAATGGTGCCACGACCACGGCGTGCTCTACATCAACACCTCGACCGAGGTGTGGGATCCCTACCACGGCCTGCCGGACAACAAGCCGACGACGAAGACACTTTACTGGCGCCACATGAACCTGCGCCGGATGCTCGCCAAGTGGAAGACCAAGGGCTCATCCGCCGTCATCGAGCACGGCGCCAATCCCGGGCTCCTTTCGCATTTCACCAAGCAGGGCCTGATCGACATCGGGCAGAGCCTGATTGCCGACAAAAAACTCAAGGGCAAGAAAGCCGAGGAAGTCCAGCAGCTCATCAAGGACCGGGCGTTCAACGTGCTCGCGCAGAAAATCGGCGTGAAGGTCATTCATTGCAGCGAACGCGACACGCAAATTTCCAACGTGCCGAAGGAAATCGACGAGTTCGTCAACACCTGGTCGATCGAAGGTTTTCGCGAAGAGGGCACCACCACCGCCGAAATGGGGTGGGGCACGCACGAGAAGCAGCTGCCGGCGTTCGCTTACCGCCACAAGGATGGCCCGAAGACCCAGATTTGCCTCGCGCGCATGGGCATCAACACTTGGGTTCGCTCCTGGGTGCCGGATTACACCATCCGCGGCATGGTCGTCCGCCACGGCGAATCCTTCACCATTTCCGACAAGCTCACCGTCTGGAAGGACGGCAAGGCGGTCTATCGTCCCACGATGCACTACGCCTACTGCCCGTGCGACAACGCGATCATTTCGCTGCACGAGCTGCGCGGCCGCAATTACGAGCTGCAGCCGAAGCTCCGCATCATGAACGACGAGATCACCAGCGGCGCCGACATCCTTGGCGCGCTGATCATGGGCCACGCCTACAATTCATGGTGGATCGGCAGCGACCTCAGCATCGAGGAATCGCGCCGCCTCGTCCCGCACCAGAATGCCACCACCATGCAGGTCGCCATCTCCGTCGTCGCCGCCACCATGTGGATGATCGAAAATCCCGAGCAGGGCGTCCTTGTTCCCGACGCGCTGCCGCACGACTACATCCTCGATATTTCAAAGCCGTACCTGGGCCGGTGGATCTCGAAGTCCTCCGATTGGACGCCATTGAAAGACATGCCCAACGCATTCAAAGGTTACAACAAGCCCGACCTTGACCTGAAAGACCCGTGGCAGTTCAAGAATTTCCTGCTCAAGGACGGCGGTTGTTGAGCGCGGTGAACCGATCGGCCATTTTTTCAAAACCATCACCATGATTCCGCTGTCTGGATTGAAGAAGCTGGCCAAGGAGAATGGCACGCCGCTTTTCGTGATCGATCACGACGAGCTGCGCAAAAACTACCGCCAGTTCCGACGCTACCTGCCGCGCGTGCAGGTTTACTTCGCGGTCAAGGCCAACCCCGATCCCGCCATCGTGCAGACGCTCTTCAAGGAAGGCGCGAGCTTCGATGTCGCCTCGATGCCGGAGTTCATGATCGTGCACCAGAACATCGAACGCATGCCCGCCAAGGCGCGGCAGCAGTGGATCTGGGACAAGATCATCTACGCCAATCCGACCAAGCCGACCGAGACGCTTGAGGAGCTGAACCAGTACAAGCCGCTCGTCACCTTCGACAACTTCGAGGAAATCCAGAAGATCAAGAAACACGCGCCCAGTGCCGGCCTCGTGCTGCGTCTCAAGGTGCCCAACACCGGCGCGATGGTCGAACTCTCCTCCAAGTTTGGCGCTTCACCGGGCGAGGCGGTCGATCTCATCCTTGCGGCGGACAAGGCCGGCCTCGTCGTCGAAGGCATCAGCTTTCACGTCGGCAGCCAGACCACGAATTTCGAAAATTACGTCCAGGCGATCAACCTCTCGGCCTCCATTTTCAAGGAAGCGCGCGACCGCGGCTATACCAAGATGAACCTGCTCGACATCGGCGGCGGCTTTCCCGCGCCGTATGATTCGTCGGTGAAACCGTTTCGCGAACTGGCGAAGGTCATCAACACCGAGCTCGACCGCTTGTTTCCGAAGGACGTCCAGATTCTCGCCGAGCCGGGCCGTTTTCTCGTCGCCTCAGCCGGTATCGCCGTTTCGAAGGTCATCGGCAAGGCCGTGCGCGACGGCAAGACCTGCTACTACATCAACGACGGCGTTTATCACACCTACTCGGGCGTCATTTTCGACCACTGCAAATATCCGGTCAAGGCGTTCAAGAAAGGCGCGACGGAGATCAGCTCGGTCTTCGGCCCGACGTGCGATGCGCTCGACGTTGTCTCGATGGCGGAGAACCTGCCCGACCTCGAACGCGACGACTTTGTTTACAGCGTCAACATCGGCGCCTACAGCCACGCGTCCGCGACCTACTTCAACGGCTTCCCGCCGGCGAAGGTTGTGCATGTGAATCGCTGACGAGGCCGCCGGCCTCGTCAGAACATTCAACGTTCAACATTCAACACTGAACGTCCAAGGATGAGGGTGCTGAGCACGGGCAATTCAGGGAAAGATCTCCTACTTGAACGTTGGATGTTGGGCGTTGAATGTTGAATGTTCTGATTATCGAAGTTGAATTAATTCAACTTCGATAATCAGCGTTCTCGCTCACATATTCGTGGGTGAGGTCGCCGCCGAGGATGGTCGCTTCCGCCGTGCCGCCACCGAGGTCGACTTCGATTTCCACGCACCGCTCGTGCGGCGGAAAATCGACCGGCGGCGCGAACACGCCGTCTTTCGGCGGCACGCTGGCGTAAAGCTCGGCCGACCGCAGGTGCGCGACCAGCGCGGTCTCTTTTTCCGGGTCGAGCCGGAACGCCCCGGCCGAAAAAATTTCCAGTCCGCCCAGGCGCAGCCGCAGCCGCGACAAATCGAGCGCCGGAGCGTGTACGCCCACATATTTGCCGATGGCCTGGACTAGCCGGCCGACGTTCGGGTCGTTGCCGGCCACGGCGCACTTGAAGAGCGGCGCGTTGACGATGGCCTTGCCCAGGGCGCGCGCGATCACGGTGTCGGGTGAGCGGCGCACCTGCACGCGGATGACATGCCGCACGCCCTCGCCGTTGCGCACGACGTCTTCTGCGAGATCGCGGCAGACGACGGCCAGCGCCCGCTCGAATTCCGCGTGGTCCGCACCCCGCACCTGACCCGACGAAACCAGCACCACGGTGTCGGACGTGCTGGTATCGCTGTCGATACTGATGGTATTGAAGCTCGTTTCGACCGTGCGCGCGAGCATCGCGCGCAGCTCATGGCGCGGGATGGCGACGTCGGTCAGCACATAGACCAGCATGGTCGCGAGATTTGGTTCGATCATGCCTGCGCCTTTCGCGATGCCCACGATGCTGCCGCCGCCGACCGCGGCCCGGCGCACTTTGGGGAACAAGTCGGTGGTCATGATGCCTTCCGCCGCGGGCAGCACGGAACCGCCGGCCAGGGCGGCCGCGGCCTGTGGCAGCGCGGCGAGCATGGCATCCGCCGGCAAACTCCAGCCGATGACGCCGGTCGAGCTTGGCAGAATCTCCGTCGGCGAAAATTTCAGCAGTTGCGCGGTCCCGGCGCAGACGCGCTCGGCCGTCTCCACCCCGCCGAGCGCGCAGACGTTGGAAATCTTGTTGTTCACGATGATGGCGCCGAGGGCGGGCTCGGCCAGCCGCTGGCGGCCGATGACAACCGGTGCGCCGGGAAAGGCGTTACGCGTGAAGACCGCCGCGAAATCCGGCGACGGCTGGTCGAGCGCGATGAGCGTGAGCGTCATCTTCGCCGGCTTCGGCGCCTCGTGCGGCGTGAAGTCGAAACGGGTCGTGCCGACGCGGAAACCCGCGGGCAGGGCGGCTTGCGTGGCAAGCCAGGTGCGATGCGCGGCGCGCGAGGAGAAGGCGAGGGAAGTGCTGGACATGTGGAAGCCATCTCGAAATTGAAAACGGCAAGTCGATTGAGCAATACCTAATAGAAGTCGCCTGCAGACGCGTCAAAGGTAGGGCGAGGCATCCTTGACGAGCCGAGAAAAGTTCGGCTCGCCGGGACGTCTCGCCCTACCTCGGTGATTCGACACGGCGCCAGGTAATTCTCATTAATCCCAAATTTATCGCAGTTTCCTTGTGTGACGAAATGGTGGCGAGGTTGGCCGGCTTGAAAATTATTGTGGAAATAAGCACCGCGAGTGCATTACAACATCCCTGCCTAAAAAATTTCGCGTGAACATTTTTCTTCAGCCTGCTTTTTTTTCCGCCGCCGCGAGTGGCGTTGCCTGACGAACCATGGACGTCACTGAAGTCACCGCAAAAGCGAAGGTGCTGCTCGAGGCAATGCCTTACATCCAGGATTTTCACGGCTCGACGTTTGTCGTGAAATACGGCGGCAGTTTCATGGATGACCCCGATCCGGCCGCCCGCGCGCGCGTGGCCTACGACATCGCGTTTTTTGCCGCGGTCGGCATCAACGTCGTCGTCGTGCACGGCGGCGGCAAGACCATCACGAAGGCGATGGAGTCGTCCGGCTTGAAGGCGAATTTTGTCAACGGCCTGCGCGTCACCGATGAGGCCACGATTGCGGTCGTGAAAAAAACCCTTGATGAAATCGTGAACAAGGATGTTTGCGATGCCATCGCCACCGCCAAGGCCAAGCCAAAGAGCATGCCGGGTGATACCGTGCTCGTGTGCCAGAAGCTCACGACCGACGATGATGGCAACCCGATTGACCTTGGTTATGTCGGTGAAGTCATGGAGGTGAAGGCCAAGCTCATCAAAAAGGAGATCGCCGATGGATTCATCCCTGTCATCTCGCCCGTCGCCGAGGGCTACGACAGCAAGCCTTACAACGTGAATGCCGATCTTGTGGCCGGCCGCGTCGCCAGCGCGTTGCGCGCCCGCCGGCTGGTTTACATGAGCGATGTGCCGGGATTGCTTGCCAACCCGCCCGAGGCCTCCTCGCTCATTTCGACGCTGAAAATCAGCCAGGTGGAAGACCTGAAGAAAAAGGGTGTCATCGACAAAGGCATGCGCCCCAAGGTGGCGAGCGCCATCCGCGCGCTGCAGGAAGGCGTGCAACGGGTGCATTTTATCGATGGCCGCCTGCCGCACAGCCTGCTCCTGGAAATTTTCACCGACAAAGGCATCGGCACGGAAATTGTCCAAGGGTAGACGGCGTTGCCGCCTTGAACATCGAACGTTCAACATCGAGCATCCAACGTTCAAGTTCGATCGATTTCAGGCAAAGAAACCAGCCTTGGATGTTGAGCGTTGAATGTTGAATGTTCAATGTTCAATCTGTCTGCCCAATGAGCAATCAGACCATCGTCCGCACCAGCACGGCCGACCTCTACGACGCGTTTGTGATGAAAAACTACGCACGCGCCAGCCTCACGCTGGCGCGGGGCCGCGGCGCGCAGGTCTGGGACGACCAGGGGAATTGCTACCTCGATTTCACCTCGGGCATCGCGGTGAGCGCGCTGGGTCATTGCCATCCGCATTGGGTCGCGGCCGTGCAGCGGCAGGCGGGCGAATTGATCCACGTCAGCAACCTGTTTCGCAACTCGAACCAGGCCGAGCTCGCGCGGCGGATCGTGCAGCGGGCCGGCCCGGGCCGGGTATTTTTTTGCAACAGCGGTGGCGAGGCCGACGAAGGACTGATCAAGCTGGCTCGTCTGCATGGCGTGAAAAAATCCGGTGGCGAGGAAGGGAAGTGCTATAAAATCATCTGCGCGAAAAATGCCTTTCACGGCCGCATGTTCGGCGGCATGAGCGCGACGCCGCAGGAAAAAATCCAGAAGGGTTTTCGCCCGCTCGTGCCCGGCTTCGCCTTTGGCGAGCTGAACAACCTGCAAAGTTTCGCCGATCTCATCGACGGGCAGACCGCGGCGATTTTTGTCGAGACCATCCAGGGGGAAAGCGGGATCAATCCGTGCACGACGGAATTTCTGCTCGGCCTGCGTGCCTTGTGCGACCGGCACAACCTGCTGCTCTTGCTCGACGAGGTGCAATGCGGCATTGGCCGCACCGGGAAATTCTACGCGTTTGAGCACGCCGGGGTCATGCCCGACGCCATCGCCATGGCGAAGGCCTTGGGCGGTGGCATTCCCATTGGCGCGATCTGGGTGCGCGAAAACGCGGCGGAGCTTTTCCAGCCCGGCTCACACGGCACTACGTTTGGCGGCACTCCGCTCGCGTGCGCGGCGGCGCTGGCGGTGCTCGATGTCATCGACCGCGAAAAATTGTTGGAGCATGTGTCCCAATCCAGCGGGCCGTGGATCGCGGCGTTGGAAAAACTCGCGGCGGATTTTCCCGCGCAGGTGAAGGCGGTGCGCGGCTGCGGCTTCCTGGTCGGCGTCCAACTGGCGACGGAAACCGCGCCCTATGTCGCCGCCTTGCGCGAGCGCGGCCTGCTCGTGGCCCTGGCCGGCAACAATGTCCTCCGGCTGTTGCCCCCGCTCGTGGCTACGCCGGCGGAACTGGCGCGGTCGGTCGAAATCATCCGGGCGGCGCTTGTTGCAAAAGCGTAACTACCGTTCGAATGCAGGCTCTTGGGGTAGGGCGCGCCGAGACTTTTCCAAACCATTTTTACAGAAGGCAACAAAGGAAACAAAGCGATTCAGGTCATCTTGGTTCAAATTTCCAGGCGGGACAGTTTTTGCCGTGCCATGCGAAGCCTCGGCGAAGCATGGCCTTTGGTGACGGAAACCTAGCAACGCTTCGTTGCCTTGGTTGCCTTCTGTGGAAAATATACCAAAAGGTGGAACGCGTCGTCCCGACGCGTTCATTGCGAGTTCTCTACCGGCCCATGTTACGGCGATGTGATTCGGCGTTTTTTGGCGCATTTTTCACTCGTGCGCGGCCGGCCGGGGGTTTAGATTGACCGTTTCCCATGAAGCACTTTCTCAAGGAGACCGACTTCCAGGCTCACGAGGTTGCCGAAATTTTTGCGCGCGCGGCGAAGTTCAAACAGCAGCGCGGCGCGGCCACGCCTGTGCTCGCGGGACAGACTTGGGCGATGATTTTCTCCAAATCGAGCACGCGGACGCGGGTTTCCTTCGAGGTTGGCCTCCACGAACTCGGCGCCCATGCGATTTTCCTCAATAAAAACGACATCCAGCTCGGTCGCAGCGAATCCGTGGCCGACACCGCGCGCGTGCTCTCGCGTTTCGTGCACGGGCTCATCGTGCGTACCTTTGACCATGCCGAGGTGGTCGACCTGGCCCAGCACGGCAGCATCCCGGTCATCAACGCCCTCACGGATTTCCTGCATCCCTGCCAGATTTACGCTGATGCGTTTACCGCGGCCGAGCGCTGGACCGCCCCCGGTGGCGACCTGTTTGGATCGCTGCGCGGGCGCAAGATCGCCTTCCTCGGCGACACCCGCTTCAACATGGCCAACTCGTGGATTCTCGGGGCGGCGCTCTTCGGCATGAAAATTTCGCTCGCCGGGCCGAAGGGCTACGAGCCGGGTCCGGAAATCAATGCGTTGCTCCGGGCCGAGGGTTTCGCCAACTCGTATCACTTCACGAACGACGCGTATGAGGCGGTCAGCGGCGCGGACATCGTTTACACCGACGTGTGGGCGAGCATGGGCAAGGAAGCGGAGGCGAAGGAACGCAGCCGCATCATGTCGCCCTACGCCGTGAGGGGAAAACTTTTTGCCGAGGCCAAGCCCGACGCGTATTTCATGCACTGCCTGCCCGCCCACCCGGGCGAGGAAGTCGCACAAGCGGTGCTGGATAATCCGCGCTCGATCATCTTCGACCAGGCGGAAAACCGCCTGCACGTGCAGAAAGCCATTCTCGCGACGCTCAGCGAAGCGGCGCGGAAGTAGTTTTAACCGCGGATGAACACGGATTAACGCGGATTTTCAGAGAGAACGAGACGCTCCCATTCGAGCTTTGCTCGCTTGAAATTCAAGATCAGTCCGACTGACAGGCTGCTGATCCGCAGATAGTTCATCATCTGACCGCGTTCGTGATCGGTGATGCGATCGATGACTTTGGTATCAACGATCACTGCACCATAGGCAATCAGATCAGGGACGTACTCGCTGACTTGGACTGTCTTGTAAATGACCGGAAACCGTCGTTGCTGCTCAAACGGGATTTTTTCCAAAGAAAATTCCACAACCAAGGCATTTTCGTACGGCTTTTCGTGCAATCCGTGACCCAAAGTGTTCAATACTTCCATGGCCACGCCGATAATCCGGTAGGTTTGGTCTTCAAGTAATATGCCTTTCTTTTCCATAGATAATCCGCGTTCATCTGCGTGCATCCGCGGTTAAAAAACAGTTTAGCAGCAAATTCCGCCCGCCGTTTGCAGCCTTAAATTCATTGCCTCGCGGTTCTCGGCGGTTTTTATTGGCGGTTCCACCATGAAAATCGTCCTCGCCTACTCGGGCGGACTCGACACGTCCGTCATCGTCAAGTGGCTCCGCGAAACTTATGACGCGGAGATCGTCACTTTCGCCGCCGACATCGGCCAGGAGGAGGAACTGCGCGGCCTGCCGCAGAAGGCGAAAAAGACCGGCGCCTCGAAACACTACACGCTCGACCTCGTGGAGGAGTTCGCACGCGATTTCATTTACCCGATGATCCGCGCCAATGCGGTTTATGAGGGACAGTATTTCCTCGGCACGTCCATCGCCCGGCCGCTCATCGCCAAGGCGCAGATCGAGATCGCGAAAAAGGAAAAGGCCGACACGGTCGCGCACGGCGCCACCGGCAAGGGCAACGACCAGTGCCGCTTCGAGCTCACCTACATGGCGCTCGCCCCGCGGCTCAACATCCTTGCCCCGTGGAAAATCGATGCCTTCCGGGAGGAATTTCCCGGCCGCGCCGAGATGATCGACTATTGCCGGACGCACAAGATCCCCGTCGAGGCCTCGCTCAAGAAGCCGTATTCGATGGATCGGAACCTCCTTCACATCTCCTATGAGGCGGGCATCCTCGAGGACCCGTGGTTCGATCCGACCACGAAGGCGAACAAGACCATGTTCAAGCTCTCCGTCTCGCCCGAGGACGCGCCGAACAAACCGGAATACGTCGAGCTGGAATTCGCGCGCGGCGACTGTGTCGCGGTGAACGGAAAGAAACTTTCTCCCGCGGGCGTGTTGAAAACGCTCAACAAACTTGGCGGCAAGCACGGCATCGGCCGGGTGGACCTCGTCGAGAATCGTTTCGTCGGCATGAAGTCGCGCGGCGTTTATGAAACGCCGGGCGGCACGATTCTCATGCACGGCCACCGCCAGGTCGAGTCGCTCACGATGGACCGCGAGGTCATGCACCTGCGTGACTCGCTCATTCCCAAATACGCCGAGCTGGTTTACTACGGGTTCTGGTTCGCGCCCGAGCGCGAGGCGCTGCAAGCCCTCGTCGACGAAAGCCAGCGCCATGTCTCCGGCACGGTGCGTTTGAAGCTCTACAAGGGCAACGTCATCACCTGCGGCCGCAAGTCGAAGTACTCGCTCTACGACATGAATATCGCGTCAATGGAAGGCGTGAAGAGCTGGTACAACCAGACCGACGCGGCCGGCTTCATCCGGCTCAACGGCCTGCGCCTGCGCGCGCGCAACCTCGCGCAAGGCGGCCCGAAGGTATAATCTCAATACCGTTTAACCACTGATGTACACTTATAGTCACTGATATATATGAAGTTAGATTCGAACGCATTTTTTATCTGTTTTTTCCGGATCAGTGATCATCAGTGTGCATCAGTGGTTAAAATGCTCTAAGACAAACAAAATCCTCACCGCATCCCACATGAAGAAGCCACTCGCTCGCGCCCAACTCCCGCGTGTCATCGACCGCCTCGTCACGAACACGCCAGTCTACGACATCCACACGCATCTTTACGATCCGGCGTTTGGCCCGCTGCTCCTCTGGGGCATCGACGAGCTGCTCACTTATCATTATCTCATCGCCGAGGTCTTTCGCTATCTCGACATGCCGTACGATAAATTCTGGGCGCTCTCGACCGCCGGGCAGGCCGACCTCGTGTGGGAAAAACTTTTTATCGAGAACTCGCCGGTTTCCGAAGCCTGCCGGGGCGTACTGACCGTGCTGAACAAGCTCGGCCTCGACGTGAAGAAGCGCGACCTGCCCAAGATCCGCAAGTGGTTCGCGGCGCAGAAGCCCGCGGCCTACACCACGAAGTGCATGGAGCTCGCCGGTGTGCACACCATCTGCATGACCAATTCGCCCTTCGACGACCTTGAGCGGCCGGTCTGGGAAAAAGGCTTCAAGCGCGATTCGCGCTTCACCTCCGCGCTGCGCATCGACCCGTTGATCCTGGCATGGCCGCAGACGGCGCCGAAGCTCAAGGGCTGGGGCTACGATGTCACCACCGAGCTGACCGACAAAACCATCAGCGAAGTGCGACGCTTCCTCGCCGACTGGGCGAAAAAGATCAACGCGTTGTATGTGATGGTCTCGCTGGATTACCGGTACAGCTATCCGGATTCATCGCCGACCACGAAGCTGATCGACCAGGCCATCCTGCCCTTCTGCCGGGAGACCGGCCTGGCTTTTGCGCTGATGCCCGGAGTCAAACGCGACGTCAATCCGCTGCTCCGCCTCGCCGGCGACGCCCTGGGCCGCGCGGATCTCGATGCCTACGAGCGCCTCATCGGGCCCAATCCCGACGTGAAATTCACGATGACGGTCCTCTCGCGCGAAAACCAGCACCAGGCCTGCGTGATGGCGCGGAAATTCCGCAACCTGCATATTTTCGGCTGCTGGTGGTTCACCAACAACCCGGTCATCATCGAGGACATGACGCGGATGCGCCTCGAGCTGCTCGGCCTCAGCGTGACCCCGCAGCATTCCGATGCCCGCGTGCTCGACCAGATCATCTACAAGTGGACGCACTCGCGCGCCATCATCGGCAAGGTGCTGAAGGATAAATATGCCGATCTCTCCGCGACCGGCTGGATCATCACCGAGGATGAAATCGCGCGCGACGTGAAGAACCTCTTCGGCGGCGCCTTCGAGGCGTTTTTGAAACGGTAGGTTTTTGGATTTAACCACGAAGGCACGAAGAACACGAAGTTCGATCCAAAGATTTTTTTACTCCGCGCCATTCCTGGCTGTCAATTCTGGGCAACCGCAGCATGACACATTTGTCGCTTACTTCGGCGTTTCTGTTTCTGGCCTTCCTAACGCTGATGCTGGGTGTCGTCTATACTATGTGGTTGTTCGACTGTCTTGTCCGTTGGGAATACGATAATCATCGCGAGCAGTGGGAGCGCGACGGCAAGCCTGATGGGTTTTTTTGGCGGGCGAAGGAGTGTGTTTTTTGGTCCAGTGACCTTGCAAAAAAGAAGCTAGGGTTTTGGTGGATGGTTAAGACTCCAGATTGGATTTCGGAATCCCCAAAACTTCGTCGTCAGCTCTTTCAGATGCGCATTATTTTTTACATCTGGAATTTTTCCTGGATTTTAGTCGTATGCCATTTCCGCAGGGCATTTTGAAACATTTTTTAGGGACAGGCGAAAAAATGAAGAGAGGCCGGAAAATCGTGCTAAGCTGTGGCCAGGGCAGGCCGGATGCTTGCCAAATACCGATAAAACCGTAGGGTCATTGCCGTGAGCACCGTTCAGGAAATCGAGTCCGCCATCGAAAAACTTCCTGCCGCCGAGCAGCGCGAACTCGCGCGCTGGCTGGGGGAACACCTGCTGGCGGCGGAGGAGACACCGGAAATGTTGGCGGCACTTGACGAGGGCATCCGTTCCTTGGAGGAAAAAGGCGTGCGTGAATACACCCGCGGTGAACTCGAGCAAAAGGTGCGGCAATGGAGTGGCACGTCGGGCTAAACGAGCGGGCTTATCTTGATTTGGAGCAGGTGACGCCCTTCCTGGCGCAGAAAAATGTGGCCGCGGCGGAACGGCTCGGCCTCAAGCTGATCGATACGATCTTCTCCCTGGAGCAAATGCCGTTTCGAGGCGTGAAGGTTCGAGGCCGTCCGGGTTATCGGCGCATCCTGCACCGTCCATGGTTCTTAATTTTTTATCGGATCAACGAAACGCGACATTCGATTGAGATTGTGCGCGTATGGGACGCACGCCAAGACCCGGCGATATTCGCGCTCAATTGAGAAAACCAGGCCGATCCAAAAGGGCCGATCTCTACTTGTTTAGTTTCTTTCGGGGGCCCAATTCACGTTTCACCTCGTCCAAGGAATAGGTTCGCTCGTTGGCCCGAATGCGTTGCACGGCAAGGAAAGTATCTTCCAGGTCTTCCAAATGCGCCAGGATGGCCTCGCGGGCATAAAACGTTTTGGTCCGCCCGGTCTTGCGGGCGAGCGAGGCGATCCTCGGTCTTTTTATCCAGGCGGATGGCGAGCATGGGCAAAAACGGATCGAGATTGGACGGTTTTTATTCGCGTCCATTCGCGTTCATCCGCGGTTAAAATCCGGGTTTGGGGGCGGCTCAGAACAGCGCGTTGGCGGCGACGCCGACGGCGCTGATCGCGCTCGAGTCGCCCATGCTGTCAAAGGCCTGGTCGGCTTTTTTCAGCACGCCCTGGGTCTGGGTGTAGAGGCTGTCGTCGCTGATCAGCTTGCCGAGCGTACCCTGGCCGTTGTTCAGCTTGTCGGTGAGTTCGCGCACATTCTGGGCGACGCGCTTGATGTTGTCGCCGGCTTCCTGGTTGTAGATGAGCGTGCCGAGCGCGCCCTGGCCGGACTTGACCTGGTCCATGATGCCCTGCGCATCGGCGATGAAGCCCTTGGCCTGGGTGGCGTCGGCTTTGATTTCATCGATGGCGGCGAGCAGCTCGTCGTGCATCTTGGGATCGTTGACGAGGCGGCCGATGGTGCCCTGGCCTTGATTGATCTTCGTCGTGATGTCGCGGAGGTTGGACATCGTGGCGGTGACTTTCTCGCCGTTGTCGGCGACGAGCTTGTCGAGGCGCTGGAAGAGGCCGGGCTGGCCGTTCTCGCCCTGGGTGATGTTGGTGATGGAGCTAAAGGCGGCCTCGAGCTTGTGGCTGAGGTCGCCGATCTGGGACATGACGCTGTTGAGGTCGGCGCTGGCCCTGGTCTGGACCTCCGCGCCGGGCGGATAAAATTGATCAACCGTGCCGAGGTCGAACGAGATGTAATTGGTGCCGAGCAGGCCGGCGCTGGAGATGGTCGCGGTGGAGTCGCTGGCGATATTGATCTCGGGCCGGATGCGCAGGACGGCCTCGGCGCGGTGATTGACGAGGTTGGTCGTCTCGACGCTGCCGACCAATACGCCGGCCATGCGGACTTCGTCGCCGACCTTGAGCTCCTTCAGCGTGTCGAAGCGGGCGGTGAGCACGTAGCCGCTGTGGCGGTGGAAGCCGCCGTTGTGCAGCGCTTCGAAGGTGATCCAGATGAGCACGGCGCCCACGAGGAAGAAGAGGCCGATGCGGGCCGTCATTTGTGCGTTGTTCATGTGGTGATCTCCAGTTGCTTGTAACGGGGATTCTTTAAGTCGATCTGCGGGTTGAGAAAATCGGCGATGACGGGGTCCTTGGTTTCGCGCAACTCGGCGGGAGTGCAAACGGCGAGGAGCTTGCCCTGCATGAGGATGGCGACGCGGTCGGCGATGGTGAGCGTGAGATCGCGGTCATGGGAGACGACGATGCTCGTCACCTGGAACTCCTGCTTCAGCGTGGCGATGATCTCGCCAATGGTGGCGGACATGACGGGGTCGAGCTCGCTGGTGGGTTCGTCGTAGAGAATAAGCTGGGGCTCCATCACGAGGGCGCGGGCAATGGAGACGCGTTTTTTCATGCCGCCGGACAGCTCGGAGGGAAATTTTTGCGCGGCGCCCTCGAGCGAGAGGATTTGCAGCGCGTGCATGACGCGGTCGTGGATCTGCCTTTTCGAGCAGAGGCGGTGCTCGAGCGGGTAGAGCGCGAGGTTGTCGTAAACGTTGAGCGAGTTGAACAGCGCGCCGGACTGGAAAACGAGCGCGAGGGCAAAGCGGTCGCGGGTCTCCGGGTCGGCGGGGTCGAGGCCGGCGATGCGCACCGTCCCGGCCGTCGGCGTCTCGAGCCCGGCAAGGTGGCGCAGCAACACGCTCTTGCCCGAGCCGCTCGGGCCCATGATGACGAAAATCTCGTTGGGTTTGACGCTGAGCGCAATGTCGTTGAGCACGGCCTGGGAGCCGTAGTTTTTGGACAAGCCGGCCACTTCCACCGGCACGGGGTTGCGGTCATGGCGTTCACAGGCAGCGGATTTTTTCATCAGACGAGGGCCCTGGTGATGAAGTAGTCGAGCACGAGGATGGTGATGAGCGAAGTGACGACCGAGCGGGTGACGGAATTGCCGATCTCGCGCGGGCCGCCGCTGGTGCGCAAGCCGATCGTGCAGGCGATCAGGACGACGCAGAAGCCGAAAATTTCCGCCTTCAGGAGCCCGTCGAACATCTTTTCCGTGGTCAAATACTGGCGCAGGCTCTGGAAATATTGTTCGGGATCGAGATGGATGAAACTGATATATTTGCAAACCACCGCTCCCCCCATCCAACCAACGACGATGCCGATCAAGGTGAGCACCGGCATATACAACAACACGGCGAACAACCGGGGCAGCACGAGGAAACGTTCGGGCGGGATATTCATCGTCACGAGTGCGTCCACCTCATTGTAAACCTTCATCGAAGCCAGCTCGGCGGTGATGGCCGAGCCCACCCGGCCGGCCACGAGGATGGCGACCATCACCGGGCCGAGCTCGCGCACGAGCGACTCGCCGACGAGCGTGCCAATGAGTTCCTTGGTGCCGATGGCCTGCATGCTGCTGCCGGCCTGCAAGGCGAGCACGCCACCGATGAAGAAACTAAGGATGGAAACAATGGGCAGGGAAGTGTAGCCACCGATGAAGGTCTGCTCGACGACGCGCCGGATGATGCGCGGTGCGGCCGGCAGCATGAAAAACGCCCGCTTGGTAATCAGGATGGAGCTCCCGATGCCTTCTAAAATTGAGGTCAGTTTTTTCATATCAGCGCGACGTGACCAGAGGGTTATGTAGTTTTGCCGAAAAATCCAATGCGAATGGTCGCCAGCCTTGTCCGCCCTCGTTGCAGTGCAGCCCGAGCAGTCCGCCCAGAAAGGAGATGCGCGTGGTGCCGGTGGCCTTTTGTACTTTGAAAAACGGCCCGAAATGAAACTCCGAGCTTTCGGGTGTACGCTGGCAGGTGATGAAATTAAAAAGAAAATCCTGCCGCACGGTGCCGGGCGCGCGCCGGTCGTAGCGGTAAATGGCCGCAAGTGGGCTGTAAACGAGCCGCATGGTTTCGTTCGTCGAGAAAAACGACTCGAACGGGCTGAACACCTGCACCTGGCGGCGGCCGGCGCCGTTGTCCCACACCGTGAAGAGCGGCCACAGGCTGGTGCGGCGCGCGGGCGGCAATTGCGGGTGCCGGAGGCTGTGTTCCGTCAGCGACCAGTAGATGGAAAAAAACAGGGTGGTCTTGGTCTGCGCGAGGCCGGCGGCGTTCCAGCGGATTTGCCGCCACAGCGGCCAGCACACCCAGGTCTTGTCCCGGCCTTTGACAATCGAATGGGTATAAAGGGGTGCCCAGCGGTTGTAGTAATGATCGTCGCCGCGGCCCTGGACCAGGAATGGCCAGAAATAACGCGTCTCGTGAAAGCGAAAGGGCACGGTTTGGTCGGTGTAGCCGAAGAACGGCCCAAAATAATTTTCGCTGATGGAGCCCGTGGCTTTCTCGCGGGTGTAGAAAGGCAGCACGGCGAGCTTCACTTCCGGCTGGGGCAGCCACAGCGCGTGCTCGCTTTTGGCGAAGAACGGCCAGAGGTAATACTGCTCGTGGTAGGCGCCATCCTTGGCGCGCCAGCCGAAAAGCGGCCACAGGGCGAAGCCGTGGTTGCCCTCGCCCTGGGTGAATCGCACAAACGGCCAGGGCGCGGTGGTGGTCGTGACGTTGTTTTTCACAAACCGGCCGTAGAGCGGAAACAAAACCCACGTCCACTCATCCACCAGGCGGTTTTCCATCCGGCCATAGAGGGGAAAAACCGCATGATACGACGTGGCCGGGTCGCCCGTCTGGCGGGAAAAATAGAACGGCCAGAGATCGAGCGAATGATTCTTGTCCGGCGTGCCCGGGCGCGGGCCGGAGAAGTTGATCATGGAAAATACGCTCCAGAATGAACCGCCCGGGCCGGCGTGATAGGTGAAAAGCGGATAGACGACGCTCGCCTTGGTCGTCTCGCCCGCGGCATTTTTTTCCCACACATAAAGCGGACGGAAACCACCCGCGCTGCCGTGGTCGGTGGTTTTTTCGAAAACCAGCGGTCCCACGCCCTGCCACTCCGTCACTTGTCCGGCGGCATTTTTTTCTTCAACCCAGAACGGCCAGAAGTTGCGCTCGGCGCCGTGGACAGACGACAAACCTCCGCCAGCGGCAAGGCAGGCGAAGGCAAAGAGGGGGATCAGGCGCATGGTTTGTAGTCTGGCGAACAACGGCAGCGAACTTGGTCGGCTGCGGCGGGAGTCAGAGGCCGCCGCAGGCGGAGAGGGTCAGGTCAGGTCTTAAACCAAAGGACGCAAGCGTTGGGTGCAATTTATTAAGTGATTTGCATGTGAGAAGAAGACGTATGCAATGGGAGCATGGTTCCATTTAATAAAATCTCTCCGCTGCCTGCAGGAGGCGCGCCATGCGCATAAGCGGTGGCGTAGCGCGCGGCATCCCGCTGCGCGTGCCGCCGGGCGACGCCGTGCGGCCGGCCACCGACGGGCTGCGGCAGGCGGTATTTTCGAGCCTGGGTGCGCGGGTGATGGGAGCGGTTTTCTGGGATTTGTTTGCCGGCAGCGGGGCCTACGGGCTCGAGGCGCTGAGCCGGGGTGCGGCTCGCGGGATCTTTGTGGAAAAAAACGCCAAGGCGGCGGCCTGCCTGCAGGCC
Organism: Opitutaceae bacterium; assembly: GCA_035569995.1. Lineage (GTDB taxonomy): Bacteria > Verrucomicrobiota > Verrucomicrobiia > Opitutales > Opitutaceae > DASRHD01. The sequence goes on along the minus strand of DATMLS010000076.1, from coordinate 13,823 downwards.
AATCTCACGGCCGTGGCCAAAAGCCTCGGGCGTGAAACAGCCGATGGCCAGATCGCGCAGGCCGATGCGCTCGCCTGGTTGGCGCGGCTGGACACCGGCGCGGCGGACTTGGTTTTTATCGATCCGCCGTATGAACTCATTGCGGAGATGGCACCGCGACTATTCATGAGCTTGGAGGCCCGGCTCGCGGCCAAGCCGGAGGCGCTGGTGATTTTTGAGCTGCCGGGCGGAATGGAACTCGCGCCACCGGGGTGGATGTGCCTGAAGCGCCTTGGCGGCAAAGGCGCGCGCCAACCCAGCGCGGCGTTCTTTAAAAAAGCTTCAGCTGCGACTTAACGAGCGCCACGGCGGCCACGACGGCGGTTTCCGTGCGCAGCACGCGCGAGCCGAGGTGGACGAGCGAAAAGTTTTTTGCGCGCAGGAAATCGCGCTCGGCGGCCGACCAACCCCGTTCGGATCCGAGCGCGAGCACCACGGGTGCGCCAGCCGGGGGCTGGACCTGGCCCAAGGGCGCCGCGGCTTCGTAATTGTCGAGGGCGAAACGGGTGGCGGCGGGCGGGGTTTTCTCGAGTGCGGCGGCGAGCGCGAGACCATGGGTGACTTCGGGCAACCGCGTACAAAAGGCCTGTTCCGCGCCGGCGACGAGGTGGCGGCGCCACTCGCCGCTGGTCCAGAGTGTGCTGCGCGCGTAACTGGGCTCGGCTTTTTCGGCCGTGAAAAAATGCAGCGCGCTGACGCCGAGGGCGGTGGCTTCCTGCAGGATTTTGCGCGCCGTCTGCGGGCGCGGCAGGCCGAGGAGAAGCATGATCGGATCGAGCGGCGGCGGCGGTTCGCCCCAGGCGAAAGAGAAGGTGAGGGTGGCCGGCGCGATTTTCTCAAGCCGGCCTTTGCCACGCGGGCCATTGATGAGGCCGGCATCGAACGAGTCGCCTTCGCGGCGGCGCAACACCTCGAGCAGGTGCCGCGAGCGCGGATCGGCCCGCGGCAGCGGAACGGCAATTTCGTGAGGCTCGAAAAGGATGAGGTTCAGGATGGCGCGGGGGTAAAGGGTGGTGGATTCAGCCGGCCCGCCTTCGTTTCACTTCGTCGTGGCAGCCCCTCGACTGAGCTCGGGGCCCTGAGCCTGTCGAACGGGCCTTCGCTCTGTTCGGCCACTGGCCTGCCAAGCCGTAGCTCAAAGAGCGAAGGCTGGAGCGGCTGGACGGAATCGAACCGACGACACCTGCTTGGAAGGCAGAGGTTTTGCCATTAAACTACAGCCGCGCGGCGGGGATTGAGCTTCGCGGATGAAACGGTGCGGTCAAGCCTCGGATGCAGCGGTTGCGGATGGGGGTTCCAGCTCATGAAAGATTCCGGGAGTTTTTACATCATGTTTCAAGAAATGAGATTGCGGCTTCCTAAGTGGCATGTTCTTGTGGGCGAACTATGCCGTTTATTACTTCGGCCCAAAGCGGGCAGTCTTCATCGCGGCGCCCCGAGACGCAGCAAAGCAACAAATCCAATTTAAAAGCCACCCAAACGCTGGCCCGACAAAAGGCGCTCGAGCGAAAGGCCAAGAACTACAAGCTTCCACTCGGCGAGCTGGCCATTTTCACCCAGCAACTGGCCTCGTTGCTCACGGCCGGCCTGCCACTGGTGCAGTCGCTCGAAGCGTTGCAAGACCAGACGGAGGACCAGGTGTTTTGCGTCGTCATCCGCGAGGTGCGGCAGGAGATCTCCGCCGGCAACTCGTTCTCCTCTTCCGTTAAAAAATTCCCCAAGAGTTTTCCGGCTTTGTTCATCTCGATGGTCGAAGCAGGCGAGGCAAGCGGTGCGCTCTCGGAGATTCTGTCCAAGGTGGCGACTTACTTCGAAGCCAGCGTCAAGCTGATGAAAAAGGTCAAGTCGGCCATGACTTACCCCATCGTCGTCATCTCCCTGGCCGTCGTGCTGGTGAACGTCATGCTGATTTTCGTGGTGCCGGTCTTTGCCGACATGTTCAAAGAAGCGGGCAAGGCGCTGCCGGTGCCGACGCAGATGCTCATCGACATGAGCCATTTTCTTGGAAGCTGGCGTGGCGCGGTGCTGGGCGTGGTGTTGTTCGGAATCGGTTATGCCTTGAACCTGTACTGCCAGACGCCGGTCGGCCGCCGGCAAAAAGACCTTCTGCTGGTGCGCGCGCCGATTTTTGGCTCCCTGATCCGCAAAATTGCGCTTTCGCGCTTCTGCCGCACTTATGCCACGCTCATGCGTTCCGGCGTGCCCATCCTTCGCACGCTGGAAATTGTTTCGTCCGCGAGCAACAAGGTCCAGATCGAGGATGCCTGCGTGGAAATTGCCAAGCACGTCAGCCAGGGCGGCCAGGTTTCCGAGGTGCTGGCCACGAACCCGTTTTTCCCGCCCATGATGAAGCATATGGTCAAGGCTGGTGAAACCACGGGCAATGTGGACGGCATGATGAACAAGGTTGCCGACTTCTACGACACGGAATGCGACGCCATCGTCGGTGCGCTCACCTCGCTGATCGAGCCGTTTCTTATCGTGATCCTGGGCGTGATCGTCGGCGGCATCGTCATTGCCATGTTTTTACCAATCTTCAACCTCGCGAACGTGGCCGGCGGCCAGTAAAATTTGCGGAAGAATCCGCTTTGTGTTAGTGATAGCATCTGCTTTTATCGCGGGATACTTGTCTAGCCCATGCCTTCTGTCCTAATTGTTGACGATCTTCTCTCCATCCACGAAATGCTCGAGGCTGTCATCCAGCCCACGGGTTTTTCCACGGCTTTTGCCACGGATGGCGAGAAGGCCATCGTGCGTTACAAAGCAGAGCGGTACGACCTGGTGCTGGCCGACATCGACATGAAGCCGATGGACGGCATCACGCTTCTCAAGCAGCTCAAACTTTACGATCCCGGCGCCGTCATCATCATCATGACGGCCTATGCCAGCACCGATAGTGCCGTGCAGGCGCTCAAGTACGGCGCGTTCGACTACCTGCAGAAACCGTTCCGCGTCGATGAGCTCATTGCCACGCTCAAGCGCGGGCTGGAGTTCAAGCAATTCCAGGCCGAGCGCGCCAATGCCGAGTCGGGCCTGCCCGCCACCTACGCCATTGATGTCGAGTCGCGACTCATCGGCCAAAGCCCGGCCATCAAGAAACTCGTCCAGCAGATCAAGAAGCTTTCCTCGGTGCGCACGCCGGTGCTGCTGGCCGGCGAGGCCGGCACGGGCAAAAAAACCGTGGCCGAACTTCTCCACGGGGCGGGCAAGAGCGGCGATGCGCCTTTCGTGAAAATCGATTGCGCCCTCAGTTCCGAGGAAAACTTTCGCGACGGGCTCCTCGGCCAGAACGGCTCGGGCGGCACCTGGGTGCTGCAGGCCAAGGGCGGCACGCTGCTGCTCCAGCATCCGCAATGCCTTTCGCTCCCCATGCAACGGGAGCTGGTCAGCGTGCTGCGCAACATCGGCCAGAGCTTCCGCCTCATTTGCACGACCGGCGAGGATCTCGAGAAACTGACCGATGAAGGGAAATTCCATGACGAACTTTTCTACCGCGTCGCCTCGCTGCCCGTGGTCTTGCCGCCCCTGCGCGAGCGCACCAAGGACATCCCGCTCCTCGTCAAATATTTCATCACGAAGGCCACCAACCCGTTTTTCGACACCCACCTGATCGAATTTTCCGAAGACGCACTGGCAACCTTCTCCTCCTACCACTGGCCAGGCAATCTCTCGGAACTCAACCAGGTCGTCTCGAAAATCGCCGCTACCACCGAAGCCCGCGTCGTCACCTCGCAACAACTTCCCCTGCGCCTGCGCGAGGTCAAGAACTGGCCCAGCCTCGAGGAATACCTGGCCGGCCAGCGCAAGCAATACACGGACATGGTGCTGCGCGCCTGCACCGACGACAAGGAGAAGGCCGCCAAGGTCCTCGGCATCGATCCCGGCCAGATCGGGTAGGCTTCGCCGGCCCCGCCGCCTCGCGGCCTGCCGGGAGGGACCCGGCACCTGCTGTTTCCCGCTTGCGCAGCTTTTGCGCGACCCCAATTCTCACCAGCGTTCACGCCCATGCCCAAACGCACCGATCTCAAATCCATCCTTATCATCGGCGCCGGCCCCATCGTCATCGGCCAGGCCTGTGAGTTCGACTACTCCGGCACCCAGGCCTGCAAGGCGCTGCGCGAGGAAGGCTATCGCGTGATCCTGGTGAACTCCAACCCGGCCACGATCATGACCGACCCGGAGTTCGCCGATGTGACTTACATCGAGCCGCTGACCGCCGAGTTCCTGGAAAAGATCATTGCCGCCGAACGCCCCTCCGCGCTGCTGCCCACGCTCGGCGGCCAGACCGCCCTCAACCTCTCGATGGAGCTGCACAAGCTGGGCATCCTCGACAAATACAGCGTGGAGATGATCGGCGCGAAGCCCGCCGCGATCAATAAGGGCGAGGACCGCGAACTTTTCAAGCAGGCCATGATCAAGATCGGCCTCGACGTCGCCAAGTCGCGCACCGTGAAAACCCTCGAGCAGGCGCGCGCCGCGACCGAGGAGATCGGCGTCTTCCCGCTCATCATCCGCCCGTCCTTCACCCTCGGCGGCCAGGGCGGCGGCATCGCCTACAACCGCGAGGAGTTCGAGCGCATCGTCGCCAACGGCCTCGACATCTCGCCGGTGCACGAGGTGCTCGTTGAGGAGTGCCTGCTCGGCTGGAAGGAGTACGAGATGGAAGTCATGCGCGACCACAAGGACCAGTGCGTCGTCATCTGCTCCATCGAGAATTTCGATCCCATGGGCGTGCACACCGGCGATTCCATCACCGTCGCGCCAGCCATGACGCTCACCGACAAGGAATACCAGGTGATGCGCGACGCCTCGTTCGCCGTCATCCGCGAGGTCGGCGTCGAGACCGGCGGCTCGAACATCCAGTTCGCCGTCGATCCGCAAACCGGCCGCATGGTCGTGATCGAGATGAACCCGCGCGTCAGCCGCAGCTCCGCGCTGGCCTCGAAGGCCACGGGATTTCCCATTGCGAAAATCGCCGCCAAGCTGGCCGTCGGCTACACGCTCGACGAACTTCGGAACGACATCACGCGCCTCACCCCCGCCTCGTTCGAGCCGACCATCGACTACATCGTCACCAAGATTCCCCGCTTCACGTTCGAGAAATTTCCCGATGCGGATACGACGCTCACCTCGTCGATGAAATCCGTCGGCGAAGCCATGGCTATCGGTCGTACGTTCAAGGAATCCCTGCAAAAGGCCTTGCGCTCGCTCGAGATCGGGGCCTGGGGTTTTGGCGCTGGCGGCAAATACGGCGGGGACGAGCTGCCCGACCGCAAGGTTTTGACCGCGCGCCTCGGCACGCCCAACGCCGAGCGCATTTTCTACATCCGCTATGCCTTTCTCGCCGGCCTGGGCGTCGAGGAAATCTTCGACCTGACCAAGATCGACCCGTGGTTTCTCCACCAGCTGCGTGAGATTTTCGAGATGGAGCAGGAGCTGAGGAAGTTTTCGCTCGCGACGCTCGACGCCGCGCTGCTGCGCCGGGCCAAGCAGTTCGGCTTCTCCGACGCGCAGCTCGCGCACCTGCTCAAGAGCGACCTCGCCACCGTGCGCGCGCATCGCAAGCAGGCGGGCGTCAACACGACCTACCGGCTGGTGGACACCTGCGCCGCCGAGTTCGAGGCGTTCACTCCTTATTATTATTCCAGCTACGGCGACGAGAACGAAATCATCCCGTCGAAGAAGAAAAAAATCATGATCCTCGGCGGCGGCCCCAACCGCATCGGCCAGGGCATCGAGTTCGACTACTGCTGCGTCCACGCCAGCTTCGCGCTGCGCGAAATCGGCTTCGAGACCGTGATGGTCAACTCGAATCCCGAGACCGTCTCGACCGACTACGACACGAGCGACCGGCTCTATTTCGAGCCGCTGACGCTCGAGGACGTGCTGGAGATTTATCAGCAGGAAAACTGCGACGGCGTCATCGTGCAGTTTGGCGGCCAAACCCCGCTCAACCTCGCCACCGCGCTGAAGGCCAATGGCGTGAACATCATCGGCACGTCGCCCGAGTCGATCGAGGCGGCCGAGGACCGGAAGCTTTTCTCCGCCATCCTCAGCAAGCTCGGGCTCAAGCAGCCGGCCAACCGCACCGCGCTCAGTGAGGGCGAGGCGGCGGCCTTCGCCGGCGAGGTCGGCTATCCCGTGCTGCTGCGCCCGTCGTTCGTGCTCGGCGGCCGCGGCATGTTCATCGTTTACAGCGAGGAGGAGTTGAAGAACGTCGTGCGCCAGGTGTTCGACGTCATGCCGGGCAAGCCCGTGCTGATCGACAAGTTCCTCGAGGACGCGATCGAGCTTGACGTGGATTGTATCAGTGACGGCACTACTTCGGTCATCGGCGGCATGCTCGAGCACATCGAGTTTGCCGGCGTGCACTCGGGCGACGCGGCGATGGTCATGCCGCCGCACACGCTCGGGAAGGACATGCTCACGACCGTCCGTACCGCCACGGCCGCGCTCGCAAAGGAATTGAACGTCATCGGCCTGATGAACGTCCAGTTCGCGATCAAGGACAACATTCTCCATGTGCTCGAGGTCAACCCCCGCGCGTCGCGCACCGTCCCGTTCGTCGCCAAGGCCATCGGCGTGCCGCTGGCCAAGCTCGCCGCCAAGGTGATGACCGGAGCGAAACTCAAGGACCTCGGCTTCACGCGCGAGCTCACCCCGAAGCACTGGTGCGTGAAGGAAGCCGTGTTTCCTTTCGTGCGGTTTCCCGGCGCGACCATCATGCTCGGGCCCGAGATGCGCTCGACCGGCGAGGTCATGGGCCTGGATGAAGATCTCGGCATCGCCTTCGCCAAGGCCCAGGCCGCGGCCAAGCCCGGCCTGCCCACCGGTGGGAATGTTTTTCTCTCGGTCAAGGACGCCGACAAGGCGCGCGCGGTCGACCTGGCGCGCCAGCTCGAGGCGCTCGGCTTCACCATCTATTCGACGAGCGGCACCGCCGCCGAGCTCGCGGCCAACGGCGTCACCGTGAAGAAACTGGCCAAGATCAACGAAGGCCGCCCCAACGCCATCGATCTGATCAAGAACAGCCAGATTCAGATCGTCATCAACACGCCCGGTGGCATGATTCCCCGTCGCGACGAGAACCAGATCCGCTCCGCCGCCTACGCCTACAACGTCTGCATCATGACCACCATCACCGGAGCCTACGCCGCGCTCAACGGCATCAAGGCGCTGAAACAAAAACGCGTCGGCGTCCGCCCCATCCAGCAGTATCGGGGGAACGTTTCGACGGTGTGAGGAGTATTTTAAATAAAACTGTAACCCTATCGCCTGGATCGCGGCGCGGATGTCGTTCCCTCCGCTCGGACGCCGGATAAGCAGCCAGCCGGATTTTTTGCCACGAAAGATCACATAGAGCTCAAAGAAAGATTATTCCCTGTGTTCTTTGTGATCCTTTGTGGCTAAACTAATTTTTAAATCGCTCTAATCATGGACTCGCCAGCGACGCTGATCGCGCTCCTGCACGGCCCGGACAAACCGGGGCTGGTCGCGCGCGTGGCCGGATGGATTTTTGAGCGCGGCGGCAACATCCTGCATGCCGACCAGCACCGCGACATGGAGGCGGGCGTGTTTTTCCAACGGGTGGAGTGGGTTCCCTTCTTCGCTAAAGCTTCGAAGGGCACGTCTGCCGAAATGGAACAGGCTGCGGAGGAGTTTCGCGCGTTTGCCACCACGCTCGGCATGCAGGCGCGCGTGGCGTCGTCGGCGCACCGGCCGCGCGTGGCGATTTTTGTTTCCAAGGCCGACCATTGCTTTCACGACCTCGTGCTGCGCGGCCAGGCCGGGGAGTTCAACGGCGAATTCTCGCTCGTCATCTCCAACCACGACGACCTGGCCGGCATCGCGCGCGGCTACGGGTTGCCGTTTCATCACATCCCGGTGAATCCGAAAGCCAAGGCGGCGGCCGAGGTGCGCCAGCTTGAATTGCTGAAGAAGCACAATATCGAGTTGGTCATCCTGGCGCGCTACATGCAGGTGCTCTCGGGCGAGTTTCTCCAGGCGTTCGCCCGGCCGGTGATCAACATTCACCACTCGTTCCTGCCCGCCTTTGCCGGGGGCCGGCCCTATCATCAGGCGCACGAGCGCGGGGTGAAAATCATCGGCGCCACCGCGCACTACGCCACGAGTGACCTCGACGACGGGCCGATCATCCAGCAGGACGTCGCGGCCGTGACGCACCGCCATAATGTCGATGACCTCGTCCGCAAAGGGCGCGACCTCGAGAAGCGCGTTCTCGCCCAGGCGGTGCGCTGGCACCTCGACAACCGCGTCCTGGCCTACGGCCGCAAGACCGTGGTGTTTGACTAAAGACCCCGGAGTTTTAACCGCGGATGCACGCAGATGGACGCAGATTATCTCGGGATCGTGAAGTGAAAGAGACAATACCGGGGAGCGGGGCGATTTTTTGGTTCAAATCCGCGTGAATCCGCGTCCATCTGCGGTTTACTCCAAGGCTGGGTTAGTTTGTTTCCAGGGTTTACAGCGGGTCGGGGATTTGATCTCGTTACCTTTCCCAAGAACGAACCCGCTCCATGACCACGCCAACCGACCCCATCGCCACCGAGACCGCCTTGCCCAATTTTGAAGCAAAACTGCACGGCTTCTGGCAGAAAAATCGCAACGCGGTTTTCGCCGTGTGTGCGGTCGCGCTGCTGGCCGTGGCCGGCAGGGGGGGATGGCAGCTTTTTACCGCGCAGCGTGAGAAAAGCATCGCGGCCGACTATGTCGCGGCGACCACCCCGGAAAAGTTGCACGACTTTGCCCATGAGCACCAAGGCAGCCCGCTGGCCGGGGTCGCGCACCTGCAACTCGCGGATGAAGAGTATGCCGCCGGCAACTACACCGATGCGACGGTCGATTACGCCCAGGCTTCGACCGCGCTGGCGGGCACACCGTTCGCCGGTCGTGCCCAGCTCGGGGCCGCCATTGCCAAGATCCAGGCCGGCCGCGCGGCTGACGGCGAAGCCCAGCTTAAAGAGGTTGCGAACGATCTCACCCTGCTCAAGGCGGTGCGGGCCGAGGCGGCCTATGACCTGGCCAGTGCGGCGGCTGACGAAGGCCGGGCCGATGATGCGAAAAAGTTTGCCGCGCAGGTGCAGCAGATCGATCCCGAAGGGCCATGGGCCAGGCGTGCGGCCGATCTGGCGGCGAAGCAGCCGTAGGCCATCGGGAAGAAGCGCCGGCTTCGGCGACAACGCTCTCATTTTGAGTTTTGAAATGAGCTCTAAGCTGGTTTGGGTGTGCTTGCGCCCAATCCAGATCCCGGCTGCAGGGTCGTGGACCCCGGGACACGATGGACGATGCGAGCGCGCAAATTATCCAGGGCCACATACACGACTGGCGTGGTGAACAGCGTGAGCATCTGCGACACGATCAGCCCGCCCACGATGGAAATGCCCAGCGGCTTGTGCAGCTCGGCGCCGACTCCGCCTTCGAGCGCGAGCGGCAGCGCGCCGAAGAGCGCGGCCATCGTGGTCATCATGATCGGGCGGAAGCGCACCGAGCAGGCGCGGTAGATCGACTCGGTCGGGCTCAGGCCCTCGGTGCGTTCCACCTCGAGCGCAAAGTCGATCATCATGATGGCGTTCTTTTTCACGATGCCGATGAGCAGGATGATGCCGATGAGGGCCACGATGGTCAGGTCATTGCCGGTGATCAGCAACGCCAGCAGCGCGCCCACGCCGGCCGAGGGGAGGGTCGAGATAATGGTGAGCGGATGGATCAGGCTCTCATAGAGCATGCCGAGGATGATATAAACGGCGAGCAGGGCCGCGAGGATGAGCAGGGGCTCGGTCGCGAGCGATTGTTGGAAGACCTGGGCCGTGCCTTGGAAGCTGCCGTGGATCGAGCCGGGCACGCGCAGGCGGATGGCGGCCTGGTTGATCGCAGTGGTCGCCTGGCTGAGCGAATAGCCGGTCGCAAGATTGAAGGAAATCGTGATGGCCGGAAACTGGCCCTGGTGGTTGACGGAGAGCACGGTGTTGGTGCGTTCCACGTGCGCCACCGCGCTGAGCGGCACCATTTTTCCGCCGGAGGATTTCACGTAGATTTTGTCCAGCGAGTCCGGGTCGATTTGATAGCGCGGGCTGGCCTCGAGCACGACGTGGTGCTGGGTCAGCGTCGTGTAAACGGTCGAAACCTGCCGCTGGCCGAAAGCGTCGTAGAGCGTGGCGTCGATGGCGCTCAACGGCAGGCCGAGGCGGGCGGCGGCCGTGCGATCGATCACGACGCTGGCTTGCAGGCCGGTTGATTGCTGGTCGGTGGTTACATCCTGGAACTTGGGATTTTTTTTCAGTTCGTTGACCAGGGCCTGCGACCAGTGGCTGAGCTCATCCAAATCGGACCCTTGCAGCGTGTATTGGTAAGTGCTTTTGGCCAGGCGCCCGCCAACCCGGAGGTCCTGGTTAGCCTGCATGAACAGGGCCACCCCCTCAATTTTTGAAAGTTGCCGGCGCAGCCGGTTGATCACGACCTGAATGTCAGTCTTGCGCTGGTTGATCGGCTTGAGCTGGACGAACATGCGGCCGCTGTTGTTGCCGCCGCTCATGAACGAGGCGACCGAATCGACGGCTGGATCGCGCAGCACGAGGCTGGTCACCAGCTGTTGTTTTTTCGCCAGGGACTGGAACGAAATATCCTGCGCGGCCTCGACGATGCCCGACATGTAACCCGTGTCCTCGATGGGGAAGAACCCTTTGGGCACGGCAACGTAGAGCACGAACGTCGCGACCATGGTGCCGATGGTCACGCCGAGCATCAGGCGTTGGTGGCGCAGCACCCAGCGCAGCCCGCGTTCGTAGCCGTGCTGCATGGCGTCGAAGCCGGCTTCGAGCCGGCGAAAGAAACGATTGGGTTCGGCCGTGGCCTTTTCATATTTCAGGAACCGGCTGCACATCATCGGCGTGAACGTCAGCGAGACCAGGCCCGACACCAAAATCGCCGCGGTGAGCGTGACGGCGAATTCGTGCAGCAGGCGTCCGACCAGGCCGGTCATGAAAATCAGCGGAATGAAAACCGCGACGAGCGAGAGGCTGATGGAAAGCACGGTGAAGCCGATCTGACTTGCGCCCTTGAACGCGGCTTCGAGCGGCGGAACCCCCGCCTCCATCAAGCGGACGATGTTCTCGATGACCACGATGGCATCGTCCACCACAAAGCCGACGGCCACGGCCATCGCCATCAGCGAAAGGTTGTCGAGGGTGTAGCCCGCGAGGTACATCACCGCAAAGGTCCCCGCGAGCGCGAGCGGCACGGTGCAACTCGGAATAACCGTCGCCCAGAAACGGCGCAGGAAAACAAAAACCACCATCACGACCAGCGCGATGGAGATCAACAACGTCAACTCGATGTGGCTGACCGAGGCGCGGATGGTGCCCGTGCGGTCGAGTTGCACATGCATGTGGATCGCGGGCGGCATCCAGCGCTGGAGTCGCGGCATGAGCGCGTGGATGCGGTCCACCGTCCCGATCACGTTGGCGCCGGCCTGCTTGGAAATGATCAGCAAGATGGCCGGGCGCCCGTTATACCACCCGGCCTGGCGGGTGTTTTCGGTGCTGTCGATCACGCGGCCGATATCGCTCAACCGCATGCCCGTGCCATTTCTTTGGAAAGCGACCAGCGGTTGATAATCGGCGGCGATAAAGAGCTGGTCGTTGGTTTGAAGCGCGTAGGAAACGTCCGGGCCGTCGAGGCTGCCCTTGGGCTGGTTGGCGTTGGTCTTGCTGAGAAACGTGCGCACGTCCTCGAGACTCAGGCCCATGGAAGCAAGGTAGGCGGGATCGACCTGCACGCGCACCGCGGATTTTTCGGCGCCGCTGACCTCGACCTGGCCCACGCCTTCGACCTGGCTGACTTCCTGGGCGACGACATCGGTGGCGTAGTTATAAACTTCGCCGGGCGCCATCGTTTCCGAAGTGAGCACCAGGATCATGATGGGCGCATCGGAGGGATTGGCCTTCTCATAACTTGGGCGCGTGACGAGGTTGGCCGGCAGATCGCTGGTGGCGGCGTTGATCGCGGCCTGCACGTCGCGCGCGGCGCTGTCGATGCTGCGGCTGAGATCGAACTGGATCGTGATGTTGGCCCGGCCGAGCGTGCTGCTGGAAGTCATCTCGCTGACGCCCGCGATCTGGCCCAGCCGCCGCTCAAGCGGCGTGGCCACCGAGGTGGCCACCGTCACCGGGTCTGCGCCCGGCAGGTTGGCGGAAACGTTGATGGTCGGATATTCGATCTGCGGCAGCGGCGCGATGGGCAGGGCTTGGAATGCGACCAAGCCGGCCAGCAGCAGGCCGAGCGCCAGCAGCGATGTGCCAATGGGACGGCGGATGAACGGGCCGGAGATATTCATCTTGGTCGCCGGTTAGCTCGCGGGTTTTGCCGCCGTCGCGGGCCTGTCCAGCGCAGGCGCAGGCTTGGCGGCATTGGTGCGGCCTTGGGTGAGCCACCGGCTGAGCCGTTCCATGTAAAGGTAGATGACCGGTGTCGTATACAGCGTGAGCACCTGGGAGACCAGCAACCCGCCGACCATCGTGATGCCGAGTGGGCGGCGCAGCTCGGAGCCGGTGCCGCTTTCCAACGCGAGCGGCAGCGCGCCGAGCAGCGCCGCCATCGTCGTCATCATGATCGGCCGAAAGCGCAGCAGGCAGGCCTTGTAGATGGATTTTTCCGGCGACAGGCCTTCGTTGCGCTCGGCCTCAAGCGCGAAGTCTATCATCATGATCGCGTTTTTCTTCACGATACCGATCAGCAGCACGATGCCGATGAGCGCCACCATCGAAAAATCCGTGCGGCAGATGATCAGCGCCAGCAACGCCCCCACGCCGGCCGAGGGCAGTGTCGAAAGGATCGTGATCGGGTGGATGTAACTTTCATAGAGCACACCAAGCACGATGTAGACGACGACGACCGCGGCCAGGATCAGCCACGGCTCGCTTTTGAGCGAGCTTTGGAATTCGGCCGCGCTGCCGGAAAACTGGGTTTGCACCGTGTCGGGCAGGCCGATGTCCCGCTGGGCTTGCTGCACGGCGGCGACCGCGTGGCTCAAGGAGTAGCCGCGGCGGAGGTTGAATGAAAGCGTGGCCGAGGCAAATTGCCCCTGGTGGGTGATGACCAGCGGCGCGGTCATGGGCGTCATCGTGGCGAACGCGCTCAGCGGCACGAGCTGCCCGGTGGCGGACTTGACATAGATTTTTGTGAGCGCGGCGGGATTTTGTTGGTAGCTCGGCTCGACCTCGAGAATGACGCGATACTGATTGAGCTGCGTGAAGATGGTCGAAATCTGCCGCTGGCCGAAGGCATCGTAGAGGGTGTTGTCGATGTCCTGCGGGAGAACGTTGAGCCGCGAGGCCTTGTCGCGATCCACGGCGATATCGATCTGGAAGCCGTCGTTCTGCTGGTCGCTCGCGACGTCATTCAGCTCCGGCGCCAAACGCAATCGGTCGACCAGCTTTGGCGTCCACTCCGCCAGTTCGCTCGCGTCCGCGTCCTGGAGGATGTATTGGTATTGCGTGCGGCTCACCCGGCTGTCGATTTGCAGGTCCTGGACGGCCTGCATGTAGAGGGCGATGCCCTCGACCTGGCTCACGCGGTCGCGCAGGCGGGCGATGATATCGGTGGCCGCCGCGCTGCGCTGGTTGCGTGGCTTGAGGTTGATGGAAAGGCGCCCGGTGTTGAGCGTCGGGTTGATCGTGCCGGTGCCGACGAACGAAGTGACGCTGGCGACGTCGGGATCCTGCAGCACGACATCGGCGATTTCGCGCTGGCGCGCGGACATGGCGCGG
>DATMLS010000075.1:0-7109 GCA_035569995.1 Opitutaceae bacterium | reverse complement strand
CAACTCAACCAAAACACACGGCTCGTAGTATCTACGTTCAACCCTCTTCTACCCATAACTCTGCGTCCTCTTAACCAATCCTCAAGTGTTACCCATGTCCCCGTACACCCGTTACCCTTGTCTCCGGCCCAAACAGGGACGACACGCTCCACCCATGAAGGTCTGAATAAGCCGATCCAGCTCCCGCCAATCAGGTTTGGAAATGCTTGACGTACCCTTCGCGGCGCAGGCGTTCGAGCCAGATCTCGGTGGCTTCGCGGCCGGCCTGGGTAATGAGGATACGCTCGATTTCATCGCGGACCGCGCTGAGCGGCTGGATGCCGGCATATTTGCGGTCTTCGACGTAAAGCAGGTAGGCGCCGTCCGGGAGCATGATCGGCTGGCTGCATTCACCTTTCTTGAGGCCAAAAAGCACGTCGGCGAATTCCTTGCGGATGCTGGAGCGATTCACCCAGTCCCAGTCGCCGCCTTTGGTGCGGCGCGTGTCCTGGCTGAATGCACGAGCCAGTTCGTCAAACTTTTCCCCGGCCTTGAACTTGGCATACACGTCATTGGCCCGGGCGCCCAACGACTGGTCGGTTTCGAGGTCGCCGCGCAGGAATTGGATCATGCGCAGGTGCACGGAATCTTCCTGGTAAAACCGATCTTTATTTTCGTTGTAGAAGGTTTCGATTTTAACCGGGCTGACCGTGCTTTGCGATTTGCGCTGCTGCCCGCGCATGTAGTTGTAAATCATATCCTCTTCGACCTCCTTGCGATAATCGCGCAAGGTCATGCCCCGCGAGCGAAGGTAGGCGAGGAACTTGCTGCGGTCGCCATCGAATTCAGTGATTTGTTGCTCCTCGATTTCGTTGTCGATGATGCTGTCGGGCACGTGCCGTTTGTCGTCCTTGTGGAATTCTTTGACGATGAGCACGCGGTCGATGAGCTGCTGGATGATGTCGTTTTGCAACGATTCGAGCTTTTTATCGAACTCCTGCTCATTATGGCTCTCGCGCTGGATTTGCGGGATCAGCGGGCTGATTTCGCGGCGCACATCGTCCACCGTGATGATGTGGTCTTCGACCACCGCGGCGATGCCGTTGGTGAAGCGCAAGTCGAGCCCGTCGCTTGCCGGCGCCGGCTCCGCCGGATCCTGGGCGCGGATCAAAGGCGTCGCCGTGGCAAAAAAGAGGCAGAGGGCAATGCCGGAGACGGAACGGAAAGACATCATGGAAGGTTATGGAGGAACTGAATAATTTCCCTCAACCGTAGGAGCGGCCTTGGGGCGGTCAATCTCGGAAACCGCGTGCCGACCATTACGAGGTCGTCGCGGCGTCCGCTGCCCCGCAGGCACTTCAAGCGGCTGCCTTCGGTTGAGACGGAAATGAGGCCCTTTTGTTCCGCCCGCACGCGGATTTCGGTCACCAGCAGCAAGGCGCGCACTTCCGGGCCAAACTTGCCGAAGCGGTCGCGCAAATCGCCTTCGATTTGCTTCAAGTGCGCCGGGGTCTCGGCCAGCGCCAGTCGGCGATAGAAGTCGATGCGCAGGCGCGTCTCGGCGATGTAGCCGGCGGGCAGGCGGGCCGGAATTTTCGCCACCTCATCGACCGCGGCGGATTCGGCGTCCTTGAGCGCGGTGTAACTGTCCTCATGCCGGCCGCGGGCCATCTTTTCGGCCGCGGCTTCACCAATGAAAACAAAATCGAGCTTCACGTTCGCCCGCACGGCCGCGGCCTGCGATTCGCCCTTGAGCCGCGCGACCGACTGCCGCAGGAGCTGGCAGTAAAGCTCGAAGCCCACGCCGACGATGTGCCCGCTCTGTTCGGCCCCGAGCAGGTTGCCCGCGCCGCGCAGCTCGAGGTCGCGCATGGCGATGCGGAAGCCCGCGCCGAGCTGGTTGTGCGTGCGCAGGGTGCTGAGCCGCTCGCGGGCGATATCCAGCAGCCGCGTGTGACGGTGCAGCAGCAGGTAGGCGTAGGCCTGGTGCTTGAAACGCCCGACGCGTCCGCGCAGCTGGTAAAGTTGCGACAGCCCGAAGCGGTCTGCGCCCTCGATGATCAGCGTGTTGCAGTTGGGGATGTCCAGGCCGCTCTCGATGATGGTCGTGCACACGAGCACCTGGTATTTTTCCGCCACAAAATCGGTCATCATCCGCTCGAGTTCGCCTTCGCCCATCCGCCCGTGGCCCACGCCGATTTTCAACTCCGGCAGCAACTGGCCCAGCCGCGCCGCCACGAGTTCGATCGTCTGCACGCGATTGTGCAGGTAAAACACCTGCCCGCCGCGGCGGATTTCGTGGCGGATGGCCTCGACCACGAGGGCTTCGTCGTAGGTTTTGACGATGGTCTGGATGGGCAGGCGGTCGGTCGGCGGAGTCTCGATGACGCTCATGTCGCGCGCGCCGGTGAGCGCGAGGTAAAGCGTGCGCGGGATGGGGGTGGCGCTCATCGAGAGCACGTCGACGTGCGCGCGCCATTGCTTGAACACCTCCTTGTGCTTCACGCCGAAGCGCTGCTCCTCGTCGATGACCACGAGGCCGAGGTCGTGAAACTTTACGTCGCGCTGGAGCAGCCGGTGGGTGCCGATCAGGATGTCCACCTGCCCGGCGGCGGTGGCCGTGAGGATTTTTTTCTGTTCCCGCGGCGAGCGGAAGCGGCTGACCATCTCGACTGCGATCGGGTAGCCGGCCATGCGCTCGCGAAAGGTGTTCAAATGCTGCTGGGCGAGCACGGTCGTGGGCACAAGGATCGCCACCTGCCGGCCGCCCTGCACGGACTTGAACGCGGCGCGGATGGCCACCTCGGTCTTGCCAAAGCCGACGTCACCACAGATCAGCCGGTCCATCGGACGCGCGCGCTCCATGTCGGCCTTGGTTTCATTGATGGCGCGGAGCTGGTCGGGCGTTTCGATGAAAGGGAACGAGCTCTCAAATTCCTTTTGCCAGTCGTTGTCCGATGGGAAGGCATGGCCTGGCTGCGCCTCGCGCGTGGCGTGGATGCGCAACAGCTCGGCCGCGAGGTCGAGGGTGGCGCGCTCGACCGCCGCGCGGGTTTTTTCCCAGCGGCCCGAGCCGATCCGGCCGAGCTGCGGACGTACCTTGCTCAGGCCGACGTAACGCGAGAGCAGGTGCGATTCCTGCAGCGGCACGTGCAAGGTCACATGGTCGTCGAACTCCAGCGAGATGACCTCGCGCGCGCCGGCGGTCGTCTCGAGTTTTTTCAGTCCGCGGTAGAGCGCGATGCCGTGCTGCAGGTGCACCACAAAGTCGCCCTCGACCAGTTCGGAAAAATCCAGCAACTGGTCCACCTGGGCGCGTTGCGCGATGGCGCGGCGATGCAACGCCGGCCGCCGCTGTCGTTGCCGGCCGAAAATCTCCGTCTCGGTGACGACGACAATCCCGACACAGTCATTTGTGGGCGGGGTGCCCTCACCCCGCTTGGATCGGGTTGGCGGGTGGGGACACCCGCCCCACAATTGATGCTGCGACAGGGTGGATTGTTGTGACCCTCGAAACGTGATCCGGAAACCTTCATTGAGCGTGCCGCGCAAAAACCTCGGCGAAAGTTTTTTCAGCTCCGGGTTGTCCGCGAGGATTTCCCGGACGCGCTGTTCCTCGCCGTCCTTCGAGACGACAAATGCCACGCCGTAGCCTGCGCGCTGCCATGCGGCGACCTGATGGAAGAATTTCCGGCGCGCGTCCTCCTCGACCTGCAGCCGTTCCTGCGCGACCAGCGCGTCGTCGGGATAACTGCGATGGTGGGCGAGGCTTTCGGTGTCCCAGGTCTGCTCGGCGCCAGCGCCGTCGAAAAGCGCGGAGGCTTCGTCGAGGTCGCTCAAGCCGAAAACCGCCGCGCATTTTTCGAGGAGCGGCGCGGGCGATGGCCCGCCATCGCGGGCGATCACGTCGAACGCTTCATCGAGCGAGGCCGGCTCGATGAACGTGAGGTGCGCGAGCGGCGTAAGGTAATCGGCCAGGCCGCTCCTGGCCGGGTCGAGTTTGATCCGCGGCGAGGCGGCGAGGGCGATCGACTCGACCGCTTCGCCCGAGCGTTGCGTGACGGGATCGAAAGCCTTGATGGATTCGATTTCATCGCCGAAAAAATCCAGCCGGTAGGGCTGGGTGGCCGTGACGGGATAGACATCGATGATTCCGCCGCGGATGGCGTAGTGCCCCGGCGCCTCGCACACGGCCTCACTGTCGTAGTCGAGCGCGTGAAGTTTCTCGAGCAGCGCCTGGAACGGCTGGCGTTGTCCGCGCGTGAGGGTGAGCTCGTGCGTGACGAAGGCCTCGAGGGTGGGCACGGACTGCAGCAGGGCGGCGGGAGTGGTGAGGATGAGGAGAGAGGGAAGTCGATCCGCCTTCGCCCCATTCGACGGTTTCGACAGGCTCACCGCAGGCAGGCTCAGGGCTACGGCGGACAGGGAGTCGTGAGCAGGGGAGCCGGCAAAGTTGCGGCGGGCGCGGAGCTTGGAGAGCACGGTGAGCCGGTCGCTGGACGCGGCGAAGGCCTCGCGCATGTCGCGGCTGTCGGGCAGCGACTCGGGAAAAATCAACACCTCGGGCGGCGGTTTTCCGCCCGCGGCGCCGTGAAAAAACGCGATATCCTCGGCGAGCGTCTCGGCGGTGCGTAGTTCGCCAGCGACCACCAGCCAGACGGGCGCCGCGTGGGTGAGCAGCAGCTCGGCCAGCACCGCGCCGCGTGCCGGCGGGCAAATGCCGGTGAGCTTGGAGCGCGAAGAGACGGAAAGAGACATGTTAATCACGGAAGCACGGAAAAGCGGAAATCAAGAGAGTCGGAACCAATAGCACAATTTCGCGCTTCCGCCATTCTGCGTTTCCGCGATTAATTTTCTGGCGAAGTCTTCAGCGTCTCCAGCGCGGCCAGCGCGGCGGCTTCCTCCGCGGACTTTTTTGACGGGCCGCGGCCGGTGCCAAGCGCGCGGTCGAGCAGGAAAACGGTGACTTCGTATTCGCGCGCATGGTCTTCCCCGCCGACGTGCGAGACCTCGTAGCGCAAGGCCCGGTTGCCGTGCTGCGGCTGGACGATCTCCTGCAACTTGCCCTTCGGGTTGTCGTCGTCCGCCACCAGGGCCAGGTGGTCGGGAATGGAGCCGTAAAGGCTGAGTACGAGGCGGCGCGTGGTCGGCCAGTCGCTATCGAGATAGAGCGCGCCGATCAGCGCCTCGAACGCATCCTCGAGCGTCGAGGCGCGCGCGCGGCCGCCGGTGGATTCCTCGCTCGCGCCGAGGCGCAGGCAGTCCGCGAGGTTGATTTCGCGCGCGAGCCGGCTGAGAAAGCTGCCTTTTGAGAGGGTCGCGCGGCGCTTGCTGAGCGCGCCTTCGCGATCGCCGGGAAAAAGCGTGAAAAGTGCCTCGGTCAAGATGAGCTGCAGCACGGCGTCGCCAAGAAATTCCAGCCGCTGGTAGCTTTCCCTGGTCTCGGGATGATCGGGCAGGTACGACGAGTGCGTGATCGCAAGCTCGAGCAGCGCGGCGTCGCGGAATTCGTAGGTCAGGCGAGCCTGCAAAGCGGCGAGGGGTGATTCGATTGGCTCGGACATGGGAATTTCAAATTTCAGATCTAAAATCTCAGACATCGAACCTTATCTATCTTAAATCTGAAATCTTAGATTTTAAATCATCAGGAGGATGCACTTGAATAGCGGCGGAGGCCGCGGGTGAAAACCAGGACCGCCACCGCCAGCCACGCCGCAGCCACCGCCACGAGCCACAGTGCAAAAGCGGGTTGGAAACCATACAGGAGCGATCGCGCGGGGACGTAGCTTACGACGACGACTGGCAGCGCGTAAACAAAGAGCACGCGGGAGATGCCGCGGAAGGCCTCGCGCGGCAGCCGGGAAAACTCAAACAGCGTGAAGTAGGTGCCCTCGAGTCCCTGCAGGCCCACGACCCAAAGTGCCAGCGAAGACACCATCAGCAGCGCGCTGTAGTGGATGACCACGCCGCAGAGCACGAGCAGCGTGTAGAGGGCGATAGCCCCCGGCGTCACCTGCAGGCCAAGGTGATGGATGGCATAGACGATGACCCCGATCGCGACAAACGAGTTGAGCAGGCTGTCGGGATCGAGTTTGCGGGTCGAGACCATGAAGAGCGGGTTGCCAGGTTGGGCGAGGAAGAAGTCGAACTGCCCGGAGCGGATATTGCGCGACATCTCGAAAAGGTTGCTCCAAAAAAATCCCATGAGCAGCCGCTGGATGAGCATCGACGTGCCCACGAGGATCAGCATCTCGTATTTGTTCCAGCCGGCGATATCCTTGGTGTGGCTGTAAAGCACGCCGATGAGCAGCAGGTTGACGCTCATCCAGAAAAGTTCGACCAGCGCCCACATGATGAAATCGAAGCGAAACATCATGGTCCGCACCACGGAGTAGCGAGCGCAGGCGAGCCAGATGCGGATGTAGTTGGAAAATTTCATGCAGAAAAGTAACAAGTAGCAGGTAACAAGTAACAAATTATAAACCGTGAACTGTGAACCGTGAACGCGGAACGTTTTATCCGCCGACTGCGGTGTAGCGGCGCAGGCCGCGCAGCCAGAGAAACTGGGCGACGCCGAGGAGCAGCAACGCCCACACGCTCTGGATGACGAGGCCCTGCAGGGCGGCCGTGTATCCGAGCCGGCCGGTGAAGATCGCCGCCGGGAAATACATCTGGTAAAAATAGGGCAGGAACTGCGACGCGTGAAAAAGCCATGGCGGCATGAGGTCGAGCGGGAACATCTGTCCGCCGAGCAGGGATTCCACCGCCATGGAAAGGATGATGAACGACTGGATTTCCAGGAACCAGAACGCCAGCAGCCCGAAGCAATAAGCGATGGTGAACTGGATGAGCGCCGCGAGCAGCGCCGCCGGCAGGCCGAGCGCCAGCCGCCACAACTCGGGCGGCAGCACCAGGTAGTGCCACAGGAACGGCAGTGCGAACGCGAGCGGGATGAACACGAGCAGGCCGGAGACGAGGCGCGCGGCGGCGAAAACGCTCAACCGGTAGAAGAAATAGTTGATCGGCTTGAGCAGGAACTGGTTGATGAGGCCGTTGCGGATGTCCTCGCTGATCTGGTAGTCCTCGTTGAAGGCCCCGATGAAAAACTGCAGGACGATGAGGCTGACGAA
>DATMLS010000074.1:0-6636 GCA_035569995.1 Opitutaceae bacterium | reverse complement strand
CGCGAATCATGGGCTGACGCTGACAGTAAAAATGTCCAATTGGGACAAAAAAATACCGCCGGGCCACCGTTTTTCCGTCTCGCGTTGCCGCGCATTGGCGGCTGTTTTTTCCCCTCATGAGTATCGCCCAGGCCAAACCGGCCACGTCCGACCGCGCCGCCATTTCCCCGGCCCATAAATGGGATTTCTCGCCGATTTTCCCGGACTGGGACGCCTGGGAGCAGGGGATGAAAACGCTCGATGCGAACATGGCCGAATTTGCCGCGCTCAAGGGCACGCTGGCCTCCGGCCCCGCCGCCGTGCTGCGCGCCTA
Source organism: Opitutaceae bacterium (assembly GCA_035569995.1). Lineage (GTDB taxonomy): Bacteria > Verrucomicrobiota > Verrucomicrobiia > Opitutales > Opitutaceae > DASRHD01. The sequence goes on along the minus strand of DATMLS010000074.1, from coordinate 6,323 downwards.
CCAATTGCACGACGAGATCGGCATGCTGCAGTACCGGGTTTATTGTTATACGCAGCTGCAGCGCGACGTGGATACGCGCGACCAGGCGGTGGCGGGAAAATTCCAGCGCGTGCAGGCGCTTTTTGCGAAGTTCGGCACGGCCACGGCGTGGTTCACGCCCGAATTGCTCGCCGTCCCGCAGGCGGAAATGGAAAGGTGGATCGCGGAAACGCCCGGCCTGGGTATCTACCGTTTCACCATCCTCGACGCCTACCGCCAGCAAAAACACGTGCTCGATGAGAAAGGCGAACGGCTGCTGTCCTATGCGGCGCAGTTCAACCAGACGCCCGCGGCGGTGTTCCAGGAGCTGGGCACGAGCGATATCAAGTTTCCCACGGTGAAGTTTTCCGACGGCCGCGAGGTCACGCTCACGCCCGCCGCCTACCAGGCCACGTTGCTGACGAACCGCAACCAGCCCGACCGCGCGCTGGCCTTCGAGGCTTATTACAAAACCTATGCGGCGAACGTGAACACTTACGCCGCGATCTACAACAGCCTCCTCCATCGCGATTGGTTTCTCGCGCAGGCGCGCAATTTCCCGTCCACGATCGAAGCGGCGCTGGACGCCAACGCCATCCCGCCCGCCGTCGTGCACACGCTGGTGGATGCCGCCCGCGCTGGCACCGCCCCGCTGCGCCGCTATCTCCGCCTGCGCAAGAAACTCCTCGGGCTTGAGACCTACCACCTCTACGACAACTCCATCCCGATCTTTGCCGTCGATAAAAGATATTCCTACGCCGAGGCCGTGCCGCTCGTCATCGCGTCGGTGGCTCCACTCGGTGCCGACTACCAGGCAAGCTATCGGCAATTCACCTCGGGCGGCCGGATCGACGTGTATGAAAACGAAGGCAAGCGCAGCGGCGCCTACAGCATGGGCGTTTACGGCGTGGGGCCGTATCTTTTGTTGAACTACAACGACACGCTCGACGCCGTCTTCACCTTTGCGCACGAGGCCGGCCACGCCATGCACACCCTGCTGTCGTACCAAAACCAGCCCTTCGTCACGTCGGACTACACTATCTTCGTGGCCGAGGTGGCCTCGACGATCAATGAGCGTTTCCTGCTCGAGAAATTGCTCGAAACGACGACGGATCCAAAGGAGCGCTTCGTGCTGATCCAGCACGCGGCCGATGCCATCCTCGGCACCTTTTACACGCAGGTGTTCTTCGCCGATTTCGAGCTGCAGGTGCATCGCCTGGCCGAGCAGGGTGCGCCCGTCACCGCGGGGGTGCTCAGCGGCATCTACGAGAAACTGCTCCATGATTACTACGGCGACGCCGTCACCTTCGACGAACTCTCCCGGATCACCTGGGCGCGCATCCCGCACTTCTACCATTCGCCGTATTATGTTTACCAATACGCCACCTGTTTTGCCTCGAGCGCGCAGCTTTTCCAGGAGATGACCACCGGCAGCGCGGCCGGCCGCGCCGCCGCGGTCGCGCGCTACCTCGCGCTGCTCAAGAGCGGGGGCAGCGATTACCCGATGAAGCAGCTCCAGTCGGCCGGGGTGGACCTTACGCGGCGCGAGACGGTGCAGGCCGTGATCGGCCAGATGGACGAACTCGTCTCGCGGCTGGAGACCGAGGCGGAGAAAATAAAGCAGGCCAATGGCGCGTGAAGCCCAAAGGCGCGCGGTGGGCAAGAACGGCAATTTATACGCGAATTACCGGCTGGGATATTGAATCGAGTTGCCACGGTGCGACTCTTCACAAGTCATCGGGTGATGAGTCTTAAACAGGTGCTGGCAGTTTCACCTTGGGCTGAACGCAAAGGACAAACTCCTTGGCTGATTGGCCTGACGACATTTGGCATTCTTGCCCTTGAACTGGCGCTGATCCGCTGGACGTCTTCGCAGGTGCGGGTTTTCGCCTACTTCAACAATATCGTTCTGATCTGCGCCTTTCTGGGCATGGGTCTTGGGGTGGCGTTGGGACGGCGTTATCCGGGTCTGGTTCATTGGGTCTTGCCAGCATTGCTCTTGCTGGCGCTGCCACTGGCTTTTTCTGTGCCGCTTCACCTGGTTCAAATGCGTTTTCCGGATCACAGTATTATGCTTTGGGGCGGTGAGCAGGTTTCAAATCCCTGGGTTTTTGCGCGCAACATGCTGATTTTTTGCAGCCTGCTGTTGGTCATGGTCGGGGTGTTCATCTGTGCCGGCGCGCCGCTTGGTTATTTGTTCCCGCAGCTGCCCGTGCTCCGTGCTTACACGGTTGACCTGATCGGCTCATTGCTGGGAGTGGTGGCCTTCACCATCGCGGCCTGGCAGGAGTCGGGGCCGGCCATCTGGCTGGCGCTGGGCTGCCTGCCCTTTGCCTACTTGGCCCGCAGCTACCTGGCGTTGGCGCTGGCGGCCGTAATCATCGGCTTGGGGCAGTATTCTGTGCAGGGGGCGTTGTTTTCGCCTTATAACCGGATTGACCTGATGAAAACCGAGTCGGCCAATGGGGCTTTCACGCGACTGGACCTGCTGGTCAATCGGGATTTCCACCAGTATTTGCATAACTTGTCCGATCGCCAGCTGTCGGATCAAAACATACCGGAAGCTGTGCGCAAGAATCTGGGTGAAATGCGCAAGCTTTACGATCTACCCTTTGTCGTAAACGCGCAGCGAGGGACGGCCCTGGTGGTCGGCGCGGGAACAGGCAATGACGTTCAGGCCGCCCTGAGAAATGGCTATCGGGAAGTTACCAGCGTCGATATCGACGGCCGCATCATGGCCATCGGGCAACAGCTCCATCCCGAGCATCCCTATGCCCAGCCCGGCGTTCACCTGGTGGTCGATGATGCACGTGCTTTCTTTGAAAAGAACCGAGGGGAGAAATACGATGTGGTTTGCTACGGCCTGCTCGACTCGCACGCGATGGCTTCGGCCATGTCCACCTTGCGACTGGATAACTACGTTTATACCGAGGAAGGCATCCGGGCCGCCTGGCAACATGTGGGGGAAAGGGGGCACTTGTCGCTGGCCATCTCCTGCCTTGCCGGCCAGTGGTTTTTCGAGCGGCTCTACTGGACCATCGCCCGGGCCACCGGACGCGAACCCGTGGCATTTTTGAACAATATGCACTATGCGGTGACTTTCATCGTCCCGCGCGATGGCGTGCAGCTCAACCCGGCGGAGCTGGCCGTCCGGCAGCAAGTTTTCACGTCGATGCATGCGGGGCAGGTCATCACGACGAGCGACGATTGGCCGTTCCTCTATGTGCGGCCGGAAGTTTTTCCGTGGGGCTATCTGCTGGTTCTGGGATTCCTGCTGGGCCTGGCCGCGATTTCGGTGCGAAAAGTTTTCGGGATTGGCCGCGGGGCCATGTTTGATCGGCCCTTGTTTTTGATGGGCGCGGCGTTCCTGTTGATTGAAACCCGGGGGGTGACCAGCCTGTCGTTGCTCTTTGGCTCAACCTGGGTGGTCAACTCCGCCATCTTCAGCGGTATTTTGATCATGGTGCTGGCGGCCAATCTCCTGGTGCAGCGCTGGCAATTACGGGCGCCGGAAAACTGGTTTTGGGCGCTCTTTGCCGCCGGTGCGCTGCTGTATTTCTTTCCCCTGGCCTGGCTGCAAACGATGCCGCTGTTCATGCGCGGCCTGCTGGGTGGGTTGCTGACCGGGCTGCCCGTCGGCTTTGCGGGCCTGATTGTGCCGATGCTGCTGGTGCGCTCGGCCCAGCCCGTCGCGGCATTGGGTTCAAATCTACTGGGTGCGGTCTTGGGCGGCTGCATGGAATATTATTCCATGCTGGGCGGCCTGAAATCGACTGCCCTCATGGCCTTGGTGCTCTATCTTATGGCGTTTCTGCTGCTGCGCCGCCGGAAAGCAAATCTATCTGCCGCCGTTATGGCCGTGGCCACCTGATCAAACCGGCGCCACCAGGCCGGCGGGTTTTATTGCGCCACCAGCGTGCGGCCTTGATTCCAGACTCCGTCCACGAGCAGGGAATCGGGCACGGCGGGCACGCCGAGTTCATTGCGCTCGAGCAGCGTCGAGAGCAGGTCGATGGAGCGCATGCCGATCAGTTCGGAATTTTGGTAGATGCCGGAAACCGGATCACCGAGCTGTGCCGAGCTGAGGCTGGCCACGCCCACGTCCTCGGGGACGCGCACGCCCCACGACTTGAACCAGCGTTGCATGTCGTGCGGCTGGCCGATGACCGCGTCGGGTTTTTCGCGGCGGAACCAGGTGCGGAAGGCTTCCTCGCTCATTGGCTCGGCCAGGAGCGGGGCCAGCGGTGCGAGGCCCGCCATCTCGCTTTGCGCCAGCAGGTAGCCGGCGAGCCACCGGCGTTCCACCTTTTGGTTGACGGTCGCGCGCAAGGCCAGGCCGATGCGGCGGTAACCGAGCTTGTAGCATTGTTCCATCGTGATCATCATCGAGTGGAACAAATCGTTGACGACCCGATGCAGCACGGGTTTCGCCAGCGTGGTGCCGAGCGCAACCGCCGCGAAGCTGTCCCAATCCAGCTCGATGTTTGAATTGGCCTCGGGCAGCGGGGCCACGATCAGGCCAAGAATGCCACGGGCGTGCAGCATGTTCGAGAATCGCCGCGGCGTCATCCCTTTCTCATAGAGCCAGAATTCCTGCAGGGCATAACCGTATTGCCCGGCCCGGGCGCGGACGCCGGTAAAAAGTTGCTGAAAAACCGGTGTCGTGAGATTGCGCCATCCATGGCGGGTGGGAAAGCCGGTGATGATGGCCAGCGTCGGCCCGCCGGGTGCCGCACCCCGGCGGCGGCGCGAGCGCATGAGGGCCCGCACGAGCGGATTCGACTGGTAGTGGAGCGCCTGCGCGGCATTCAGCACCTTGGTGCGCGTGGCCTCCGTGATGAGCGGGCTGCCCCTGAGCGAAAGGGAAACCGTGGCAGCAGTAACACCTGCACGGATAGCGACATCGCGCATTGAAACCGGGGTAGTGGTTTTCATTTAACGATAAAAACAAACCAAGTATTCCATCTTCTGCCAATCTTTTTAAGCTGCACCCAATCCAGTTGCTTCCGGCCTTAGCCCTACCCGCAGTATTTCAACCCCTTAGCGTTATCACCCCCAACAGAATGTAAATGCACCGGTGGGTTTTCCACCCCGCAAGGTCCTTGTGACCAAATACTCAATTTACCTTTGCCGGATAGGACTAAGGGGGTACTGTTCGGCATAGCAAAACAAAGTGGCGGACCTGCAAAGGTCCGCCACTTCTGTTTTCGGGGGGATGGAGTTTGCTGGCTTGAGGTGGAACGCGTCGTCCCGACGCGTTTATTCGACATTGATCAGTGAACGCGTCGGGACGACACGTTCCACCATAATACCTGTTCAAAGCGAAACACAGGGGTCCTCAAAAAACAAAAACCGCCGCGGCGCGGGGCCGGGGCGGTTTGAAGGTTCGAATATTTATCTTCGCTCAGCTGGCGGGCGTGTCGCCGCCTTCTTCCTCGGTCTCGACGATGCGGGCGATGCTGAGGAGCCGATCGCCTTCGGAGAGGCTGAGCAGCTTCACGCCCTGGGTGTTGCGGCCGCTCTGGCGGATGCCTTTCACCGGGCAGCGCACGCTCTGGCCCTTGGCCGTGAGGAGCATGATCTCATCGTTCTCGTGCACGCTGAGCGCGCCGGCCACGGCTTCCGACTTGATGGCAATGACGCCGGAGCCGCCGCGCGATTGCAGGCGATAGTCGTCGAAGGGCGTGCGCTTGCCGATGCCTTCCTCGCTCGCGACGAGGAGGGTGCAGCTTGGATCGACCACGGCGATGGTCTTGATGTAATCGTTTTTCTCGCCGAAACGCATACCGGTGACGCCGACGGTGGCGCGGCCCTGGTCGCGCAGGTCGGATTCCTTGAAACGAATCGACATGCCCTTGAACGTGATGAGGACGATTTCGTTCTCGCCGTTGGTCAGGACGGAGCCGATGAGCGCGTCGCCTTCCTCCAGCTTGATGCCGATGATGCCGCCCCGGCGCGGGTTGGCGTAGTCGGCGAGGGTGGTCTTCTTGGTGACGCCGTTCTTCGTGCACATGACGAGGTGCAGGTTTTCGGAAAATTCCTTCACGCAGACCATGGCGGCGATCTTTTCGTCCTTCTGCAGCTGCAGGAACGACGAGACGGATTTGCCCTTCGAGGCGCGCGTGCCTTCGGGAACCTCGTAAACTTTCTCCACATAAACGCGGCCGTTGTTCATGAAAAACATGATGTAATCATGGGTGGACGCGGTGAAGAGGTGCTCGACGAAATCCTCCTCGTAGGTCTCGGTGCCGATGATGCCCTTGCCGCCGCGCTTCTGCGAACGGTAGGAGGCGACGGGCGTGCGC
>DATMLS010000073.1:0-43315 GCA_035569995.1 Opitutaceae bacterium | reverse complement strand
GCCATCCGAATTTGCATAGAGCGAACCACCGCCATTGCCAAACGACCACAGCCCGCGGGCTTTCCCGTCGTTATAGCCGCTGGCCTTCACCACGATGAACGCATCGCCCGCCGATGCCCCACTCATCACATTGCCCAGATTAAGCTGCTGGCTGCTGCCTTGGGAAAACCTCACCACTGGCAGGCCGTTGAGTCCATTCGCCACCAGGATCGGTTGTTGCGAAGCTGTCGTTTGCGTCGCGTTGTTACCCAGTCCGCTTTGATCCAGCCACACGTTGACGTTGCCATTGGTATTAGCGCTCACGCCGGCGTCAGCCTTAAGCCAGAGGAGCATTCCAGCGGTTGGTGGCGACAAGGCCAGCTGAGCCGTTGTAACCGTAACTATAACTTCTCCATTTTGCCTACTTCCACCATAGCCTGAAACATAATGGGGATCACTCGTTCCTGGTGGCGTCGTAGAGCCCGCTGAAGACGTGCTTGTCGTTCCTGACGTATATCCATTATAGTTGGTGTTGATATATCCAGAGCCGCCACCACCAGACGCAGCTTTTAACGAACTGCCGCCACCGGCTCCGCCACCGCCGTAATAGCCATCACCACCGCCGGCACCACCATCAGGCCCATTCAGATCCCATCCCGCTCCACCGTTGGGCCAACCGCCTGCCGCTTTTAATATGTTTCCCGCGCCACGACCGCCTTGGAGAAAGGAACCTGCAGTAGCATTGGATCCACCGGCAAGGCCGCCCGCTGACTGGGTTCCGCCCCCACCTGGGCCGCCATCACTTTGACCCTGGACACCAGCCGTGCCAGATGCACCACCACCCGCACCGCCAGTTGCTCCAATGCTTTGATCCTCACCACCACCACCACCACCACCCGCAATCGCAAGAATAGTGCCGCCTACCGCTATTTGCGAACGTCCCCCGCCACCCCCGTCACCACCACTAGGACCATTCGCACCAGCCCCGCCGGTTTTAATAGCAAGTGTAGTGGAGTTGGAGGAACTAGAGACAAAAGTATAAGTTGTGTAGCCTCCAGGCCCACCTTGGGTTGCCCCATTGCCGCCAGTGCCACCACCTGCACCCCACATGCTAAGCGTAACGGTGGCGCCCGCTGGGATGACTAGCGTTTGGTCTGAACCAGTATAGGTGCCATTGTAGCTAAAGGAGTTCTGTCCGAAAAGATCGGCTCCTGTAAAAATCGTCGAAAGAGCCACTACGCAGCTGAGAACTCGGATGGTGGCAATGGCTGATTTCATGACATGTTCTTTTTTCAAATTCAATGTCCGCAGGAGCTGCAGCCGCCGGCGATGATCGGAACGCCGCGGGCGGCAGCGCTTTTAAAGACCAGGCCGGTATTGCTTGCGGCCCTGGCCTGTTCGTTGTGAAAAAATGCCAGGGCTTTCATCCCGTCATTCAGGTAAAATACCGGCAGGTGCCCGGCCGAGCCGAGATGCGCCTCGATCTTCGCGTGACTGGCATTGTTGGAGGCAATGATGAGGATATTGGGCGGCATCCCCGGCGCAGAATTCCTGGAGAGCGAAACCAGCGCGCGTTCGATATTATCCGTCGCGCTTAACTTGATCACGTTCGCCGTCTCCGGCACGGGCGTCAAAGCATCGCCGATTTCAACGACCTGCCATTTCCCGGCCCGGCTGGCGCGGGCAAAATCCGCCGCGAAAATCCGCGCCACCTCGAGCACCGATTGTGTGGAGCCCTCCACCCTGCCCCCGGCGCGAATCCAGGCCGGCAGGCCGCCGCTGAGAACAAAAACCTGGGCGAATCCCTGCTGGCGCAGGCTGGCGGCTTCCGCGAGCAAATCGACAGGCGAAACCCCGTCGTCCATCAACACCAGTTTGCTTTCGTGCCAATAGGTCCTCGTTTTGAGGGCGAAGGCCGGAATGTTGATCGCATGCACGCCATGCAATTTCGAAAACGGTCCCGGGTCGCGGGTATCAATCAAAACCAGGCCCTTGCCCTGCGCTTCCCGGGGCGAGAGTATCCACGAACGATCGGCCACAAATCCCGCAACCGTGTAGGTTTTGATAACCTCGGAAGGTTTGTCGCCCAAGAGTTGGATCATCACCTCGACCGTGCCGGTATTTTCGGCGTGGTGAACCAGCGAGAGTTTTACGTCGGCGCCCGCCGGAACATTCCCCGGCGCCTGCAGCACTTCAATACAATCACAAGACGGGGAAACCTGGGCGATATGAACCGCTGTTTTGCCTTTGTTGACATACGTCAGTTCAAGCGGAGTCAGTTCGCCTTTGAAGACCACGCCCAAGGGCACGATCTCGGCACGAAGACCGCCGGAGACGGCGAGGGCCAAGAAAAGGGCGAGCTGCAACCAAAAGCAGCCCATGAAATTTGGCCACAAAGGATCAAGCCTCAGATTTTTTAGCCACGAAGGATCACATAGAGCACAAAGAATGTTTCCTGGATTCATGGCTTCTGCATCCAAACCACTCCGATCATTTTTATTCAGAAACACAAGAAACCGGGAACAGGGATTCCTTTGCGCTCCTTGGGTTCTTTTGTGGCAAAAAATCATGGTTAGGGAGGTGTCAGCGGCGGCGATTGCACCCAATAGTTGGCCGGATGCAGGCCGCGGAAACGCAGGATATAACCCGCCTCGGGCTCCAGCAGGGATTGGTCGGCGGAAGCCTCGGTCTCGAACCAACCGGTGCCGACCACATAAAAACGATGATCGGGCGGCAGCGAAAATCCCGCGCGGTCGCCGGGGTAGCTGAGCACCAGGTCGCCGAGATGCAGCGAGTCAGTCGAGGGAAGGATGATGGAGGCTGTTGAAGAAAACAGCCCCGAGTCGGCCAGGGTTGCGGGCAATGGATAGGCCAGTGAAACCGCCTGTTCAAAATCAGTTCCGTCCGCCACCGCCGGGATGCTTTGCACCAGGCGGTCGGTGGAGACGTAGCCCGTCACCAAAATATCAACCGGGGCCGGGTTTTGCCGGCGAATAATAAAGGGCACGCCCGGCCAAAACGTCGTCGCGCTGGCATCGGTGTTGGGATCGTTGTGTTCCCGCCAGCCGGAATTCGCCACATAGCCATACACCGCCGCCGGCGGCTTCTGGGTGCCGGGTGATGCGTTATCGGGAAGCAGGATCTCATCCGCCCCCGGATAAACCGGGCCATTGAAGGTGGCGACGGGATCGAGGAGGATTTGCGTCGGATCGGTTCCAAAAACGGCCCCAATCGTCCAATAGGGCCGGATGCGCACCAAGTCGTCAGTCGCACCGGTGTTCACCGCGCCCAGGGGATGGTTGGTCAAATCATCCCCCCTCGTATCGAGCGTAAAGACAGATCCATTATTATTGAGAATCTTGTAGCAAAGACCGGAAAGATTTCCCGAGACAAATTGCAGATAGTAAATAGCCGAAGCGCCCGGAGCATACGCCCCGTCAACCAGGCCCGCGACGGACACTGTCACCGACGAATGATCGACACTGGAAACGTTCGCAACCAAGGCCGAGCGTTGCACGAGCGGAATGGAAACAAAACTGTCGCTGGCGCCGCGCGCGGTCAGTTTGGAGTAACCGACGGCGGGAGTGGCAGTGATGTTCGTGGTTTGGGCGTGCGCCGGTGAAAACAAAAGGCAGCCGGCGAACAGCCAACATCCAAGACCCGGATTTTTGCCACAAAAGATCACAAAGAACGCAGAGAGTTTCTCTTTGGGATCTATGAGTTCTTTCGTGGCAAAAAAATTCATATGAAAAAGCGTCTTCATTTAGTTGCTGGTTTGGGTGACGCGGAGCTTGAGGAACCGATGGACGGTGCCGGTTTCCACCGGCACGCTGTCGATGATTTTCACGCGGATAAACCCAGCCGGAAGGTTTGATTGATCAGCCGTCCCCGCCTGGGTTTGGACCGTCCAGGTTGCCAGCGGCGCGGAAAGATCGTTGGAGCCCACGACTTCATAGAGAAGGGTCGCGTCATCGGTGCGCTGGAGATAAGTGAGCGTCAGGAAATGCTGGCCAGCCACCACATCCATGCCAACCACCGGCAGGATGGAGTCATCCGGCACGGTCGGATCGCCGCCCAGGGCGTATTTCAAAAGATTATTCAAGCCATCGCCGGAGGGATTGGCGTCGGGACCAATGATATTGGGATCGACGATACCAGGCCAATATTTGTTCTGCCAGCCACCGAAGCCGATCGTCAGCAGGTTGGTCACCTGGATGTTTGCGCTTTTCGTGGCCGAGGCTGCTGCAACGGTGGCCTTGAACTGCACGGAGTAGGTTCCCAGTTGGGTTGCCACCGGGGTCCACGCCAGGCTGCCTGTGCCATCCTTGTTATTGGTGAAGACCGCCCCATCGGGCAGGCTGCCGGTGGAAAGAACCGGGATCAGATTATTGGGATCGGTGGCCGCAACTTTGACGGTCAGCAGGTGGCCCGGCAGCACTTGAAAATTTTGCCCGCCAATGATGGTCACGACCGGCGGTGCCGTCAGATCGACCGGGTTACTGAAAGCAAGGTTATAGGTCAGGCTGGGCTGCACACTCGTGTCGAAAAGGTTGAGCCAGTAAACCCAGTTGTTGCTGTTATCCTTGGATTTTGAAACCCAGCAATTGGCCGCGGGGAGTTTTTTGCCATCGGAACGCACCGCGCTGACGTTTTGGTCCGCCGCAATCGGGCTCGGGGCGCGCACGTACATCATCACGCTCGTGGTGTTGACCGATAACACGGAATTGCTGCCGGAAGAAGAAAGCGACACCGAGGTATTCCCTGGCGCGAAGTAATCGACCTGTTCGCTTGCCTGGCTGTTGTCCGACTCGTAAACTTGGACGCTGCTGTAATCGCCGGCCATCGCATCCGTGGCCAGAAAATCAGGGATGGCGTCCCGGCCGGGCAGATCCACCTGCACGAGCCCGATCAACCGGTGCGTGCTAATGGCGCTCTCGGGAATAAGCGAGGTGAGGGCTCCGCCGAGTTGCGGATCATGCGAAATCTGGGCGGTGAAGCTGATGAATTTTCCCGACAATGAGGCAACCATCAGCCAATCTGCCATCGAGACCTGCTGGGGGCCGATGTCGCCAAAATTTACCAACAGGGAAGGCTGGGCCGGCGCGCCATTGACCTGGCAGCCGATGATTTGGAAATCGACCAGCAACCCAAGTTTGTTGTCAATGATCTGGGGCTGGCCGGACTGAATCTGCACCTGCTTGGCCGTGGCGTAGGGAGAATTGTTGATGATGCGCACTCCCACGGGAAAGGGCACACTCGGCGCCGGTAGCGTGGGATTGAAGGGATCGACCCCGTAAACATCACCCGGCAGGAAATACTGCAATTGCAGCAATGGCATCGGCTGCACCGTGATCGGGGCGGGCACAACCTGGACGGTTTGCGCGGTCCCGTTGATACTATATTGAATCGTGGCTCCCACATTATACAAACTGCCACTGGCGCTGGTGCCGGCCGCGCCCAAGGCCGGGACAATCAAATAGGCGATTTTTTGCGAGGAGCCGCCAGGAATTGAGCTGAGGGCGGTGTAGCCGGTTTGCACCCGGTAATAAAACAGGCCGTTGGCGTTGGGGGCCGCATCGGTGGCAAAGGCCACCGGGTTCCCATTGGCATCGGTAAAGTTCAGCGTGACGCTAAAATTATCCAAGGAGGCAGGCTGGCCATTGGAAATGCTGAGACTGGCTTGGAAACCTGAGCGCTCGAAGGTGAATTGTTGATCGATCTGGATCACGACAGACGCACAGACGCCATTATCGGCCCGCAGCGAAGGGCCGGCCAGGCCAAGCAGCCCGGCAACGACAAGGAAACTGGAAATAAATCTGGTCATGGGGTTAGTCGTTCGGCGGAGCCACCGCGATGGGAACGTTGCTAAAGGCACTCGCCGTTGAATTACCCAACTGGCCAAAAGTGTTGAGGCCCCAGGCCCACAACGTGCCGTCGGCTTTCACCACGACCACATGATCATAACCGGCCGCCACGGCCTGCACGCCGGTCAAGCCAAGCGCCACCGGCGTCGCACTGGCCGTGTTAGTGCCGTTGCCCAATTGGCCGGAGTCGTTGGCGCCCCACACCCACACGGTGCCAGAGTCATCCAAGGCCACGGCATGATTGTTGCCCGCGGCCAGGGCTTTGATTCCAGAAAGCGTCGGGTTGAGCTGCGGCAAAGTGACCGTCGTAGTCGTGCCCACGCCAAGCTGGCCGGCGTGATTATCGCCCCAAGCCCACACGGTCCCGTCGGCTTTGAGCGCCAGCAAGAACTGCCGGCCGGAAACCAATTCCAACACCTGGCTCAGTCCGGCGAGCGCGATCGGAGTGGAACTGTCGGCTATCGCGGCACCCCCACCCAACTGGCCAAACTCATTTGAACCCCAGACCCAAATCGTGCCGTCCTTGGCCAAGGCGGCGCTGTGCCGCGCACCGGCAACGACCTGAATGATATTGGCCAGGCCGGGAACTTGCACCGGAGCGGAGCGATTAACCTTGGTGCCATCGCCCAACTGTCCCGACTGATTGCCACCCCAAGCCCAGACGGTGCCGTCGCTACGCAGGGCCAAGCTGTGTTCATCGCCGGCGGCAACCTGGGTGATTCCGGTCAGGCCGGTGAGGATCACGGCCGTGTGATGGCTGACTTGGGTCCCATCACCCAGCTGGCCGAAATAATTATCGCCCCAAGTATAGACCTGCCCGGAATGGGTAACCGCCAAGCCATGGCCTTCACCCAGCGCCGCGCTGATCAAAGGCTGGGTCACGCCGCTGATCCGGCGCATTTGCGAGCGACCGATAACCGTTCCGTCACCCAACTGCCCTTGGTTGTTACGGCCCCAAAGCCGCGTTACATTTGACGCATCCTGCCAAAGCACCGCGTCTCCACCGGCCATCAAATTCAGGGGGCCTTGCACGTTTGGATCGGTCGGATAAATATCGATGGAAAGGCTGGTCGTCTGGCTGCCGCTTTGGGCGGTGGCGACGAGAACGTCAGCGGCAAAGCTGGTAAAGTTTATATAGGCTTGGGCGATGCCCGAAGCGTTGGTCAGCACTTTGACTTGCGTGGAACCAGTGCCGCCCGCAGTGGCCGAGACCTGGCTGGCACCCATGGTAACGGCAAAAGCGACCGGTGCATTGGCAAGAACCGATCCATCGGACGCTCGCGTGACTTTGACTGAAACCAAGCCTTGCGCCCCGGGCACGCCGCTGGGATCCACGAGCGAAGTGAGCACCGGCAGGACGCCGCTGTAGTAATCGGTCGGATCGAGGCCGTTGATGTAATCGTACAGAACGGTCTGGCCATTGCCAGTGGGGTCGAGGTTGCGGTCGTTGGTGGAGAGGTTCAGGCCATATTTCTGCTCCCACGCGTCGTCGATGCCGTCGTTGTTCACATCGGCAAAGAGCGGATTATTGGTGCCGGCCAAAATGTCGTCGATTTCGGAAGCGGTCGCAGCATCGCCTTGCACCGAGAATGAAGTCAGCATTGTGCTGGTGCTGTCGAGGAAGCCCTGGTTGGCCGCGACCATGGCGCCGCCGGCATAGAGATCCCAAGTGCCCTGCGTGAAATCGAGGCGGGCGGTGAGGTGAATCCAGTTTTGCGATTGGTTGCCAGCGGTGAGTGACGCGATAAATTTGGTTGGAGACCAAGTGCCGCCTCCGGAGCCATTGCCATTGAACGCTTCCAACATCCCCTGCCCTCCGTTGAGCACGAAGGCGAAGCGCGCGCTGCCGATATTGAAAGTGGTGGCGGTCGTGACGTCGGCTTCCGCCACGGGTTTGGCGTAGAAATCGACGAAGATGATATTCTTGCCGGCCAGTGGCGCAAAAGTTTGCATGATTTGCGCCGGCGCGCCGGGCTGGAGCACAACTGATTGCGAACCGTGCGCGGCACCCACGCCCAAGTTGGCAACCGAAGCCGAGCCTTGGTTCACGCTCCAGCCGAGTTGATGGTTAAGCGAACCAAGGTTATACCCTTCGCTCGCTTCAAAGTCCGTCAGGTAAGGCATACTGGCCAGCACGGTCACGGTCACCGGCGACGAAGGGGTCTTGCCGCCATAATTGTCATAAGCAACTCCGACATAAGTGTAGGTGCCGGGCGGAAGATTGGAGCCTTCGGTGAAGCTCCAAGTGGAGCCCGAGGTGGGGCTAGCCAGGGTGCTGTCCAGGATGCCGTCGCGGTATATCTCCACTTTCGAAACGGGCCCAACGGCATCGCTGGCGTCGAAGGACACAGAAACATTATCGGAGGAACCGAAAGTGGGTGAAGGGTTATCCGGAGTGATCGTAGGGGGTTGATCGAGGATGACGAAAATGGAAACGGGCGACGACGTGGTGGACACATTGAGGTTGTCGGTGGCAACCACGTTCAGGGCGTAGGAGCCAGGAGATAGTCCAGAGCTGAGAGTTAAGAGGTAGGTTCCGGGCTGACCGGAGACTGGCTCACCCAAGCCGAGGCTGGTGCTGCCGTAGAAAAATTCCACCGTGCTGACCGTTTCGCCAGCAGAGGCGCTGGCGGTCGCCGTAAGCACAATGGGCGACGGCATGACAAAGGTCGCGTCGGCCGGCGGCGATGTGAGCGACACCGTGGGCGGTATATCCACCGTGATGGCTGTAGGCGGCGAGGTCATGGCAATACCGAGGCTGTCGGTCACGATGGCGGTCAGGGTGTACTGACCAGTCGAGAGTCCAGAGCTGAGAGTCAAGAGATAGCTTCCGGGTTGGCCGGCAACGGGAGCGGCCGCGGTGCCCAAAAGCGTCGTGCCTTGATAAAAGTCCACCTTGCTAATCGTGCCATTATTGGAGGCGCTGGCTGTCGCGGTCAGCGTCACCGCGGCCGACGGGGCGATGACGGCTTTGTCGGTTGGCGCGGTCAGCGTCACAGTCGGCGGCGTGTCGGCAATAATGGCCACGGCCGACGAGGTTGTGCTGACCCCGAGATTGTCCGTCGCCACAGCGGTCAGGGAATACGCACCGGCGGCAATATTCGTCCAATTGAACTGATACGGCGCCGTGGTCGCCGTGCCCAGCAATGTCGCACCTTGGTAAAAATCCACCTTGCTGATTGTGCCGCCGCTGGAGTTCGCTTTGGCGGCAAGCATGATCGCGGCCGGCGCAGCGAAAACCGCATGGTTGGCCGGCGCCGTGAGCGAAACCGTCGGAGCTTCATCCACGATGATGGCGACCGAAGACGACACGGTGCCCACATTGTAATTATCATAGGCTTTGGCCGTCAGGGTATAATTGCCGGCGGCGACACTGGCCCAATTGAACTGATATGGCGCCGTGGTCGCCGTGCCGAGCAGCGTCGTGCCCTGGTAGAATTCGACTTTGCTGATTGTACCCGCGCTGGCGTTCGCCGTGGCGGCAAGCGAGACTGTAGCCGGCGCAACCAAGATGGTCTTATTCGCCGGCGCCGTGAGCGAGACGGTCGGCGGCGTGTCAGAAACAATATTAACCACCGAGGACGTAGTGGCCACGCCAAGATTGTCAGTGGCGATCGCCGTCAACGCGTAATTTCCAGCGGAGACATTGGTCCAATTGAACTGATACGGCGCCGTGGTCGCCGTGCCCAGCAATGTCGCACCTTGGTAAAAATCCACCTTGCTGATCGTACCGCCGCTGGAGTTCGCCGTGGCGACGAGGGAGACCGTGGCCGGCGCAACGAAGACATCATTGCTGGCCGGTGTGGTGAGCGAGACCGTGGGCGGAGCATCCACGATAATATTCACCACCTGGGAGACCGTACTCGCATTGAGATTATCGTAGGCTTTGGCCGTCAGGCTGTAATTGCCGGCAGCAACGCTCGGCCAATTGAACTGATACGGCGCCGTGGTCGCCGTGCCGAGCAGCGTCGTGCCCTGGTAGAATTCGACTTTGCTGATCGTGCCGCTGCTGGAGTTCGCCGCGGCCGTCAGGGTGATTGAGGCCGGTGCAACAAACAGAGCTCCACTGGCCGGTGCCATCAGCGACACGGTTGGCGGCAGATTCACCTGCAGGGAGACCGCAGCCGAAGCGTTGCTGTAGTCGGTGGTATCGGTCGGTGTGAATGCAACCGACAGCGTCTGGGTTCCGGCGTTGGGTACGGTGCCGGCGGCCGGGGCATAGATGAAGGCACCCGGCACGTCCGCCGTGGCATTGAGTTGGGTTGAATCAAGTACGGTGCCGTAAGTAATTGTCGCGGGGGTCGGCCATGAAACCACCGGTGTTGCTTGCGCGATTGTCCACGTGGTTGGTCCGCTGGTCCCGGAGTAATTGCCGGTGGCGGTGGCGGTCACCGTGTAGGAACCGGCGGCCGTGGCCGAAGCGGTTCCGCTCGTCGTGTAGGTCGCGCCGGAAATTGACGGAGTGATCGTCGGTCCTTGGGCGCTGCCATTGTAAGTGAACGACCCCGGTGAAACGGTAAAAGTCACCGTCTCTGCGTTCACCTGAAGCGGGACCGAGGCCGAAGTAGCAATGTAGTCGGCGGCATCAGCCGGCGTGAACAATACCGACAGCGTTTGCGTTCCGACGTCGAGCACAGTGCCGATGTCCGGGTTGTAGGCGAACGTGCCCGGCACGTTCGCCGTGGCGTTGAGCTGGGTTGCGCCAAGCGCCGTGCCGTAAGTGATCGGCGCCGGTGTCGCCCAGGAAACAACCGGCGTCGCTTTCGCGATTGTCCAGTCAATCGGTCCGCTGGTCCCGGAGTAATTACCGGTGGCGGTCGCTGTCACCGTGTAAGAACCAGCGGACGTGGCCGAAGCCGTTCCGCTGATCGAATAAGTTGCGCCAGAAATGGACGGCGTGATCGTCGGGCCCTGGACGCTACCGTTGTAAGTGAACGACACCGGTGAAACCGTGAACGTCACCGGTTCGGCATTCACTGGCAGCGAAACCGAGGCTGAAGCGTTGGTGTAATTGGTGATGTCGGCCGGCGTGAACAACACCGTTAGTGTTTGCAAACCGACGCCGAACACGGTGCCGGCAGGCGGAGTGTAGATGAAAGCGCCGGGCACATTCGCCGTGGCGTTGAGCTGAGTTGAGCCAAGTGGCATGCCGTAAACGATCGGCGCCGGCGTCGCCCAGGAAACCACGGATGTCGCTTTTGCGATCGTCCAGCCAATCGGTCCGCTGGTCCCGGAGTAATTACCGGTGGCGGTCGCTGTCACCGTGTAAGAACCAGCGGACGTGGCCGAAGCCGTTCCGCTGATCGAAAAAGTTACGCCGGAGATGGACGGCGTGATCGTCGGGCCCTGCTCGCTGCCGTTATAAGTGAATGATACGGGCGAAACGTCGAAGGTCACCGGCTCCGGATTAACCGTGAGCACCAAGGTGGCCGAACCGGTGCCGCCGGAATTACTGGCGCTGATCGTGATATGGTTTGTTCCCGCAGTGGTCGGCGTGCCGGTGATCAAGCCGGTCGAGGTATCGACGCTGAGTCCTGGAGGAAGCCCGGTCGCATTGTAACTCGTCGGGCTGTTGGTGGCCGTAACCTGGCAGGAGAACGCTGCGCCCACCTGACCGGTTACGGTTAATGAGCTGGTGATCACCGGCGGCAGCTGGGTGGTTACTTGCAAACGCAGGAAGCTGTTGCCGTTCATGGTGAGCCGGTCAGAAATAAGCCCACCGATGAGCTGGCTGTTGCCATTGAGCGTTACTGCACTGGCTGGTGCGGCGACCAAACCGTAGAGAATGACATTGCCATTAAGAGTCACACTGCCGGAAGCGACATTGAGCGTGAGCCATTCGGGGTGCGTCGAAGTGCCCGCCGTGCTATTGAGCGTGAGGCTGCCGGCCAGGGTCAGGACAACTGGCCCAACGATCTGCAACTGACTGCTGCTATTGAGCGTGAGGCCTTGCAGGTTGTAGATGGCGGGTTGGGTCGCGCCAGCCACGCCGAGAGTGAAGCCACTGTTGCTGTTAGCGGTAAAGGTGCCGTAGGTGCCGGGCGGGATAGCCGCCTGACCCACATTGCCGTTAAGCGTAAGATTGCGCAGCGTGGAAAAATTGCCCACGTCCTGGCCAGGGGAGTTGAGCGCGACGTCGCGCGTACCGGCGGGTTGGGGCGGCGCACTGACCGTGGGAAGGATCACGGGATCGGTGCGCGTGCGCAGATGGCCAAGCGAGCAATTGCCGTTGAGCGTGACAGTGTAACTAGAGGGAGCAGCGCTACCGGCGCCCGCGATGGTGCCGCCAAAATTGGGATGGCCATTGAGGGTCGCTTTTGGCGTACCCGGCACGAGCAGATCACCACTGATGGAGGCATTGCCATTGAGGCTGACATTTTCTCCGCTCATCTGCTGGAGCGAGCCAATCACCGTTGCACTGTTGATTGCGGGTGCATGCCGCACCAGCGCGGTATCAATCTGGGTTTGCGCACGGGCTACAGCAGTCCCAAGCAAGAAAAAGGCGATCCCGACAAAACAATTGGCCAACGAAAAAAATCTCCGATTGCGGTCGGGGGCTTTCCTGGCCAAGGCACACATGTTAGTTGAGCTGGAGGGGGACTGTCAGCAGAAGCGGAGCCAAGACGCTGGGTTGAACACCCCGCGCAAGACAACTGCAAAAAAACATTTTCTGGTTAAAATTGCGTGCCAGAAAACACTCTCATTGTTGATATTAGCCAATAAGTTGCATCAATTAATCGTGGCCGAGATGTTTTCCAGATCAGGCAGCCATGTATAAGGCAAACCCGGCCGGCATCACTTACCGGATCGAGAAAGTCCTGTTAGAGGCCGGATTTTCTGCTGAAGACCTACGCGTCAAACGCGCGGTTGGGATCCGTCGGGCCAATGTTCGCGGCATGCATGCGTTCCGAGCGACATATTGAATGCTCGGGTAGCCCTTGAACTCGTCCGACTTGTCACAGGCCCCCAAGACAGTCGAGATTCCCCTCAGACATTATTACAAACCTGTTCGGAAAGATTTCAGGCGGCGTTGGTATGAGCGTATGCTCAAAAGATCTTCGCCTTGGAGGCGCCAAAGCCCGTCACCGCTGCCTGGATGACACGTTGCGCGGCAATCTTGAATCGATGTCTGCTGCGAACTGGAAACAAATCCGCGAACGGTTGCTCGTCCGAGTCTAGAGTACGGTGCCCCTGGGTAGGGTCAGTTTTTTGCGGTTCACTTGGGTCCTTAGTTGGGTCCGCGTTCAATACGGTTTCCCTCTGTTAACGGCCGTTAACTCAGGATGGCCGGAACGGCCCATTTATAAACCAAAACTCTCTCGCAACCTTTCAGTTACAAGAGAGTTAAATTGGGTGCAGGGGTTGGATTTGAACCAACGACCTTCAGGTTATGAGCCTGACGAGCTACCAGGCTGCTCCACCCTGCAACAGAGGAAGGTCGAACGTTGGCCGCATTGAGTTTTCTGTCAATGGATTTCAGGTCGATCGCCAGATTTTCGCCAAAAAAATGGGTGCACCCGCCAGCGGATGCACCCACAAGAAAATAGAGCAAAACTCCTTGCTTACTTCGCCTCCGGCGAAGATGGCGCGAAGGGATCGGAGCCATCGCGATAGGCAGGCATTTCGTCTTTGCGAACGCCAATCTGACGCACGAGGCGAGGATCAAACACATCGCTGACCGATCCGCCTTCGGGATTGATCGTTTTTGCGGTGATAAAGATCAATAGTTCCTGTCCGCTGCCGGTATCAGCATTCGAGTCAAAGAGCCGGCCCAAAACCGGAATATTACCCAGCAAGGGAACCTTGGTACTCCCCTTCACCGTGTTGGTTTGCAACAGGCCGCCGATGCCAAGCGTGCTGCCATCCTTGAGCGTGACCTGGGTGATTGCCTTGCGGGTGGAAATGATCGGGATCGAGGCGCCACTGGCACCGCCAAAATTTACCGTGCCGCTGATGCTGCTGACTTCCGGCTGGAGCGTGAGCTTGATAAACCCATCGACATTGACCTGCGGGGTGACTCTTAAAATAATACCGATGTCCTTATATTCAAACCCGCTAACCTCGAAGGACCCGGTTTGCGTGTTATACTGATAACTGGGAATCGGGTATTCCGTGCCTACATTGATAAAAGCATCGACATTGTTGAGCGTGACGACGGTGGGATCTGACACCAGTTTGGTGTTTGAGTCGGTCTGCAACGCACTGAGAACAAGCGAAAATTGATCAGCCGTAAATACGGCCGTGGTTGCGTGGGTAAGAGTGGAAGTAAATGTATTGGTGATCGTTGTGGGGGAAGTACCGAGCACGGTGGTCTTGGTCACACCACTGCCTTGATTGTAAACCGTGTTAACCGGCCCTCCCGTAAGAGTCCCGGCTACCCCAACATGGTAATTAGCGAGGGAGCTCCAGTTAACGCCAGTATTTTTGGTGGTGTTCTGGGCCGTCTCGAAGAACTTTGCCTCGATCATCACTTGCGACGTGGGTTTATCCAGGTCAGTTAGAATGGCGCTGATGCGTTTAATGCGGGTCGGGCGCTCGGTGATGATAAGGGCATTGGCCCGGGTATCGACCTGAACCTTGCCACCGGCGGTGGCATCGATCAACGGGGAAACTGAAGGTGAGATATCGGCCGCCTTGGCATAACTGAGGACGAACACTTCCGTCGTCACCGGCTCCTGATTGAGCGAATCCACATTGACGACTTTGATGATATTATTGTCCTCAATGTAAGTGTAGCCAGCAGGAGCAAGCACGACTTGGAAAATCTGGCGCCAAGTGACATCCCGCAGTTTAATGGAGGCCTTGCCCTGCAGGGTGTCTGGAATCACCAGGTTCAATTCAAAGAGATCAGCCACATTGCGCAGGATGGTGCGGATATCCTCGTTGGGGAAATCGACCGAAAGCGTGTCTTTGGTTCCCTTGGTCACAATCAACTTGGCGGCTTCGGTGTCTTTGATGGAAACCTCATCTGGATTAGCCGATTGATCAGCAGGTGCAGCCGCCGGTTGAGCATCAGCAGGTGCAGCCGGAGGCGCGGGTTGATTATCAGCTGGGGCAGCCGGAGCCGCCGGTTGAGCAGCAGGGGCCGGAGTCACAGGAGCCGCCGGCTGGGCGTTGATACGCACAACAGCCAACGCGAGAAGGAGGGTAAGATGGGTAAATTTTCTCATGGTCGTCAGGGATTGATAGGCTGCGTGATTTCTTCTTTGTTAAGACGAAGGGTGAAACTCGAATGGTTGATTGCGGATAGTTCTACCATATACTCGGTGCCTTCAAAGGTAATTGTAAGGTAATCACCAACTTTCAGCCTTTTTTCACCTAAAAGCAACATTGGACTGTCACCGACTTGCACAACGCCCGATGGGGCAAGATGGGATGCGACAGCCTCAAGAACCTGATGATCGCCAGCCATCTGTCTGGCCCCCCCGGTGGTTTTTTCTTCGCGAGACAAAATAAAGGGATTCTTTAAATCGGCAGGCAATGGTGCGGGTGTCACCGGTTGGACCAGCGCCAAGGCTTGCGTGATAGAGCCATGGCGTTTCTCGGGGCTGGCCAGATCGGATTTTGCCGCAGCTGTCGCCGCAAGAATCGACCAGGCCAAAACAGGCAAAATATAGCGATCGGGCGAATTCATGGTAGTCCGAGCAATTGAAGTTGGAGGCCAAGTGAAGCATGGCCGGGGGTGTTATCGCCGCCACCGGCCTGAGAGAGGGTCAGGCCTTGCACGCGTGAAAAGTGGTCGCCGTTTTCGACCCGGCGCATAAAATCCAGCAATTGCGCATAGGTGCCTTCAACATTGACGGAGTAGACGACGGCGACATAGGCGGTATTTCCCGAATTTTTGCCCGCAGCCATCACCCCGGTTTGATTGAGACTGGTAAGCTTGGTTTGCGTCTCCGACTCAATTTTGTAGAAATATTGTTTATTGACCGCCAGTTGGTCGACATGCACCAGGCGCGCCTCGATGGCCTGGGTGGCCTGCGTCATCGTCGCCAATTGCTCATCAAGCCGGTCGGCCTTGTTAACACTGGTGGCGCTGTCGACATTTTCCTTGAGATGGTTGGCTCGCGAGGTCTTGTCGTCGAGCTCAGCCTGGGCCGTCGCCAAGGTATCTTTTCGGAAATAAATCGCCACGGCCAGGGCAACGCAAAACAGCGCGCAAACCACGGCGACGGGTTGCTTTTTTATAAAGTTAGGAAGCGCGATCGCATTCATGGCTTCGCCCCGCTTTTTGTTTTCATCGAAATTTGAAAATCGAGCTCGTTCGGCTTGGAACCGCGGTCGATGTTGGGCATGGTAATGGTTTCAAACTTCTGGCTTAAACTTGGATCGGCTTGCAATTGGTTGATATAGGCTTGGGCCTCTCCACTGGCTTCATCGGAGGACGTTCCGCGCACGATGCCACGAATGGAGACTCCGCCATCACGCACATCGATCTCGTTAAGCGCGATATTTTTTGGCAGCGACTGTCCGAGCTCAATGATAAAGTCGGATTGGATAAAATCGGTTTTCAAGAAATCGGCCACTCCCGCGACCTTCTTCTCTTCGTCTTGGAAAAGTCGGTAAAGCCGGACGGCCTGTTCGCTGGGTTTGGTGTTGTCACTGATCTGACGATCCAAGTCGGCGATCTGCACGTGAATTCCGCGCAGATTGTATTCCTGCAGCCCGAAATAGAGGAGAAAGCCGATGGTGATCACGATGGCCGCGCAGTTCACAAAGAACGACGTGCGCACCACTTTCACGTCCGGCAACCGATCAAAGTTGCGAAAATTGGGATGCCAGGATGGCACGAGCGAGACCGCGGCGTTCTCGCCCTTTTTTAGTTTAAACAGAGCCATTGTTATTATATTGGGCCATGAGACCGAGCACGCCAAGCCAGCGCAAGTCCCGGCCGGCGACCGCCGCCTCTTCAGCAATGGTTATCCCGTGAGTCTGCAGCCATGGCTGCAGTTCGGCCTGGAACCCGGCCACCCCGAGCATGCCGGCGATGGCTCCATCGATCCACGTCATTTTCGGCGGCACCTGCATGCAAAGCACCTGACCGATCGATTGCCCGGTCTGCACCTCATAGAAACCGATCGACGATTGCAGCTCCTTGACCAGCTTTTTGATCAGCGCGCTGCCCATGCCGGTAAAGTCGAAGGTGTTTGAATAAAATAGCTTCTTGGCCGATTCCTCGTCCTTCAACCCAAGTTCCTTCTGCACGACCGGGATCATGGACTCAAACCCCTGGGGAATGGGTCGCGCGGCATCGAGCCCCCCGGCTGTGACAATGAACGAATGCGTCATGTCCGTTCCCAACTCGAGCACCAGCACCGGGGTCTTCGCTTTTGTGAAAGCCAGATAGTCGGCCAGCAAACCAAGCGCCGCCACGGTGGAAAGTTCGAGCCGGTCCGGATAAATGTTCAACTCCAGCAACGCATCCTGCATCGCCAGGACTTCGTCGGACGGGAGGCCGCAGACCACGACTTCTTTTTGCGCCGCTTTGTTGAAATCGTAGTCCAGGCCATCGCTGGCATTAAGCATGGCCAGGGCGTATTGGGCGGGCTCCACGCGAAACTGCGATGAGATCATCTCGTTCATGTACTCCGGCTCTTTTACGCGTTTCAGGTCAAGCGTCGCGCGACGCACCAGCCGTTTTGCCGGGCTCACGCCACAGGTGGCATGCACATAGCCGCCCGATGTTTTTTTGTGCTGGAGCTCCAGCAAGGCCGCCGACAGCGCCGCGTTATCACCCGGTGCGCACTCGCGCACTTCTTCCACGACCATCGCGCCCGTGGGCGCCGACGTGCGCGCAACCAGCGTCGCGTGCTCGTTCTGGTCGATAAAAAAACCTTTGGACTTGGCGGAAAAAAACATGCGGTGTGGCCTGGACTTTCCCGGCGCGGATCACGCCAAAAGCGCGACTGAGCCGGCAAATCCATGGCTGGATAATTGAGGGGCAAAAGTTCTTTCAACCCCGCCGTTATGACAAGACTAAAGCGCAGCTTGTTTTTCGCCAGCAACTTGCCCGTCGGTCGCGCGCGCCGGTGAAAATCGTGCGCCCGCGACCTAACCGGCTCGTGCCAGCCGCCGGCCGCGCAAATAAAAACCCGCCGCGCATGGGCCAGCGGCGGGTGCAATCGGGCGCATGGTGCGCCACGCCAGCACGACTACTTCTGCCACGTGCGCTTCTTGTGGCGGTTCGACTTCAAGCGCTTCCGGCGCTTGTGCTTGTTCATCTTGAGGCGGCGTTTCTTTTTTAGGTTACCCATGGTTTGAAATAAATTGGTAAGTCGCACCGTGCGACCCTCGTGCCACGCTGTAAAGCCAGAATTTATTTCGACATCCGCGGCACACGCGCAAGTCGTCGCAACCGGGTGAGCACAAGTTCGCACGCAACAGCCGCCCCATCCAGGCCCGTGAGCACCGCGGCCACCTGCCGATACAAATTTAATTGCCCCGCGTGCCGCGCCACCGTCGCGGCCACATCTGCCTCGCCCGCGACCCGGTCGGTTTTGAAATCGAACACCGTTGCGCGCACGGCACGGCCGGCCTGGTCGCGTTCGACCACCACGCGGTCAAACACACCGGTCACCCATGCGCCGTCAATCACCACCTCAAACGCCCGCTCACGCCACACTTCCGCCCGGTCTGGCCGCGTCCAGACCGCGGCCAGTTCCGGCGCGCGCAGGCAGGCCAGCGCCTCCTCCCCCGCCCCGCCGCGCATCGTCCAGGCTTCCGCAAATTTTTCCACGCCGCCCTGACCCACCCACTCCACTTCCGCCAGCAACGCGTGCACCGCTGTGCCAAAATCCGCCGCGACTGCGCCCTCGAGCGCGAACACCCGCGCCGCGGCCATCACGCCGGTTTTCTCCGCCGACGGCTGGCGCGCGAGCCGGCGCGGCGCACGCCCCGCGGCCTCGGCCTTGATCAACCCAATTTCCTGCGAAATTTGCCGTGGCTCCGCCGGCGCGGCCAGCTTCGTATGCCAGTCCGCATCGCCGCTGGTCCAGGCGCCATCGAGATTGAGCGCGCCCACTCGCACCGACCCGGCATTCGCGCCCAGCGTGTCGGCCAGCACGCGGGGAAAATTCCGCGACTTCGATGCACCCACCGGCTCGGTGATCACATACATGGCGCGCTTGGCCCGGGTCATCGCCACATAAAGCAGGGAAAGTTTTTCATAACCGGCCTCCGCCTCGGCTGCGCCCACGTGCGCGGCAAGCACCGGATCGTGCTCCCGAAAAATTTCACTGGGCAGGTCGAGCACCCACTCGACCGAACGCGCCGGCGTCTTTTGCACCGCCAGACCCTCGCGCCGCTGGTCCAGCTTCCTGCCCTCGAGATCGGGCAACAGCACAAGGTCGAAGCCCAGCCCTTTGGCTTTATGGATGGTCATCACGCGGATAACCGTCGCGCTCTCCGTATCGCGCACTTTGTACAGTTTCATAAACTGCACGAATTCCGCGATGTCGCGACTGCCCGTTTGATCAAACATCCCCGCCGCGGCCGCAAATTGGCGCGCGCGCTTGCGGCTGAACGCATCGCCCGGCGCCAGCCGCGGCTCCAATTTTTTCAGCCACGCCTCAATGGTGCGCTCGAACCCTTCCGCATGGATCTGGCCCAGCACGCGTCCGGTCAGGGCCTCGGGCCCATCGAGTTTCTCCCCGGTGAGCAGCGCGCCAAGCGGCGTCATCCGCAAATGCTCCCCTGCCAGCGTGTCGCCCGGGTGCGCCGCCGCCTGGAGCAGTGCGAGCAGCGCGGCGCCGAGCGGATTATCGATGCCTACGTGCAGATCGGATTCTGCCACCGCCGGCAGGCCGCCTTCGCGCCGCAAAAAATCCGCGAGCTCCGCCGCCGTCTCATTTTTCTGCACGAGCACCGCGCACGTCAATCCGTGGGCGAGCGGCTGGATTTCCTGGAGCAGTTTCAGCACCAGCGCCCAACGGGCGTTCTCATCCGCCGCCTGCAGCCAGGCCGCCTGCCCGGTGCGCGACGGCACGGCCGAGACATGGTCGCGCCACTCGCGATTCCAGTTTTCGGCGGCGCCGCCGGGAAACAAGGCGGCCAACGCCACACGCTGGCCAAAGACGGCATTAACCATCTCAATCAAGGCCGGGCCCGAACGCCATGAGGACACGAGCTGCTTCTCCTCAATCGCGCCGGGCATGGCGGCGTTGTAGTGGTTGAAAATTTCGCGAAACAACCGTGGATCGCCCTCCCGCCAGGTGGTGTAGATGGCCTGCTTCACATCGCCCACGCAGAAAAAGCTGCGCGCGCCGGACGCATCCTGCACCGCTTCGTCGATGAGATTGCGCAGCACGCTCCATTGGCCAAAACTCGTGTCCTGGAATTCATCGAGCAGCCAGTGGTCGATCTCCGCATCGAGCCGGTAATCTATATAGAGCCGGTCCACGGCCTCCGCGTCGCGCGTCAGCGGCCGCGCCCCACCCCCGTCCGGCGTGAGCAGTCGCTGCACGTCGGCAAACGTGAGCTTGCCCGCCCGCCGCACCGCATCGTGATAAAACGCCTCGTAGCCGCGCAACACGTCGAAGATGCCGCGGGTGGTCTCGAGCCGGCGCGCCAGTTCGCCGCCCACGACCTGCCGCACGAGATCGGCCAGCGCGGCGCAGGCCGGCCCATCCAGTTCCTGCTTTTTCCGGTCAAACTCCAGCCCGGCCCGCCCGGCCACGAGTTCACGCCACGCAGCCAGCGCCTTTTCCAGCACATAGGCCAGCTCGCGCGGCGGCGTGGCCCCCGGCGTCCACCTCTCCAGGGCGAGGAGAAATGCGCCCCAACGCTCCCGTTGCTTGTCGCCAATTTCCGCCCCGCTGAACCACGAACGCAACGCCCGCACCGCAAGTTTGGGATCACTCCTTGCGCCCAGCCACGGATTGCCCCCGGGCCAGATGCGCGCCGGATTGCCCCAAAATTCCTTGTCCGGCGCCGCCAGGTAAATCTCCTGGTGCTGGTCGAGAAAGCCATCGAGCAGTTTGCCCAGCCGCTTCTCCTCCGCGCCAAACGTCGCCCGTTTGAACGCCTCGATAAATTCCTTCTGCGCCCCATCCGTCTCGCCGGTTTGCGTGAACATCCGCCGCAGCACGCGCTGCCGCTCCAGCCGTGCCGCATGCTCCTGCAAAATCCCGAACTCACCCGTCAGCCCAAGCTCGAGCGGAAAGGCCCGCGCGATGCGCGCAAAAAAGCTGTCGAGCGTGCCCAGTCGCAACCGGTGCATGGCCTCGGTCACCGCGCGCAGCATTTTCAGGAAATCCGCCGTCCCGAGCTGCGGTTGCCCGATTTCGCTGGCGAGCGTGCGCGCGCGGCCGGCGTCACGCGCCGCACCCGCGAGCTTGTTTAAAATCTCGTCGAAAAACTCACCCGCCGCCTTGCGCGTGAAAGTGAGCGCGACGATGCGCTCCGGCCGCGCGCCGTGCGCGAGCAACTTCACAAAGTGGTTGGTGAGCGCGTAGGTCTTCCCCGAGCCGGCCGAGGCCAGGATCATCACGTGGCGCGGGATGATCATCACGTGGCGCGGGATGCTCATGGCTTCGCCTCCTCCCACGCCACGCTCGCCGCCACGCCCTGGTGAAACAAGGACGCAAATTCGTCGTAATCAGTGCGCACCTGCTCATTCGGCGGCCAGAATTCACCCGCGCGGATCGCCGCGCACACGCCCTCCGCGCAGCGCACCGCCGCAGCGTGCAATTCCGGCGTGTACTCGTCCCAGAGCGCCAGCCCCGTCCCGCCCACGGCCTTCGGCAGGTTGAAATAACCGCAGGCCACCGCGCCGGGAAATTCCGCCGCCAGCGCGTGCCGGTAAAGTGGTAGCTGCAAATCGGTCCACGCGCGGGACCGGCCATCGAGCTCGAAGACAGCCCACACGGGCGGCGTCTCGCCCTGGCGCGGCGCGTGAAGATGCGTGTCGCGCGGCGACGCGGGCGAATCGGATGTCTTGTAGTCGAGCACGCGCACCGCGCCGGTTTCCGCGTGGCGGTCGATGCGGTCGATTTTCCCCTTCACCAGCAGGCCGCCGATTTCGACGGAAATTTTTTTCTCCACCTGCTCGATCACCCAGCCCGCCGCGCGTTCACTGGCCTGCACCTCCGCCGCCCGGGCCAGCCGCTGGCGGGCCGACTCAAGCTGGATGATGAGCGGCAACGACAGGGCTTCGCCGTAGCACGCGCGGGTGTGGCGCTCCAATTCCGCCAGCAAAAACTGGCGCAGCACCGCGGCATCGGTGCAATCGCGCAAGGCGGCCTCGTGGCCCATCGCCTCGAGCGCCGCATGGCACAGCGCGCCGAAATCGCGCGCATCCAGTTCGTTCTTGGCCGGGTCGACCGCGGCCAGGCCGAGCACCTGGCGCAGATAAAAGCGAAACGGGCACTCCAGCCATCGGCGCAGCGCCGTCACCGCCACCGGCCCAGGCGCGGCGACGTGGCGCGGCGTGAGCCGCCAGGCCCGCGTCCACGATGGATTCGCCTGCGCCTGCTCCGGCGCGCGAAACAAAAAGGCAATGCGCGCCGGCAACTCGGCATCGGCGCAGCGCAGCAACAGGCGCGAGGGCCGCAACGGGTCGCCGGCCGCCGAGGTTTTTCCAAAGAGCAGGTCGATCCGCCCGCCCTGCGCCCGGCACGCCGCCAGCGCCTGCAAGACATAGGCATCGCGCGCGAAACGCGCCGCGTTCGTCTTGAGGCCAAGCTTTTCGCGGATCGACTCGGGCAGGAAAGGATCGCCCGCGACAGAGTCGGGCACCGCGCCGTCGTTGAACCCGGCGACGGCCAGGTGCGGCGCATCTTCAAACAGAAGCTCGAGCACGCCCTGCAATTCGAGCGCGCCGGCGGGCTTGTCCTCGTTGCGCAAACTTTCGCCGAACAACTGCAACGCCAGGTCCCACCACGCAATTTTGGCCGGGCCGGGAAAACGCGCGCCCGCCGCCGCGCACTCGCGCAGGATTTCCATCCAGGCGGTGGCGGAATCCTCGAGCCGGGCATCGCCGGCACGCACCAGGTCGAGCTGTCGGTTGCCAAAAATCATCCCGAGGGCGGCGGACACACCGGCGGAAAATTCATCATTCGCCAGCGTCGCACACAGTTCATCGATCGCCGCGAGTGCCGGCATCAGTCCGGGATATTTTTTCAACTTCACCGCCTGCGCCCGCGCGGTGGACAGGTCGGCCGGCAGGTGGCGGGCATGCAGTTCATCGAGACCCTCCAGCCAGCGCGCCGCGGAAAATTCGCGACCCAGCCGCGCCTGCAGGAACGCCAGGAAGTCAGGGCAACGGGCCAGGGCTTCGACGGCCGCAAACGATGGTTCACGAGCCAGTGCCGCCAGCGACGCCAGCAAGGGGTAGAGCCCATCGTCAAGGCGCGCGCGACCGGCGGGATTATAGGCGGCGAGTCCGGCGCGGATGAGCGCATTTTCCAACAGCGGCAGCACCTCGTGGTCTGCCACCCCGACCCCGAGCAGCCCTTCGGGCGAACCGTAACCCTGTGCCACCGCCACGATGCGTTCCGCCTGGGCAGCGGGATCGGCACAAAGGTGCACGCGTTGCTCGAACTCCGGCAGCACCAGCGCCCGATGTTCCCATCCCGGCGGAAGCGGACGCCCCCAGCCGTCGAAAGCATCGGCCTCGGACGGCGGCGCAAAGATGACGACTTCGAGCGTCAGCGTGCGGGCATGAACGGCGATCACGTCGAGCGCCAGCGGCAGCGGATCGGGCGTGGCCAGGAGAATGATTTTCCCCACGTTCGCCAGCGGCGACGGATTTTTTGCCGCGGCGATTTTGGCCGCCTGCGCGTCGCGCAAACCGAGCGCAGCCAGTTTTTCCGCATGCCGTCGCTCAAGCTCGCCGAGCTGCTGCCAGCGCGCCGCTTCGCAAAAACTTTCGCCGGTCTTCCCGTTCACGTCCGCCAGCCGCAGCCCGGCCTCGGCCAGCACGGCCTGCAAATGGGTGAACTCCCGGGCGAGGCGGAGCGCCCAATTAAAATCGCGCGCAGGCGGATCGACGGGGAACACGTCGCGAAAGGCCTCGAGATCGAGCGCGCGAAGAATCTCCGTCCACGCCAGGAGCGATTCAAGCCGCGCGGCCACATCCGGCCCGAGACCCTGGGTGATCAGCCGGTCGGGCGTGAACACCCGCGGCGGGAACGCCGCCTGGCCCCTGGCCGCGGCATGCTCGGCCAGCGCCTCGCGCAACCGCCGGCCCGATTGCTGCGTCGGCACAACCACGAGCAATGTGGAAAGATCGAGCGGGCCGTCGCCCTTCCACTCGCCGGCCAGAAAAGCCACCGCCTGCGGCAGCAACGGCCGGTCCCAGGAAATGAAATGTCGGCGTGCGGTGAGAGGCGGCGAATCCACGGATAGGCAAACAAACGCAAACGTTCGCGTCCGCTCAATCCTCATTCACGCCTAATCATTTTAAATAAAACCGTGACCATATCGCCTGGACCACGGCGAGGATGTCGGTCCCTCCGATCAGATGCTTGGTAAACGGTCAGCCGGATTTTTTGCCACGAAAGATCACATAGAGCTCAAAGAAAGATTGTTCTCTGTGTTCTTTGTGATCCTTCGTGGCGAAAACTATATGAAATGCGCCAAAACAAAAAGCCTCCGCGGCGCGAAGCGGCGGAGGCAAGGGTGTAACGATGGAGAAAAAGGCGGCGGACTCAGGCCTTGGCTAGCGCGTACTTGGCGACGTGGCTCTTGGCGTGGTTGGCGGCGTTGCGGTGGACGACACCGGACTTCACGGCCCGATCCATCGCGGAGGCGTAGGCGATGCCAACGGTCCGGGCGACAGCGGCGTCACCTTTGGTGACAGCCAGGTCGAATTTTTTGTGCAGCGTCTTGAGACGGGTTTTGACCGTGCGGTTGCGCGCAGCGAAGCGGAGGGCTTTGCGGGCGGCTTTGATAGCAGATTTGGTGTTGGCCATGGCGGAGATACGTTCTGAGCCGGTCAAAGACTCAAACCCACGGCAGTGAGTCAAGCGCGTTTTAGCCGAGACAGTGTATCAGTTTGATAAATTGATCAGTGCGAGAGTGGCTTTACGCCGCGATGCAGGTGTTGTGGGCGGGGTGTCCTCACCCCGCCCACATTCTAATATTTCAGACTGTACGATCACAGCTGCACTTCTCTCCCATATTCTTAAACCGATACATCCCCTTCCCAACCGGTCCAAAGAAAACACTCATTAGGCCTGTTCCGCCCTAGGCAAACTTATGCAAATGGGTTTCGTTGCGTCGCGTTTCGCTTTGCAGCGCGGTTGCCGCTCATGTATCCATGAGCGTTACCCCGACCTATCCAGCGTCAGCATGAATCTCAAACTCCGTCTATCCCTGCTGCTGGGCCTGCTGCTCGTCGCGTTTCTGGCAGCACTATTCATGTTGCGCGCATTTGAACAGCAGCAGTCGGATGAACTGTTGGCCCGCGTGCGCCAGGAGCGCCTGGCGTTGCTCAACCGCTGGCTGGAAACGAGCGGATTGTCCCTGCGGGAATTTGCCGACGACTATGCGCAGTGGGGCGAGATGGTGCACTTCGTGGAAACACCCGACCCCGCATGGTCACGGGCCAATATCGAAGCCGACCTGCCGGGCTTCAACGCCCAGGCCGCGTGGGTGCTGCGGCCCGATGGTTCGCTCGTTTACAGCGTCAACCGCCTCGACGACCGCACGCTGGCGCCACCGCCGCTCGCGCCTGCCGATTTTTCCCTGCTGGTCGGCGGCTCGGCGCGGCCGCATTTTTTCATAGAGAGCCGCTCCGGCCTGCTCGAAGTCCGCGTTGCGCCCATCTCGACCGACCGGGCAGCCAGCACGCCGTTGCATGGCTGGTGGCTGGTCGCGCGCCGGTGGGACGATGCTTATTTGAAAAATCTCGCCGACCTGACCGAAAGCACCGTGTCGCTGTCTGCACCAGGCGATTCCCCGGGTCCACCGGTTGGGTCCCACCTTTTTCTTCACCAATCGCTCGACGACTGGCGGGGCCGGCCGTTGCGCATGCTCACGATCGATTACGACACCTCGAAACTCCATGAGGTGCTGGCTCCCGTCATGTTTCAGGCGCGTATTTTCTTCGCTTTCGGTTTGCTCGTGATCGTCGCGCTCGGCCTCGGCCTGCAGCGCTGGGTGGTGCACCCGCTCAACTTGATCAGCGAGAGCCTCAAGCGCGGTGACACCGCGCCCATCGCCCCGCTGCTGCAGGAGAAAAGCGAGCTCGGCGGCGTGGCGCGGCTGGTCGTGTCGGACTTTGCGCAGCGCGAGGCGCTCCGCCGCAGCGAAGAATCCCTGCGCCACACGCTCGACGAGCACGAACGCCTCGGGCGCGATTTGCACGACGGCGTCATCCAGTCGCTCTACGCCACCGGCCTCGGGCTGTCTGGGATCCGCGAAATGGTGCGCACCGATCCCGCCGAGGCGGAGGAACGCCTCGAGCAGACGCGCCACGCGCTCAATGAAACCATTCGCGACGTGCGCAATTTCATCAACGGTCTCGAGCCCGAGGCGCTCAAGCAGCAAACGTTCACCCATGCCGTGGAAGCCTTGATTGAATTCCGCAAAAGCGTCCGGCCGTTTAAAGCCACGATTGAAATCGACGAAAACCTGGCCGCGCGCCTCACCCACGAGCAACGCGTGCACGCGCTGCAAATAACCCGCGAAGCCGTCAGCAACGCCCTGCGCCACGGCCAGGCCACGCAAGTGACCATCGTGCTGCGGCCCCGCAACAGCCGCGGCGTCGAGCTTGCCATCACCGACGACGGGCACGGCTTCGATCCAGCGGAAGCCGGCAACGGCGGGATCGGCCTGCAAAGTTTTGCCGAGCGGGCGCGAGAGCTTGGCGCCGAGCTCTCCATCGAGTCGGCCGCGGAAAAAGGCACTCGCGTGAAACTCGCCTTTACCCTACCCAGTTCCACCAAATGAATTTTATCCGCATCCTGATTGTTGACGACAGCGAGCTTGTGCGCCGCGGCATCAAGACCGTGCTCACCGTGAACAAACTGTCCCCGCTGCGCGTGGTCGGCGAGGCCGGCACCGCCGCCGCCGCCGTGGCCGAGGCCGCGCGCCTCAAGCCCGACATCGTGCTGCTCGACATCCGCCTGCCCGACGGCTCGGGCTTCGATGCCTGCCGGGCGATTTTGCGCAGCCAGCCCGACACGCGCGTGGTCGTGCTCACTTCGGTTTCCACGGATAATTTCATCTACGAGGCCATCACGTCGGGCGCGCAGGGCTATTTGCTGAAAGAAATCGATCCCGCCGGCCTGGTGCAGGCGTTGATCGACGTGGCCGACGGCAAATCCATCCTCGACCCCGACACCACCGCGCGGGTCATGCGTTTGGTGCGCGCCCAATCATCCGGTGCGACGAGCGAGGATCTCGCCTCATTGTCACCCCAGGAACACCGGGTGCTTGCGCTCGTGGCCGAAGGCAAGACCAACAAGGAAGTCGGCGAACTGCTTGGCCTCAGCGACAATACCGTAAAAAACTACCTGGGCAGCGTGTTCGAGAAGCTTCACCTCAAACGGCGTTCCCAGGCGGCTGCATTCTATGTGCAAAACACCCCATCCAAGCAATAGGGCCTTTCAGGCCTAGCCTGTTTAGTATGATTTAGTAGCCTGTTAGGCTCTAGTTGTTTTGGTGGCGTTACAGTAGACTGGGGACAGCGATTTATCATGGCCAATTATTTGATGCGCAAACTTGCCTCATCCAACCGCCCGCGAACGGGCGGGCGGAGGGTCGCGGCCTTCACCCTTTTGGAGGTGATGGTCGCCACGATCGTTTTGGTTTTTGCCATCACCAGCTCGATCACCGTGATGCAGTCTGGTTTCCAAGCGCTCGACACCGCGCGCAATCTCACGACCGCCGGGCAGATCATGCAAAACGAAATGGAAAACCTGCGCCTTAAAAACTGGACGCAGATCCAGGCGGTGCAGGATGCCGGCAACGCCGGCACCACCACCGTGGCGCTTGACCCAAGCCTGGGCGCTGCCGCGACGCGCTTTACCTGCATGTGCACGATCGGCGACCTGAAAACCGACATGAAACAAATCACGCTCACCACGAAATGGAACGGCACCGACGGACGCCTGCACACCGTGAGCTACCTCACCCGTTACGGAAAGGACGGCCTCAATGATTACTACTACACCGTTCATTGATCTACGCCGCTCGCGCGGTTTCACGCTGGCCGAGGTGATGATGGCGACCGCCTTGGGCGTTTTCGTCCTGGCCGGCGTCATGAGCTCGTTTCTGTTCATCGGCCGCAGCGGCTTCGGCGCCGAGAACTACAACGACATGGAAAACACGACCCATCGCGCCCTGGAGCTTTTTGCCGAGGATGCGCGCGCGGCCAGCAACATCCAGTGGAACAGCAGCCAGAGCATCACGTTCACGCTGCCCACCGTGACCAACGCCACCACCACGGTCACCTACGCGTATGACAGCAATGCCACGAGCCCGACCTATCAATGCTTTTACCGCCTGAGCTCGCCCGCCCCGCTCCAGGTGCTCGTGCGCGGCGTCACGACCGACTTTGCCTTTGCCCGTTACAAGCTCGACTCGTCCGGCAACGCCAGCACCGCCGGCAACGATCTCGAGACAAAACAAATCCAGCTCACGCTGCACGCGCAACACACCGGCAACACGGTCGTCACCGCCTCGAACTCCGCCGTCTCCGCCTGCTACATCCTGCGCAACAAGAGCGTCAGCAACTAAGCTCATCCTTAAATAAAAATGTCCGGCATTTTCACAGAAGATAACGAAGAGTCGTTGAGCTTTCGCCATCAAAGGCAAAAGCAGAGCGTGCTTGGAAATTTGGTGCGGGCTAACACCCGTCGCTTCGTTGCCTTTGTTGCCTTCTGTAAAAATTGCTTTGGGGGAAACACGGCGCGCCCGGCGGTCACGCCCTACCCCGGTGATCCGTCACATCATTATATAATTCTCAGCCAGCTCCCCCCTTCATGAAATTTTTCCACCCAAGCCGTCGGCGTCGGGGTTCGATCCTGGTCATCACCATGCTGGTCGCTGCGCTCATCGCGCTGGTCTTGGGCAGTTATCTCAGCCTCAGCCTCAGCACGGCGCATTTCGCCAGCCGCACTTTCTATAGCAACGCCTCCTTCAACCTGGCCGAGGCCGGCGCCGAGGAGGCCGTGTGGTCCTTCAACCGCCCCGCGACCGGCCCATCGGGTTGGACCGCCTGGTCCAATAACGCCAGCGACGCATGGCAGAATTTCAGCGGTTTCACGTTTAGTTCCAATGCCACCGGGTCGGTCAAGGTTTACGTGGAAAATTACAATCCGCCGGCGGGAAGCGTGATCTTGCCCAAGGTGATCGCCCTCGCCTCCGTGAATTCCGGCGCCGACGCACCCGTCACCAAAATGCTCGAGCTCACCCTCGGCCGCCGTTCGCATTTTGCCGCCGGTCTGGTGGCGCAGGACAGCATAACCTTCAACGGCAATAAAACCTCCGTGGACAGCTGGAACTCTGGCTCCGCCACTTCGCCCGTGGCCTACAGCGCCACCGTGCGCAATGATCACGGCAGCGTGGCCAGCATGTCCCTGAAAACCACTGCCATGCTGGTGAACCAGGCCGACATCTGGGGTTATGTTGCAACGGGCGGACCAGCCCCCCAAGTCGGCAACAATGGCTCCATTCGCGGGGCCACGACGCCGGTTGGCGTGCAGATCGATCCCAACCGAGTTTCCACCGATTTCTGCGTCAACCTGGGCTCCGTCACTGCGCCGACCGGCGGCACCTCCATTTCCCCGATCGGCGGCACCATGACGCTGGGTACGCTCGGCACCACCACGAGTTGGCAGTGCACGAGCATTTCGCTTCAGGGCAGCGATGTGCTCACGGTCCTCGGCCAGGTCACGCTCGTGCTCACCGCCGGCTCCGGCTTGCCCGCACTCGACGTCGAAGGCTCCTCCACGATCCACATTCCCGCGGGATCGTCGCTCACGCTTTATGTCCAGGGCGATGTCAAGATCGCCGGCAAAGCCACTCTGGGCAATGACAACATCCAGCCCATCTCCTGTCAGTTCTGGGGCACCAATGCCACCGCCGGCGCCCAAAATATCGAGCTGACCGGAAAAGGCTCGCTCGTCGGCGTCGTCTATGCGCCCAATGCCGTCGTCAAACTCGACGGCGATGGCGACATGATGGGTTCCATCATTGCCTACGACATCACCATGACCGGCAACGCGGCATATCATTATGATGAGTCGCTCGCATCTTATGGCGATGCGGGCTATGGCGTGACCAAATGGCGCGAGGTCACGACCGGCGTCGAGCGCGGCACCTTCCTGCCGCTGTTCAACGGCTGGTAGAATATTTTTCCGCGTCATCCGCGGAAAAATCGGTGAATACTTATTGCCGTGATTTCGCCGGCGCATTGGAATTCCTTGATGTCGAAAGGAAGTCGAGGGCAAGCAGCCGTCAAAGCGACAATCAGCCCTGCGCTGTCTCCCTTGCCAAAGGCCTTTGAGGGTCGCCGTGGCACTTTCCTGGCCGCCGGCATCGTCGTGCTCGCGGCAGTGGCCGTATATTACAACAGCTTTTCCGGGCCATTTATCTTGGACGACTGGACAGCGATTACAAAGAATTCAACGATAAGGCACTTTGAGACGGCCCTGTCACCGCCCACCAACGTGGGCGTGGGTGGGCGGCCATTACTTAATCTCACGTTTGCCCTTAACTATGCATTGGGAGGCATGGACGTCCGGGGTTATCACGCCTTCAACCTGCTCATTCACGCACTGGCAGGGCTCACGCTGTTTGGAATCGTGCGGAGAACCCTCCGTGAACATTCAACATTCAACATCCAACGTCCAACATCCAAGTCAAACAACAGGATTTTTCAGGGGCAAAGTTTTAGGGATGATGCGACGCTGCTGGCGCTGGCGATGGCCGTGATCTGGGTGGTGCATCCACTTCAGACCGAGGCCGTGACCTACATTTCCCAGCGGGCCGAGTCGCTCATGGGGCTGTTTTATTTGCTGACGCTGTATTGTTTCGTCCGTTCCACGGACGAAACAGGCGGGAGGCAAAAGGCCATCCTCCTTCGCCAAAGCGACGGAGGACAGGGAGGCGAGAGACCGGAAGACATAACTTCCACCTCCGGCTCTCAGCTCTCAGTTCTCTACTCTCGACTGTGGCTTGCAGCCTCTATTTTCGCCTGCCTGCTGGGTGTGATGACCAAGGAGATTATCGTCACAGCGCCGGTCATTGTCTTGCTCTACGATCGGACTTTCATCGCCGGTTCATTCCGGGAGGCATGGCGGCAGCACTGGTTGTATTACCTCGGCTTGGGAAGCACCTGGCTCTTGCTGGCCCATTTGATGACTGGCCTGGATCAACGCGGCGTGGGATTCGACCAGGGAGTAACCTGGTGGGACTACGCGCTAACCTCATGTCGGACGGTTACGCTCTACATTAAGTTGGCCGCCTGGCCGCATCCGCTCGTGCTCGATTATGGCGCCGATATCACCCACCGCGCCATCGATGCCCTGCCCTTTGCGTTGAATCTTGCCGTATTGTTGGCCGGCACGGCGATTACGATCTGGCACCGGCAGGCTGCCGGTTTTTTGGGCGCATGGGTTTTTCTGCTTCTTGCTCCAACCACAAGTATATTTCCAGTGGCCGGACAACCGATCGCAGAGCATCGTTTATACCTGCCCCTGGCTGCGATAGTTACACTGGCCGTACTTGGGTTGTATAGGTGGATTGGCCGGCAAAGCTTCATTGTGTTTGTTGCCATGGCCGTGGGATTAGGTGGTTTGAGTGTTTCCCGCAACAAAGACTACCGGAGTGGATTGATCATTTACGGCGATACCGTGGCAAAATGCCCGGGCAATGCACGTGCACATAACAACCTGGGATCGGAACTGGAAAAAATTCCCGGGCGATTGCCTGACGCGATCTACGAATATAGGACAGCGCTACTGATCAAACCAGACTATGCCCTCGCGCACAACAACCTGGGGCTGGCCCTGGCAAGAATTCCCGGGCGATCATTTGAAGCCATGGCCCATTTCCAGGCGGCAATACAACTTAAACCAGATTACGCGGACGCGCACGGCAACCTGGGAGTGGCGCTGTCAAAAATTTCTGGGCGGTTGCCCGAAGCGATTTCTGAGTATGAGGTGGCGCTGCGAATCGAGCCAGATGATTGGAGCACGCAATATAATTTAGGGATCGCGCTCGCGCGCATCCGAGGAAAAACTTTTGAGGCCATCACCCACCTTAAAGCCGCATTAAAAATCAATCCTGATTTTCAACCCGCTAAGGATTTTCTGTCTAAATTGCAGGCTGTCTCCCCACCCGCCACTTCGCCCATGCGATAAGCCGATTTACCATGGCGCCCAAGCCGAATCGTTCACGTTCTCATACTCATCTCTTGTGCTCTCGAATGCCTCGAGGTGAGGACGATTATGAAAGGCCTGCGTTTCGTGGGGGACGCCTGCCTTTGTCCAACAGCCAGTAGGGTGTCTCACCGGCCAATAGGGTATTTTTATTCAGCCCATTCAGGCCTAAAGGATTAGGCCCGAAATTGGGGCCGGTTAGCCTCTGCGCATCCATGCGGATTTGCCGTATTATCTGCGCGCATGAAAGTTACCGCGAAAACATCACCCGCTTCCGCCCGCCGCGGTGTTCGCCGTTCCGCCCGCGCCGTCACCATCCTCGAGGTAATGATCGCCACCATGGTGATGGCGTTAACCATTACTTCGTCACTGTTAGTCCTGAAGAGCGGATTTAAAATGGTCGAAACGGCCCGCTACACCACCCTCGCCGGCCAGATTTTGCAAAGTCAGATGGAGAAACTCCGATTGCTGAGCTATACGCAACTCCAAGGATGTGAGGATAGCAACAACACTCCCCACGGCCCTTCTTCATTCACACCCGACCTCGTGCAAACGGTTGCTGGTACGCTCAGCCAACTCAATAACTTTACCTGCACACAATCCATTACACCTGGCAGTACGACCAACGTGATAGACATTTTACTTACGGCCACTTGGACGAGCAGCGACGGCATGTCGCACACCCGCACCTATTACACCCAATATGCACAGTATGGCATATCCGACCTATTTTACTCCTGATCATATCGACCGGGCTGGCACACGTGCTTTCACGCTCGTCGAGCTCATGGTCGCTATCGGCATCGGTACGTTTGTCCTCTCGGGCGTGCTCACAACCTATGTGATGATCGGCCGCAGCGAGGCAAGCGCTGGCAATTATTGCGACCTCGATTATAATGCACGCATGGGCCTGGAAAACTTTGGCCGCGAAGTGCGCAGCGCCGACGGCATCACGGCATACGCGGCCACGAGCGTCACGCTTACCGTGCCGGGCCCAGGCCCGAGCGGAGCACTGACCATCCCGAATACATCAGCGAGCAGTAGTTCAACCAACCAGTACTACACAGTAAAGTATGAGCTGATCAGCGATCCCGACACAGCAGACTACCCTGGCTTGTATGCCCTTCACCGCAACGGGCCGCCGCTGGCCAGCCCGTTCAAGTCAGACGGTACCGTCGCGGCCAGCATAGACACCTATCCCATCCGTGGTGTCCCGCAGTCATCGACCATATTTAAATACTTCAGCAAACAGGCGGGTTACATTAATGGCCCGGGTTATGGCCCCGGCAATACCACGCCGACCAATGAAATTGATCCTACCACGAGTCCTCAAACACTTTCGACAAGCATCTACCAGGTCGAACTCACCCTCACGGCCCAGCGTTCCCGCAGCACCTTGGTCACAGCCACCAACACCGTGCTTTCCGCCTGTTTCACCATCCGCAATAATTAATCCACGAGGCAACTTCCATGAGTCCATCCACATCCCGACGCGGTTCAATCCTCCTCACCGCCATGATACTCTCCATTGGCCTGGCTCTCGTTCTCGGCAGCTACATCACCATCTCCTATAATGCGCTCGTGCTGTCCAATCGTTCCTTTTATGCCAACGCAACGAGCAATCTTGTGGACACCGGCCTTGATCAGGCGATGGCAATTATAAATAATAATATATCCAGTTGGACCGGCGGTTCAATTAGCGGCTCAACTGCAGCCGACAATATCTGGACTGGCGCCGGTTTTACCAAGTCCAGCGGCGGGTATAAGTGGAATCAGACTTTCACTCTCTCCAGCGGCGTAAGCGGCACGGTTTATGTCTGGGTTAACCCCAGTGTCTCCGTTACGACCAACGCCAACAGTGTCACCGCAAATGAGGCCCAGGTGGCCGCCGAAGCAATTGTCACTCTTCCAAACACCACCAGGTACAGCGGTGGGACCATTGTGAAAGAGGCTGAAATCTTTGTACCCCTCCCCACCAGCAGTGCGGTTCCCACCCACCTTTTTACCCGTGGTCTTGTCGCCAAGGGTACAATCAACCTCAGCGGTCAGGGCGCAGTGGACGGTTGGACCTCCAATTACGCGACCAGCTATACGGCATATAACCCGGCCACGGTTGACACTACAGGCACCGCCAATGCAAAAGTCGGCAGCGCCGATACGACCGTCGCCGTCACTGAGAGCGGCCAGGCCGCTGTCTATGGCCAAGTCGCACTTGGCGGCACTGGGACTATTAGTAGCACCAGTGATCCCTATCTTTCAACTTCCGGCCAAGCTATCATTGGCCCCTACGGCTCGAGCGGTGTCAACTCGGCGTACGTCTCTGGCAGCTTCACTACAAATTTCCCAACTGTTGTTACCCCCACGAGTTCTTCATCCACTCCTTTCAATACCCAATACGCATCTTCAGGCATTTCCTACAGCGACGACCATACCCCCATGACCCTGCCAAACGCTGGCGATACATATGTATTAAACAGCGACGGTTCAAAAACTTACTACTATTCGGTCAATAGCATCAGCCTCAGTGGCAAAGCCGGGCTCAACGTTACTGCCGGGTCAAATGTTGTCTTTGTCGTTACAGGCGATGTCAGCGTTACCGGCCAGGGCGTCGCCATTCCCGCCAAGACCAGCTCCAGCCTGCCCGCCAACATCACAATGTATGTTGGAGGCAACGTCAGCCTTTCGGGTCAGGGCAATCTTAATGGCAGTGACGGCACCCATGATAATCCCGACGCTAACATGAATCCGGCTGCTTACTTACAGATCTATGGAACGGGAACCACGGGTTCCCAGACTTACAATGTCAGTGGTCAAGGCAACGTGAGCGCGACCATTTACGCACCCAACGCGAATATTAACTTGAGCGGCCAAGGCGATTTCCTCGGCGCTGCAGTGGGCAATAATGTGACGATTTCGGGTCAAGGCGGTTTCCACTACGACCTTTCCCTCTCCGGCGTTTCCAGCACAGCCAACTCAGGCTCAGCAAGCACCAATGTCATTCCGAACGAATACCGCGAACTTTATAGCGCCACCGACCGCGCCGCCTTCGCTTCTTATCTTCCGTAACGAGCAACCCGAAGCCCGCAGCAGTTCGCGCGTCCCCGAACTGGCATAAAATAAAACTTAGTTTTGGGGCCGGTAAGCCGGATTTTGTCCCGCGCCTTGCGGCGCGGTGGACGTCATTTCTCTCAGGCCTTCAGGTTGTCAGGCAGTTTGAGACTGCAGCTCCCGGAGATTGAGACGAGGACTTCTCTTTGAAAGTTGAAGGATTTCAATTCCAACCACTTGCTCGCGGTTATTGAAATCAAGCACGATTACAGGTGATCGTGATCATCGCGTGAGTGCGGGCGTAGGCGAACGCTTCCTCGTCTGGCGCGGCGAGAGGCAGCACGTCGCGTAACACCGTCGCTTCATGCCTCCAGTGGCGCAGCAAGAGCGCGATGTCCCCCGGCACGTCGTAATCGAGGAAAAACTTCACGCCGGGCCTTCGCTCATCTGCTGAGCGACAAGGGCGTCGATCTCGACGCGGTGATCCTCGTAATAGGCCAGGCATTCGTAAACCTGCGCCCGCGTCAGGTCAGGAAAGCAACGTGGGATGATCGTGTCGATCGTTTCACCGTTTTGCAGCAGGCCAATCACGTCGTGCACGCCGATGCGCGTGCCCTCAA
Source organism: Opitutaceae bacterium (assembly GCA_035569995.1). GTDB lineage: Bacteria > Verrucomicrobiota > Verrucomicrobiia > Opitutales > Opitutaceae > DASRHD01. Next base: position 7,474 of record DATMLS010000073.1, on the reverse strand, counting down.
TGATGGTACGACCCGAGCGCACACCTGGGATACTGGTGAGATAGCGATAGGAAGTCGTGGGCATAGGCACAAGATGAGCGGCGGGGTGTGTTTTCGCAACCGGTTTTTTACGGGACAGCGCACTTGCCAACGCTGCAACCGAACTCAGCCTTTCTCTTTTAGTCTCATAAAACTTAGTTTTGGGGCCGGTAAGCCGGATTTTGTCCCGCGCCTTGCGGCGCGGTGGACGTCATTTCTCTCAGGTCCTTGCGGACCAGTCGCGCCGTAGCTGCTTGGCAAACCAAGCGAGCTAAGGCGGATGCGGCATACCCGCGGCTATCGGACGGGCCGCCCAGCCGCCTATTTTGCCTTGCACCAGACGGGGTTTTTCGTGCCGCCGACGTTGCCGTCGACGCGGTGGGCTCTTACCCCACCTTTTCACCCTTTCTCACCAGTTTTCCGATTTTCCGCTTTCGCAGTTTTTCGGTTTTCCGATCAGTGGTTTATTTTCTGTGACACTATCCGTCGCCGCGCCTTGAAACGCGGCGCCCGCACTTGCCTTGCGGCTCGTGCGGCGTCCTGCCCTGTGGTGTCCGGACTTTCCTCTCCGAGACCTTAACCGGCGCGGCAGTCAACCGCGCCTTGGGATGTAAAGAACTCGGAGCGACGACCTGGCCCCAAAACTAAGAAGGTCGACGCTAAAGGCTGCTCGCCAAAATGCAAGACCCGGTCACCCGGGAAATCCCAAACGCCAAGCGCCAAATCCCAAAGAAATCCGCCTTTCAAACCGTTTTTAACCACGAATAAACGCGAATAGACGCGAATAATTTGCCACTGACAGGTCGGATTTTAACCACTGATGGGCACTGATACGCACTGATAAATTCAGTTCGGATTTTTTTAACCGCAGATGAACCCTCCTTCGCTAAAGCTACGGCGGGGCAGGCGCGGATTCACGCGGATGGCCGATGAAAAACTGTGCTGCTAGCGCAGCACACGGCCTTGGCCGTGTTGGCCGTCGGGTTGCGCCAGGAAAGCGCTGCGGCAGCGCTTCCTGATCGCAACGACGGCCAGCAGAGTTTTTCAGCAGCCTGCAACAGCCGACCACATCAGTCGCGGCGTAAAGCCGCTCCAACAATTCTCGATCCGCGTGAATCTGCGTCCATCCGCGGTTAACAACCGGATTGTTTCTGGATCAGTGGCCATAAGTGCCCATCAGTGGTCAAAAAATATATAATCCGCAAGCCGGCCTTTGCGTTTCTTGGCGACCTTCGTGTGAAATATCAGGACTCATTCGTGTTAGAAATCCATTTCCGTGACCTCCGTGTTCAAAATCTGAATGCCTGAGAAAAACTCAACCCTTCAGTTCTTCAGCCCTTCAGCCTTTCCTTTATCCGTGTCTATCCGTGTAATCCGTGGTAAATAAAATTTTCCGGCCCCATGCCAGATTCAAACCACAATTCATTTCCAACCGCGCCGCGCTCCCAAGCCACTTCCTGGATACTGGCCCGGCTGACGAGCACACCCAGCCATAGCCGCACCCAATCGGTGCTGCTCGTGGTCGGCCTCGTGGTGCTGATCGGTTTCGTGGACTACCTTGTCGGCGTTCGGATTTCGCTGCAGTTTTTTTATCTTATTCCCGTCGTGCTGAGTGTCGCGTGGCTGGGTTGGAGAGCGGGCTGCGTGACGGCGATTTTCGCCCTGATGGCACGCGTGATGAGCGACCTGGCCGGCGGGTTTTGGATTTATCACCATCTCCCCATCCCCGATTATATTTGGAATCGGTTGATCGACCTGTCGGTGGCTCTCGCCCTGGCCTGGGTGATGCATGCGCTCATCTCCCTGCATCGGGAGCAGGAAACACGCGTGCGCCAGCGCACCGCCGCGCTGGAGCAAGCCATTGCCACACGCGACCAGTTGCAGAGCCAGCTCTTCGAAATCAGCCGCCGCGAACGGAGCGCCATCGGCCACGACCTGCACGACGGGCTCGGGCAGCATCTCACGGCCACCGCCATCGCCGCCAACCTGCTCGCCCGGCAACTGGCAATGCGAGGCGATCCTTCGGCCAAGGACGCAAGCAAGATTGAAAACCTGATCCAGGAAGGCATCGGCAAGACGCGCCAGATTGCGCGCGGGCTTTTGCTCGCCGCCATCGAACCGGAAGAACTTGTCCCCGAACTCGAAGAGTTGGCCACCAAGATCGGTGACGAGCAACATGTGGCCTGCACTTTCACCAAACAGGGGGATTTTTCCAAACTCACCGCGGCCATCGCCTCGCATTTGTTCTACATCGCCCAGGAAGCAACCCACAACGCCGTGCGTCACGCCCGGCCCACCCGTTTGGAGATCAGCCTGGTCGAAGAGAAAAATACGCTCGTGCTCACCGCCACCGACAACGGCACCGGCCTGCCGCCACTCGATCCGCACCAGCCGGGCATGGGACTGCGCATCATGGTGCATCGCGCCGAACTTATCGGCGGCGAACTCTCGATCAGCCGGGCGCCGGGCAGCGGCACTCTTGTGCGCTGCCGCGTACCTTTGTCGAACCCACTCCCCGCTTCAACAGCCGGCTGAAAAATCCTCTAAGAACAATTCAAGATGTTGTGCACATAAGCAAAAAGGTGGAACGCGGCGTCCCGACGCGTTTATTTCAAGTCTTCCAATTGAGCGCGTCGGGACGCCGCGCTCCACCTTTTTCCACCCCTGAGCTCAGCTTCATCTCAAGACACTCGAAGATTCTTTGTCTTTACGTCATCTGAATATCATAAGCTGAAATGCTCCAGCCTGTCATGACCGCGCCACAGACCCGCATCTTCTTGGTCGATGACCACCCACTCGTACGCGAATGGCTGGCCACCCTGCTTCGCCAACAGCCCGATTTCGAGGTTTGCGGCCAGGCCGAGGATGCCCGTGATGCCTTCGCCACCATGCTGGCCAATCCGCCTGACGTGGCCATTGTCGATCTATCGCTCAAGACTTCCTCCGGGCTCGATCTGATCAAGGAACTTTCCGATCGCCTGCCTGAAACCCAGGTGATCGTGCTTTCGATGCATGAAGAAATTTTCTACGCCGAGCGCGCCATGCGGGCCGGCGCCCGTGGCTATGTGACAAAACGCGAGTCCACCCATCGGATCGTCGAGGCGATCCACGAAGTGCAGGCCGGCCGCCTCTATGCCAACGCCGAGCTGCTGGCCAAGCTGGCCGAACGCATTGTCGGGCGCAATCAATCCAACCAGCCCGGTTCCGTGGAAACGTTGAGCGACCGCGAACTGGAAGTTTTCCGCCGGCTGGGCGAAGGCCAGGCCAACCGCCTCATCGCGGAAGAACTCCACCTCAGCATCAAGACCGTCCAGGCCTATTGTGCCCGCATCAAGGACAAGCTCGGCCTCGCCAACGCATCCGAACTCGCCCGCGAAGCCATCCGCTGGGCCGACCAAAAAAACCGTTAGAGCGATCCAGAACCAAACCGGTTGTTAACCGCTGATGGACGCGGATTCACGCGGATCGAGAATTGTAGGAGCGGCTTTACGCCGCAACCGGTAGTGTCGGCTTTTGCCGGCTGCTGAAAAACTCTGTTGGCCGTCGTTGCGATCAGGAAGCGCTGCGGCAACGCTTTCCTGGCGCAACCCGACGGCCAACACGGCCGGGGCCGTGTGCTGCGCTAGCAGCACAGTTTTTCATCAGCTATCCGCGTCCATTCGCGTCCATCCGCGGTTAAAAAAATCCGAGCCGGCTCACATTCAGCAAAAAATCGCCATTGATTGGCAAAGGCCTTAAAATGTAAGGCTGCGCCTGACACGCGATTTCGTCCTCAGCTGACAGACGCGGTGCGTTATCTTGTATAAGCTGAGTTCGTGCTTTTATCCCACGCCCCGATCCCGGCGGGCGCGGACGATTCCCTGAATCCCCTTTCACAGGAAAATCAACCACGCCGCCACCCGTTTTCTTTTTGGGCTGCCTCAGCCCGAATTCATCGCGCCCATGCGCCCTATGGACTTCGCAAGCGGCTCAAGTTTATGGCGCGCGCGTGGACGCAGCCGCGGCTCACCCGCGCGTGGCTCGCCCGGCTGGCGCAGGCGGATCTCGCCCCGCTCTGGATGGCTCGTCCGCGGCTCGCCACCAAGCTGCAGCGCCCCTATGTGCATTGTGAATGGCGCGTGCTCGAGCGTTTCGCCGCGTTGATGGGACACTACGATATCTTGCCCCGGATATTTTCCGCGGACGTGCGGCAGGCGATTTATGGCGGTGAAGGCATCAGTATAATCCGCCTGGCCAATCCAACTTCGGGCCGCCAGCTCGATGTGCGGCTGTTTTACCACGATAAATTAGAAAAAGAGGGCGATCTCACCCTCGCCATCTGTGACGTTGAAACCAAGCTGACCCTGGCCGGCATCACCTTCTGCCTCGCGCAGCCGGCGCATCAACGCGTCATCATCATCGGGGGATTGCAGGCCAGTCGGGATCCGCAGACGCAGGTTCTCATCCATGACGTGACCAAGGAAATGCACGGCCTCCGGCCCAAGGCGCTGGCCTTGTGGTGCCTGCAGCAACTCGCCGCCTGCTGGCAGGTCGATCGAATCGAAGCCGTCGGCGATGCCCAGCATATCTATCGCCATTGGAGCAAACGCCGTGAATTCGCCGCCAACTACGATGAATTCTGGAGCGAAAGCGATGGACGCCGCCTGCCCGGCGGCGGCTGGGAGCTGCCCTTGCAACTCAAACATCGCACCCGGGCGGAGCTAAAACCCAATCGTCGAAAAACCCACGAGCGCCGTTACGCCATGCTGGCGGCATTGCAGCCCAAGCTGATCATGTCCGTGGCCTCGCTCGCCGCCCGGACCACTACCCCAAAAGAACAGGTGGAATTTGTTTACTCAGGCCATGAAATGGATGCCGGCAAGACGCCCGCCCCTCCGACCCATCAACCTGCGATCAGCCTCAGCGCCAAGAATCACTCTTATTAAGAGTAATTGGTAGTTGGTAGTTGGTAATTCGTCATTCGCCTGTCCGCCGAAGCCCTAAGCCTGCTGGCGGTGAGCCGTCTCGACGAGCTCGAGGCCCCGAGCCAGTCGAGGGGCTTGTCGAACCCGTCGAATGGGGCGAAGGCGGATCATTCGCCATTCGTCATTGGTCAATGACCCGCTCCTACTCCCAGAAAACCATGCGCCGGCAGCTTTCGCAGTTGGTGATTTCATCGCCTTTGCGCGCGGCGGACTCGACCTGGCCGGAAACTTTCATGTGGCAACCGCTGCACTTGCCGTCGCGGATGGGCACGCAAACCGGCCGCGCCACGCCCTCGCGCACCAGCCGCTCGTACACGCGCACCAGTGGCGCGTCCACCGGAAGACGCGCGGTATCGACCTCGGCCTGGGCGGCCTGCAGCTCGATGCGCAGGTTGCCTTCGCGTTCGCGCAGCAGGCGGATGCGCGCTTCGTGCCCGGCGATGGCCTGCTTCCGCTCGGCCTCGCCGGTGGCAAATTTTTTCTTCGCCTCGTCGATGGCGAACATGACCTTGAGTTCGTCCTCCTCCAGTACGCCGATGGCCGCCTGCGTGGTGTCGATCTCCGTGCCCAGCGCGCGGTATTCGTCGTTCTTGCGCACCTCGAGCTGCTGGCCGCGGTATTTGGCGACTTTCTGCTCGGCGGAGGCGATCTCGGTCTCGAGCAATTTCTTCTTCGTCTCAAATTCCTTCAGTTCGTGGCGCGCCGCTTCGATGGCGGCTTTTTCCGCGGCGATTTTTTGCTCGGCGAGCGCCACCTCGCGCGGCACAGCGGTGAGCTGCGATTCCAAGCCCGCGCGCTGCGTGTCGCGATCCTGCAGGATGAGAAGCTTTTCGAGGGCGGGTGAAGGCATGGGTGGGAAAAAGGCCAGAGTCCAGAGACCAGAGGCGAGAGGCCAGAGAATTAAAGATAACTTTTAAATATAATACATCCCTTCGTCGGCCTTGGCGACGAACTTATCGAGGGTGTAGCCCTTGCACTTGGCCTCGAAGGTGGTGCGGATGTCGCGCCAGATCTGCTGCACGCGCCGGCCGGACTGGCCGCGGACGTCACCGCTGAGCTCGAGCAGGTCGCCTTCGATGAGTTTCACGATATCGTAGAGCGTGATCTCCTCCGGCGGACGGGCCAGGATGTAGCCGCCCTGCTTGCCGCGGCGGCTGGCGATGATGCCGCCGTTGCGCAGCTCGCTGAGGATTTGCACGAGGTAGTTGGCCGGGACGGACTCGACCTTGGCCAGCTCGTCAATGTGGGCAAGTTCGCCCCGCGCATGGCTGCGGGCCATCTGCGCGAGCACACGGCAGGCATAGTCGACTTTCACGGAAAGTTTCACGGGCGGCCAAATTAGGAGCTGTTTGGGAAATAAAACGCAATGCCGTTTGCGTCCGGAGAAGCTGGCCGCAAGGCGCGGCAGAGGGCGGGTATCCTCGGAGGAGGCTATCTCCCTCTGCCGGAACGCCGCGGCAGCTCCTCCCGGCGCAAACCCTCCGGGCTAAGGCTGCAATAAGTGCGGAGCGGCGTTCTCGTCGAGGGCCAAGGCCCTCCGGGCATTGGCGCCTCGACTCCGCCTTGCTCGGCACTTTTGCAGCCGATAGCGGCACGCGCTTTATTTCCCAAACAGCTCCTAGGGGGCGGCGCCGGCCCTCGGCAAATGAAAACGCCGCCTGCGAACGGGTTATCCGAATGGAATGATCCCTTTGACAACCGCGGATGGACACGGATGGACGCGGATAGGTAGGGACGAGTTGCCCTCAACGCGCCCCTCGATATGCCCAGGGCTGCAGCCGCGGCCGTGAAGCCGTGAGCGAAGTCGAATGGCCCGCTCGGGGAGCGAGCCCTACCGGCGCTACCGCGCCGAAGCCCAAACCAAAGCAGAACGCCGGCTTTGGCTATCCGCGTTTATCCGTGTTCATCCGTGGTTAAAAACACCGAAATTTAAACCAAGATTTCTGTTGTCCGCGCGGGGGTTTTGCGAAATATTTTCCCTTTAAGCCACACCCTGTTCCTTCCCTTCATGCCCGACCAAGACGACGCGAGAAAATCTGCCAAATCCCAAGCTGGTGCCGAGACCTACGACGCCTCAAAAATCCAGAAACTCGAGGGCCTCGAGGGCGTGCGCAAGCGCCCCGACATGTATATCGGCGACACCGGCGAGCGCGGTTTGCACCACTGCGTGTTCGAGCTGATGGACAACTCCATCGACGAGGCGCTCGCGGGCTTCGCCAACACGGTCAAGGTCAGCATCCACCTCGACGGCTCGTGCTCGGTCGAGGACGACGGCCGCGGCATCCCGGTGGACATGCACCCGGTTTACAAGATGCCCGCGCTCGAGCTCGTGCTCACGAATCTCCACGCCGGCGGCAAGTTCGGCAAAGGCGCCTACCAGGTTTCCGGCGGCCTGCACGGCGTCGGCGCCAAATGCGTGAACGCGCTCTCCGAGTGGTTCGAGGCCGAGGTGCGCCGCAACGGCAAGGTCTACCAGATGCGTTTTGAGCAGG
>DATMLS010000072.1:0-12010 GCA_035569995.1 Opitutaceae bacterium | reverse complement strand
ATGGGAGAAGGCCTACTCGGTTGCTCCGTCAATTACATCGGCTGTTTCCGAGTATGATGCTGCAATGCTTGTAGGCTGTGACGATGCTGACTACTGCCGCATCATGAATGGGAGAACTGCCGTATCAAGGGGCGCTGATTTTGTCTGGCAGAATATTCATTACCAAATCAAAGCCAATAGGCCCAGTGGTAAACTAGGCAGTCGAGTCACGCTTGTTAGCAAACCAAAGAATTACGAATGGGATGTTCTGTTGTGGCTTTTATATGATGAGAAATTTAAATTATTAGAGGCATGGGAATGGAAGCGTGACGACTTTATTGCTGCCTTTGACACGAGAAAACGTTTGTCGCCCACAGAATTGCGAAAGGGAGCAAAAGCATATGGTGGGGATGTTTAAGGAATGCTTTTTCTCAGTTGCTAGCCGATGTCTTTGCGCGAGGCTGGCGGGGTGCTGAAACTTCTTTTCATCGGCGATATCGTGGGGCGGCCGGGGCGCGACATCGTGATCGAGCGCGTGCCGCAATTGCGCACGGAGCTGGGCCTCGATTTTGTCATCGCCAACGCCGAGAACGCTGCGGCGGGCGCGGGACTGACCGGCATGCTCGCAAAGTCATTGCTGGCGGCGGGAGTCGACGCTCTCACCCTCGGCGACCATGTGTGGGATCAAAAGGGTTTCGAGGCCGAGATTGGCCTGCTCGAGCGCGTGTGCCGTCCGGCGAATCTGCCCGCCGTGTGCCCGGGACGGGAGTTTTTAATTTTGGAGGCCAAAGGCTTCCGGCTCGCGGTGTTCACCGTGCTCGGACGGCAGTACCTGAACATGAAGTCGGATTGTCCATTTTTGTGCGCGGACAAACTCCTCGCGCAGCTGGCCGGTCAGGCCGACGGATTTTTTGTGGAGGTGCACGCCGAGGCGACATCGGAGAAGCAAGCGCTCGGCTGGCATCTCGATGGCCGCGCGCTGGCCGTGGTGGGCACGCACACGCACGTGCCGACGGCGGATGCAAGCGTGCTGCCCAACGGCACGGCGTTCCTGTGCGACGCGGGCATGACGGGGCCCTACGCGAGCGTGCTCGGGCGCGAGGTGAAGCCGGTCATCGGGCGCTTTCTCGACGGGATGCCGCGGAAATTCGACGTGGCCGAAGGCGACGTGCGGCTGTCAGCCGTGCTGGTGGAGTTCGATCCTGCGGCGAAACGCGCGACGAAGTGCGAACTCGTGACCGTGCGGAAATAGTTTTAACGCAGAGTCCGCAGAGGGAAGCGTTTTTTCGCGGATAGTGCGGATTAGAGGTGATGTTGCTGAAGTGATCCGAGGTGGAACGTGTCGTCCCGACGCGCTCGATTATTTTCCTCACTCCAACGCGCGTAGTTTCCAAACCGCTGCCAATTACTCTTTCATGGATACGAACCGAAAGCGCGTCAGGGACGACGCGCTCCACCTATAAAACAAACTTCGCGCCTTTGCGTCTTTGCGCTTAAAAACTCCGCCCTCAATTATGCGCGGTGCCGGCTTCTTCGTAAACGCCGAGGTGGCGGTAGCGTTCGTAGCGGGTTTCGCGCAATCGTTCCGCTGAGAGCGAGACCAGGTCGTTAAGGTGCTTTTGCAGCGCGTATTTCAGCGTGGCGGAGGCTTGCTGGGGATTGTTGTGCGCGCCGCCGAAGGGCTCGGTGATGATTTCGTCCACGATGCCAAGTTTTTCGAGGGTGTCGGCGTTGAGCTTGAGGGCCTCGGCGGCCTTGGCCGCGGCATCGCGGTCTTTCCAGAGGATGGCGGCACAGCCTTCGGGTGAGATGACGGAGTAATAGCTGTTTTCGAAAATGAGCACGCGGTCGGTCACGCCGATGCCGAGCGCGCCGCCGGAGCCGCCTTCGCCGACGATGACGCAGATGGATGGCGTGCGCAGCATGGCCATTTCGCGGAGGTTGACGGCGATGGCCTCGGCGACGTGGCGTTCCTCGGAGCCGATGCCGGGGTAGGCGCCGGGCGTGTCGATGAAGCTGAGGACGGGCAGGCCGAATTTTTCGGCGAGGCGCATCAGGCGCAGCGCCTTGCGGTAGCCCTCGGGCTGGGGCATGCCGAAGTTGCGTTCGATTTTTTCCTTGGTCTCGCGGCCTTTCTGCTGGGCGATGATCATGACCGGCTGGCTGCCGAAAAAGGCCGTGCCGCCAACGAGCGCGCGATCATCCTTGAACTGGCGGTCGCCGTGCAGCTCCTGGAAGTTTTCGCAGATGAGGCCGACGTAATCGAGCGCGTAGGGACGCTTCGGGTGGCGGGCGATTTGCACGCGCTGCCAGGGTGTCAGGCTGGTGTAGATGGCGCGCTGGGTCTCGGCGAGTTTGCGCTCAATGGCCGCGATCTCGTTCGAGACGTCGAGTTTGCTTTCGAGCGCGCGCTGATTGAGATGCTCGATCTGTTTCTCGAGTTCGCGCAGGGGTTTTTCGAACTCGAGGGTGTAAGTGGGTTTGTCCATGAAGCGGAAGCGGGAAAGGTTACAAACTCGAAACGAAGGCTGTCAACCGGCTGGCGGCACCCCAGTCAGCCGAATTTTTTGCCACAAAAGAACACATAGATCTCAAAAAAGGATATTCTTTGGGTTCTTTGTGATCCTTCGTGGCTACACTAATTTTAAAACCGCTCTAGCTAGCTGGGCCGGCGGCTTGGTCGGCGGGATTTTGGAGCTGGTCTTTCCAGCCCAGAACCTTGGCGCGGGCGCCGTATTTCTCGGCCGTGGCCTTGTCGCCCTTTTCCATGAAAATGCGCGAGAGCGTGGTATGGATGAAAAGATCGTCGGGCCGCAGCGCGAGGGCGCGTTCGCCTGCGGCGGCGGCGGCATCGAGGCGGCGCAGGGAAAAATTGATCTCGGCGAGGGCGTGCCAGGCCTCGAAGGAATCGGGTCCGAGCGTCGTGGCGCGGTCGAGCTTGGCCAGGGCGGCATCGGTGTCGCCAAGCGTGTAATCGAGCGTGGCGTCTTCGATCAGCGTCTGGAGGTCGGGTTGGGCCATTGGGTAATTACGAATGACGAATGCAGAATGGCGAATGAGAAATACATTCGAACCACGGATGACCCGAATTTTTAACCGCAGATGGACCCTCCTTCGCCCATCGACGGGTTCGGCAGGCTCACCGCAGGCTGGCTCAGGGCTACGGAGGGCAGGCGCGAATGGACGCGGATAGGCTGCTGGAAAACCCTTGTTACTTGATACCTGTTGCTTGTTACCTTACTTTTGTAGGTCGGCCTCGACGTTGATGGTGACGGGCACATCGTCGCCCAGGACTTTGGGGAAGGCGCCAAGGCCAAAATCGTTGCGGTTGAGCGTGGTGGTGGCTGACCAGCCGGAAAGCTGTGCGCCATTCATGCCGGGGCCGAAGCCGAGGGATGTCACATGTAGCACCACGGGCTTGGTGGCGCCTTTGATCGTGAGGTCGCCGGTCACGTCGTAGGTGTCGTCGCCGGTCTTGGCCCAAGCGGTGCTTTTGAAGGTGGCGGTGGAGAATTTTTCGGCGTCGAAGAAAGTGTCGCTACAGAGATGGGCGTCGCGTTTTTCATTATTGGTCGTGATGCTCGCGATGCCGATCGTGGCTTCGACGGTGCTTTTGGTCAGGTCGTCGCGATCAACCGCGAGAACGCCTTCAACCTTGGCAAAGGAACCGGGCACATTGCTGAAAAAATGGCGGATGGTGAAGTTGACGGACGAATGCACCGGGTCGATTTTGTAGGTTTCGACGGTGGCGAGCACCGCGGAGGTGAAGCCGAGCGTGGCAAAGAGGCAGAGAAGGCGTTTCATGATGGGTTTTGGGATGGTTAAGGAGAAGCGATACAGAAAGCAGCTTTGCGCATTCCGCAAGTGGGCAAAGAGCGGGCTCATGATGAGCACTAATTCACTCTCATCTATTTTTAACCACGGATGAACACTTATAGGCACTTATTAATCCCAATCACGGATTATCACGGATTCGCACCAGTTTAAACCGCAGATGAACACGGATACACGCGGATGGACTGCTACGAAAAACTGCGCTGCGAACGCAGCCCACAAACATCGGCACAATCCTCCCTCTGTGTCCTCCGTGTTCAAAATCCGAATCCGCGTTCATTCGCGCCTGTCCGCCGTAGCCTTGGCGAAGGAGGATCCATCCACGGTTAAAAAGATCAGTGTTTCACAAAATCAGCATCGCATCGCCATAGCTGAAAAAACGATATTCGCGGGCGATGGCCTCGGCGTAGATTTCTTTCAGCCACGCGATGCCGTCGGTCGAGCCGGGCGCGAGAAAGGCGGCCACGAGGCAGAGTAGGGTGGAGCGCGGCTGGTGGAAGTTGGTGATGAGCGCATCGACTCCGCGGAAGACGCGGGGCGGATGGATGAAGATGTCGGCCTCGGCGATGCAGGGGTGGTCATCAGGTGTGGCGTTGGCCTCCAGAAAATCCTCGATGGCGCGCACGCTGGTCGTGCCTACGGCAATGCGCCGGCCGGCGAGTGGTGAAAAAAGCGCGCGCTGCGTGGCCACGGGGAGCTCATAGATTTCGTGATGAATGGCGTGCGCCTCGACGGTGTCGGTGGCGATGGGTCGGAAGGTGCCGAGGCCGACGTGCAGCGTGAGATCGGCGGTGTTTACGCCCTGCGCAGCGAGCGCAGCGAGAAGCTCCGGTGTGAAATGCAGCCCGGCGGTGGGCGCGGCCACCGCGACCTGTCGCGCGCGGTCGGCATAAACCGTCTGGTAGCGTTCAAGGTCGGCCACCCGTTCCTCGGGTGTGCCGCGGCGTTCGATGTAAGGCGGCAGGGGGACGTCGCCGAGGCGGTTGGCGATGGCGGTGATGGGTTCGCCGGTGCGCGTGGTGAAACCGACGAGTGCGCCGCCGCCGTCTTGTTGTTCGAGGATTTTTCCGTGAAAATCTCCGCCCGGATGCGCGAAGCTTGCGCCCACCGGCAGTTTTTTTGCCGGGCGTACGAGGCACCACCAAGTATCCGCAGCGCCCAGTTCGGGCCGCAGCAGCAGGCATTCGACTGCACCGCCGCTTGGGCGGAAGGCATGCAGCCGCGCGGGCAGGACGGCGGCGGTGTTGCGAAACAGCGTGTCGCCGGCGCGCAGGAATTGCGGCAGGTCGGAGAAAACGTGATGTGCGATGGTGTGCGCGGCGCGATCGACCACGAGCAGGCGCGACTGGTCGCGGCCGGCCGCGGGCGTTTGCGCGATAAGCCGCGTCGGCAGCTCGTAGTCGAAAAGTTCAGTACGAAGGGTCACGTCCAAGAGAAAGACTGTGTCCCATGCCTATGACGACGCAGAAAAACGCCAAACGTTCCTCCGTCGCTCTTCGAGCTATGGAGGACACGGCAAATCCCAAAAAATTCCAAGTGTTGCCGGCAGAAAGTGTTGAGCCGGATTTGGAATGCTTAATTTCCAGCGTTTTTTGCGTTTGGCTATTGGCGCTTGTGATTTGCTCGCATCAATCAGCGCACTGGCGTTAACGAAATTTAAATGGGGGAGCCTCCTTATTAAGCCGAGCCGATGAAAAGCTTGGAATCAATTGTGACAAAATTGAAACGATAAAAACGCCTTTTCACGGCTGGGCGGCGGAAGCCGATTGCCTGTTCGTTTTTGAAACGAACGGCTGTTAATAAACCTGAAAGCCAATGAATCGAATCTTTCAGTCGTTAAGCGCAGTTACTGGGGGTTTAACCTCACCTAAGTTGATCATCTAATTAAATAAATGTGCATTATGTACAGTAACTTTTTGGGTTGGATCGCGTCTTTCGCTCTGGAAGTGGCAAAATGCGCCGGCCTGTGATGGCGCGAAAGTTTTGCTGCTATGTTGACCGACATGAACGCGCCAGCTCACAAAGTCATCATCACCGGCACCGGCCGGGCGGGTACGACATTTCTGGTGCGTTTGCTCACGGAGCTCGGTCTCGACACGGGATACACGCGACAAAATTGGCCGCGGGATTACTTCACGCACTGCGACGCCGGCCTCGAACACGACCTTGCCGAGCCCGACGCACCCTATATTGTCAAAAATCCCGCCCTTTGCGAAAAGCTCGATTCCATTCTTGCCGATGGATGCATCGTGATCGACCACGCCTTCATTCCGATCCGCGAGTTGGAAGCCGTCGCATCCAGCCGTATTCGCGTCGGCGGGGCCAATGAAAGTGTGCCGGGCGGCCTTTTGAAAGACTCCGATCCCGCGCTCCAAAAGGCCGTGCTGGCGGAAATGTTTCACCAACTCGTGCACACGCTGGTTGCCCGCGACATCCCGCACACCTTCCTGCTTTTCCCGCGCTTTGCCTGCGATGCGGACTACGCTTACGTCCGGCTCCGCCCGATTCTCGGCTCCATGCCGCTCGAAACATTTCGGAAGGCCTTTGCCCGCGTGTCCAACCCCGCCCTGATCCACGATTTTTCCCGGCCGGAAACCCGCCTCGCCGGCGTGGGGGAAAAACAATACCGGCAGGAACGGCAACGCCGCCGGCGCGCCCGCCATGCGATGCGCTGGGCGCTCACGACCGCCGCCGCGCTCGTCCTGTTGTTATTTTATCCGGTCAGGCACAAATTGCATTGGGCGTCCCCAACGGCGTCCTCGGCGGCGGCTCCGGCGGTGGCCGTCCTCGACTCGTCCCACAATGGCGCGGTACGCTGACGGGCGGTTTGCCTGGGTGGCGGGCAAAACAGGCTTGCTCTCACGGGCAGGGCGGGTTTCTTCCACTGTTCCACTGACGCCAACATAGCTCAGTTGGTAGAGCAACGCTTTCGTAAAGCGTGGGTCGTCGGTTCAATTCCGACTGTTGGCTCCATGCATCGCAATGCGATGCATGCCCTGAGCGAGCCCGCGAGTCGAAGGGCAGCCGCCTCAATCCGCGTCATCCGCGGTTAAAACCGCCTCCGCTTTCCTTCACAAAAATAGTTGAGCCGGAAGTTTCGGAAAGTATCGTGTCGGCATGTACCTCAAAGCCCGCCCCATTGCCTGGTTCGCGTTGTCCCTGTTCTGCCTGGCCCGGTTGGACGCCAGCACCCTTGTATGGGAAAAAAACAAGATCAGCACCGAGGTGATTGAAGGTCAACAAACCGAAGTGAAAGCGTCATTCCCTTTTAAAAATACGGGCGACCATCCCGTGACCATCACCGGCGCTCGACCCAGCTGTGGGTGTACGACGGCCGCCCTGACCAAAAGCACCTATGCTCCCGGTGAAAGCGGGGAGATCGCGGTGGTCTTTCATCCGGCCGAGCGCACCGGCTTGCAGGAAAAAACCATCACGGTCACGACCAACGAGCCGAACCAGCCGCCGACGAATCTCCTTTTTGAAATAAACATAAAACAATATTTGGAAGTTACGCCGCGCCTGGTGGCTTGGAGGGTGGGGGACAAACCATCGGAAAAAATGGTGGTCCTTTCAGCTTTGCCCGCATACCCGATCGCTGAAATCACCGCACAAGACGAACCGGCGGGAACGTGCGTGACCCGGATCGAAGTCGTCGAGAAAGGGCAGAAGTACAAGGTGTACTTGAAGCCGACCTCGACCGCGCAACGGGAAAATACGAGCGTGACGATCAAGGCCAAGCTGGCCGACAACACAGAAAAGAAGACGGAAGCTTATATTTTCGTGAACCCATCGGGCCCGAGTCAGTCGGATGATGATTGAATCGAGGCTGGGCCGGTAGGAACATGATAGGCGCTTACCAAGGCGTTTTTCACACGAAGGTCGCCAAGGGAGCGAAGAGACCGGTGTTGGCTCCACCAAATTTCCAGGCGAGCTGGTTTCGAAATTTCAGGATGTGGGCGGGGTGTCCTCACCACGCGATAAATTTCGGTGCGGGGTGAGGACACCCCGCCCACAAAGAGTTACAAAGATCTTTTTATGGACAGGTCAAAAAATGGTCTCTGCGGATTTCTTGTGCGAATCGGGGTTCGGGTTACTGTAAGCAGGCATAGATGATCGAGGATTCCGAGCTCCTGCGCCTTTACGCCGAATCCCGTTCCGAGGAGGCTTTTGCCGAGTTGGTGCGGAGGCGGATCGGGTTGGTCTATGCGGTGGCGCTGCGCCGAACGCGCGGGGATGTGCACGCCGCCGAGGATGCGGCCCAGTTGGTGTTCGTCGATTTGGCCCGAAAGGCCGCCGCGCTCTCGCGCCACCCGGTGATCATAGGCTGGCTTTGCCGCAGTGCCCTCTTTGCCGCCAGCGATGTGATGCGCAACCGACAGCGGCATTTGGCCCGCGAACAGAAAGTCCACCTCATGCAAGATATAAACCAAACGGGGCCGCGGGAGCCAGATTGGACCGAGGTTCGTCCGGCGCTCGACCAAGCGCTGGCCAAATTAAACGAATGGGACCGGGGCGCTGTCCTGATGCGGTTTTTCGACGGGCGACCCTTTGCTGAAATCGGGGCGCAGTTGAAGCTGACCGAGAACGCTGCACGCATGCGGGTGGAGCGCGCGTTGGAGAAACTGCGCGTGGAACTGGCGCGGCACGGGGTGAAGTCGTCGTCGGCATTGCTGATCGCCGGATTGGCCGGCCAGGCCGTGGAGGCGGCGCCGGCGGGACTGGCCAGCTCCATTACTGGAGCTGCGCTCAGTGCCGGAACCAAGGCAGCGGTGGGCTTGGCCCAGTTTTTCACCATGACCGCACTTAAAACCACCATGGTCAGTGCAGTTGTCGTCGGTGCAGCAGCGACAACCCTGGTCTTGTTCCGCGCCCAGCGGTCGCCGGATTCGGCTTCCATCGCCATCCAGCCCGCCACCATTCCAGTTTCGGCCGCGACTGAAACGACTCCGCCGGCTTCGTCCCCGCCGAAAGAAGCGATTCCGGACGATTCCCTGCCGACCAAGATGGATATGAAACGCTGGACCGCCATGGCGAACGACCCCGCTCTCTTGCGCCGCAGCTACGATCAAGAACGGAAAAAGGTTATCCATGTCTATGCGGCCTTTTTCCGGCAAATGAAGTTTTCTCCCGAACAGACCGAGAAGCTGATAAAGCTGCTCGTGGACGAACGCGAAGTGCCAGCCGACGTGTTTGTGGCTGACATCGAGAATGGCGGCAATCCTACAAACGACTACAATAAGCTGCGGCAACTGATGGGCGAGGTTAAGTCCACCCAAGCCGGGATCGACGGAGAGATCGAGTCACTCCTCGGGGATGACGGATATGCCCAATATCAAAGCTACCTTCAAAACCAGCATCTTCTCAGATCGTTTGCGGTGATCGACCGCCTGCAACAGTCCCTGGAAAACGGCGGCAATCTACTGAGCGACGACCAGAACAAAAGGTTGCAAAGACTTCTCAATGGAAGCGGCCATGTCAGCAGTGACGTTATTGAACAAGCCAAGCTTTTTCTGAGCCCGGCACAGCAAGAGGCGCTGCAAGAAATTCGGGACACCCAAATTGCGAACGAATTGAGGAATCAACAAGGAATCTTGCCCCCGGTGCCAGGCAACTAGCCGGGCGGACCTGACGTACGGCAGTCCTTGTGGGTTTTTTAGGGACAGGTCAAAAAACGGCATGCCCGCCTTCGTCCGTTGGGCTTCCGCCTTCGCTGAAGCTATGTCGGACAAGACGGCGAGGCTCTCATCGCATTGCGATGGGAGCTGTGCCACCGCATGGCACGGTTGTTGGGCGAAGTGTGACATGGTGTGACAGGCTGGCTGCTTTTGTCGCGCGGCGTCGTAACTGGAAAACCAGCCAAAAAACTTTCTAACTGTTTACCTGAAGTAACTTACGAAGATATCCGAGAGCAGGGCACATGCATTGCTAACCGAAGGGCATGAGCCGTATTCTAGGTATCGATTTAGGCACCACCAATTCCTGCATGGCCGTCATGGAAGGCGGGGAACCGGTGGTGATTGCCAACGCCGAGGGTGGTCGCACGACCCCTTCGGTCGTCGCGTTTACAAAATCAGGCGAACGCCTCGTGGGCCAGGCCGCCAAACGCCAGGCCGTGACCAATTCCCAAAACACCGTCTTCTCCTCGAAGCGCCTCATCGGCCGCAAATTTACCGAAGTGCGCGAGGAAGCAAAAAATTTCCCCTTCAAAGTCGTCGAGGGCAAGAACGGCGATGCCTACATCGAAGTTCGCTCCGGCGACAAGACCGAACAGTTGGCGCCGCAGCAAATTGCCGCGTTCATTCTCGGCAAGATGAAGGCCGATGCCGAGGCCTACCTCGGTGAAAAAATCACCCAGGCCGTCATTACGGTTCCCGCTTATTTCAATGACGCGCAGCGCCAGGCCACCAAGGACGCCGGCAAGATCGCCGGCCTCGAGGTGCTCCGCATCATCAACGAGCCCACCGCGGCCTCGCTCGCCTACGGCCTCGATAAGAAAAAAGACGAGGAAATCGCGGTCTTCGACTTGGGCGGCGGCACGTTCGACGTGTCCATCCTCGAAATCGGCGACGGCGTGTTCGAGGTCAAGGCCACCAACGGCGACACCCACCTCGGCGGCGACAACTGGGACGAAGCCATCATCACCTGGCTCGTGGATACTTTCAAAAAGGAAAACGGCATCGACCTGCGCAAGGACCCGATGGCGCTCCAGCGCTTGAAGGAAGAAGCCGAAAAATCAAAAATCGCTCTCTCCTCGACGCAGTCCGTCGACATCAACCTGCCGTTCATCACGGCCGACGCGAGCGGCCCGAAGCACCTCAACGTGCAGCTCAGCCGCGCGAAGATGGAGCAGATCTGCGATTCACTTTTCCAACGCTGCATCCAGCCGTTCAAGAATTGTATGAAGGACGCCGGCCTCACGGCCGCCGACATCGATGAGCTCGTGCTCGTCGGTGGCATGACGCGCATGCCGAAGGTCGTGGACATCGCCCGCGAACTCGGCGGCAAGGCCCCGCACCAAGGTGTCAATCCCGACGAAGTCGTCGCGGTCGGCGCGGCCATCCAGGGCGGTGTGCTCAAGGGCGAAGTGCGCGACGTGCTGCTCCTCGACGTCACGCCCCTCACGCTCGGCATCGAGACCGCGGGCCAGGTCGCCACGGCGATGATCCCGCGCAACACCACCATTCCCTCGAAGAAGACCCAGGTCTTCTCGACCTACAGCGACAACCAGCCCGGCGTCGAGATCGTCGTCCTCCAGGGCGAGCGCCCGATGTCGCGCGACAACAAAGTCCTCGGCACGTTCAAGCTCGACGGCATCCCGCCCGCACCGCGCGGCGCGCCGCAGATCGAAGTCACCTTCGACATCGACGCCAACGGCATCCTGCACGTTTCCGCCAAGGATCTGGGCACGGGCAAGGACCAAAAAATCACCATCCAGGGTTCGTCCGGCCTCTCGAAGGAAGAAGTCGAGAAGATGACCAAGGAAGCCGAGCTCAACGCCGCGGAAGACAAGAAACGCCGCGACGCCGTCGAGGCCAAGAACCAGCTCGATACCACCATTTACCAGCTCGAAAAAATGCTCAAGGACACGGGGGACAAGCTCCCGGCCGAGACGAAATCGAAAATGGAGTCCGCCCTCACCGAAGCGAAGAAGGATTTGGAAAGCAACGATGCTGCACGGATGAAATCCGCGATGGAGAAACTTACCGCCCTCGGCGGCGAGCTCTACGCCGCGGCCCAGAAAGCCAACGAAGCCGCTGGCGCCGGTGCCGCTCCCGGTCCGGACACCTCCGCCTCATCCGAAGGTCAGGCCCCGAAGGCCGAGAAAAAGGCCGACGTGGTCGATGCCGACTTCGAAGTCGTCGATGACGACAAAAATAAAAAGTAACCTTTAACCCTTTCGCGCGCTCGCCGTTCCAACGTCGGGCGCGCGTCATTTCCGCTAAACAGTAAATCTCTCAACCCACATACATATATGGCTAACGTTAAAATCAAACCCATCGGTGATCGTGTTCTCGTCGAGCACATCGAAGAAAAAGAGCAGGTCCGCGGGGGAATCATCATCCCGGACAGTGCCAAGGAAAAACCGCAGGAGGCCAAGGTCATTGCCCTCGGCACCGGCAAGAAAAACGAGGACGGCAAAGTCACGCCGTTCGAGGTCAAGGTCGGCGACCGCGTCCTCATCAGCAAATACGGCGGC
>DATMLS010000071.1:0-51153 GCA_035569995.1 Opitutaceae bacterium | reverse complement strand
CCGACGGCCGTTTCCTGAACCCCAAGATGAAGTTCATCGAAAAAGTGGACGGCCTCGACCTCGAGGATCGCCGCCACAAATTCGACTTCAACGCGCTCACGACCGTCTCGCCCAACCAGCACCTCAAGATGGAACTGAAGGACGGCCGGCTCACCACGCGCGCCGTCGATCTTTTCTGCCCCATCGGCAAAGGCACCCGCGGCCTGATCGTCGCGCCGCCGCGCACCGGCAAGACCACCCTCCTCCGCGACATGGCCCTCGGCGTCCTCGAGAACAATCCCGAGTGCCACGTCATGATCCTCCTCGTGGACGAGCGTCCCGAGGAAGTCACCGATTTCAAACGCAGCGTGCCCGCGGAAATCTGGGCGTCGTCCAATGACGAGCAGATCGAGAACCACATCCGCATCGCCGACCTCGCGATCGAGCGCGCCAAGCGCCTCGTCGAGGCCGGCCGCGACGTCGTGCTGTTCCTCGATTCGATCACCCGCCTCGCCCGCGCGCACAACACCCAGCGCGACAGCGGCCGCACCGGCTCGGGCGGCCTCGACGTCCGCGCGCTCGAGAAACCCCGCCAGCTCTTCGCCGCCGCCCGCAAGACCGAGGAAGCCGGCTCGCTCACCATCATCGCCAGCGTGCTCGTCGACACCGGCAGCCGCATGGACGACATCATCTTCCAGGAGTTCAAAGGCACCGGCAACATGGAGCTCGTGCTCGACCGCAAGGCGGCCGAGATGCGCCTCTGGCCCGCGATCAACATCGCCTCCTCCGGCACCCGCAAGGAAGAGCTCCTCATCGACGCGAAGAAACTCGAAGGCATCCACTTCTTCCGCCGCGCCCTCGTCTCGCAAAAGATCGAGGACGCCACCGAGACGATGATCGCCCGCCTCTCGAAAACCAAGACCAATGACGAGTTCTTGAAGCTAATTGCCCGATAAATCGGGAAAGTATCAAGTGTCAGGTAACAAGTATCAGGTATCAGGAGTTCTGAGTTGGGAATTAGGAGTTGGTATTTGGTGTTGGTAATCTTGAAACTTGGAACTTGATAATTGGCACTTCGCGCCCAGCGCTCTCTTGGAACTTGGTACCTGAAACTTGAAACTTCGCGTCCATCGCGCTTGTTACTTGGCACTTGAGCCCTGTTACTTTCCCCAAAGGGACAAATTCCCTCTTGCCCAGAGGCGGAAGTTACTAGAGAACTTCCTGTTCCGTTCTGCGCGTGGTGCGCCGGCGGGACGCCTAGCCGCAACTTTTTCCTGATGCATAGTTTTTCCGAGCAATGTCTCGACATGGCCCGCTCGATGTTGGCCCACAACCTCGACGCCATCCAACCCGACGGCACGATCCAAGCCGCTCCCGGCGAATCTCCCCGCCCCGACGAACCCGGCCACGTCGCCCTCGCGCTCGGCGAATATCACCGCGCCACCGGCGAGACCACGCTCAAGGGCTACGACCTCGTCGATCTCGCCGCGCGCTGCATCACCGCGCAGATGTTCACCGAGCCGCCCGCCGAAAACGGCCTCGCCTACGCCGCGCTCGGGCTCCTCTGCTTCGGCCCGTCCAAGGAACGCAATCCCGTGTGGGAGCGCCTCGTCGATGAAACCAAGACGCGCATCGACAAAGCCCTCCTTCACCGCAGCGACTACGACAACCACTGGCAGGCCTTCAACGTCGCCAAGGCCGTCGCGCGCTTCAGCCTCGGCCTTTCCAAGAAGGACGAAACCTCGCGCCTGATCGAGCGCCTCGTCGAGCGCATCAACGCCACCAGCTCCAACGGG
The DNA here is from genome assembly GCA_035569995.1 of Opitutaceae bacterium. Taxonomy (GTDB): domain Bacteria; phylum Verrucomicrobiota; class Verrucomicrobiia; order Opitutales; family Opitutaceae; genus DASRHD01. Next base: position 49,378 of record DATMLS010000071.1, on the reverse strand, counting down.
TTTTTCGACGACGCCGTGCAGGGCTTCGGCGGCAATTTCAATCTCTACGGCGTGCTGACCTTCGTCTTCATCCGCTCCGCGCTGCAGCTGCACTCGAATCCCGGCGTGCGCGAACGCAAACTCCCCACCCTGCGCACCTACGCCGAGAAATACATCAAGCTCATGCCCGACCTCGTCCGCGCCGACGGGCTCGGCTGGGCCTTTGGCCGCGCCGCCGGCGCCTACGGCCAGATGCACTGCATCAGCCTCATCCTGCAGGGCCTGCGCGACGGCTGGATCGCCGACGAACAGAAACTCAAATACTTCGACCTGCTGCGCCGGCTGTTTTTGTTTTTCTACCAGACCTACCTCGACCAGGAGCACGGCTTCCTCGACCTGCGCGACGCCGAGCGCACCGCCTACGCGACCCACACGACGCGCATGGCGAATTTCGACGCCGCCCGGTATCTTTGCCAGTGGTCGCGCCTCGCCAAGACCGTGCAGATGCCCGCCGGCTCCGCGCGTTCGACCGAACCCGCGCGCACCGTCGGCCGCTTCGTCATCTTCGACAAGAGCAACCGCAAGGAACAGGGCCTCTTTCTCTACCGCGACGCTGAAAGCGGCCTGCACTTCCAGCTCCCGCTGATCAGCAGCGGCAGCATGCTCACGGCCGATTCGCTGTCGTTCCCGCACTGCCCAGGGGTCTTCGACTGGCCCAACAACGTCTATCTGCCCGTCATGCTGCCCGAGCTTACGTTCGGCGAGCACGTCACCCTGCCGGCGTTCTACGGCAAGAACTGCGTCACGGGCCTCGGCCTGCGCAACAGTTTCTACTTCCGCTACGAGCAGCCCGAACTCATCTCGACCAAGGAAGAAATCACCAAGGGCATCGGCAGCGTGAAAGTGCAGTGGAATTTCTCCGGCCCGAAAATCTCCTGCGAGTTCGCCTACTCGGTGAAGCAGCAGGTCACGCTCGACAAGTTCCGCTACGCGCTCGTCCTCGCCGCGCCCCACTCGAAATACCGCGTCGCCGGCTCGCCCATCCTCGGCCCCGCCGGCCATCGTTGCGGCGTGGTGAAAAACGATTTCCAGGCCGTGTGGCAGGAAGCCGAAACCGTGGCCGCCGATCCCACCTACCGCACCAATTACGGCAAGATCCATTACCTGCAGATGCTCATTCGCGACCATCCGCTGGTGATGCGCCCCGGCCAGGTTTACCGCCTCGTCGTGGAATTCGACCCCGACATCGCGCGAGTGGAGGCCTAACCCCGCGCCACGGGGAATTTGCCCAATTATCCAATGAGCAATGACACGCCTTTGTCGCCACCCGCTGCGGCATCGCATGTCCACAATCACTCGTCATTGGTCATCGGTCATTAGTCATTGGTCATTGGTCATTGCTGTAAGCCATGCTCTCCAAACGAATCATCCCCTGTCTCGACGTGACCCGTGGCCGCGTGGTCAAGGGCGTGAAGTTTCAGGAGCTGCGCGATGCCGGCGACCCCGTCGAGGCCGCGCGCGCCTATGACGCCCAAGGCGCGGACGAATTGGTCTTCCTCGACATCACCGCATCGAGCGACAACCGCTCCATCATGCACGATGTCGTCTCCCGCACGGCCGAGCAGTGCTTCATGCCGCTCACCGTCGGCGGCGGCCTGCGCACGGTGGACGACATCCGCGTCATGCTCAACGCCGGTGCCGACAAGGTCTCGCTCAACACCGCCGCGATCCAGAATCCGCAGCTCATCGCCGATGCCTCGCGCAAATTTGGCAACCAGTGCATCGTCCTCGCCATCGACGCCAAGCGCGACGGCAAGTCCTGGCGCGTGTTCACCCACGGCGGCCGCAATCCCACCGAACTCGACGCCATCGAATGGGCGCGGCGCGGCGTATCGCTCGGCGCGGGTGAAATTTTGCTCACCTCGATGGACCGCGACGGCACGCAGGCCGGCTACGACCTCGATCTCACCCGTGCGGTAAGCGACGCCGTCGAAGTGCCGGTCATCGCCAGCGGCGGCGCGGGCAAGCTCGATCATTTTTCCGAGGTGCTCGACGCCGGCCACGCCAGCGCGGTGCTCGCCGCCAGCTTATTCCATTTCGGCACCTTCACCGTGCCGCAGGTAAAGGATTTTCTCTCGGCGCACGGGGTGACGGTCAGAAGGTAATTCACCGTTCAAGGTAGGGCCCGTTGCCCTCAACGGGCCGAAACTTACAATTCACGGTCGGCTGAGGGCAGCCGACCCTACCTTTTCATTCGGAAATCTTTGCCTGAGGCTCTGCTGTTGCCGTCATCGCCTTTGTCACCCCGACCAGCGCCCCGAGCTGTTCCTGGATCGCGGCGAAAAACTCCGGCGTCAGCTCGCCCGCGGGCACTTCATAAGCCTGTTTCGTGCGCAGGTGCTCGAAAACCTGCCGCGCGCCGTCGGCGGTGAGTCCCCTCGGCCGCAAAAGTTTCTTGCGCTCGAGCAGGAGCGCGAGGAACTGCACCAGGCGCGTGTTCTCCGGCGCCAGCTCGGTCGCCGGATCAGCCAGGGTCAGGAAAAGGTTTTCGGCGGTGAGCTTGAGCAGCCGGCCGGTATTTTCCTCCCGGGACGCGGGCTTGAAGATCTGCACCCAGCGGCAGATGACAAAGCCCGGCGGGGCGAACCCGGCCGCATGCTCCTCCAGCACGTCACAGCGCGCGATCACGCCGTCCACCCCGCGCATAAGAAAGCTGGCGACCCGGTCGCCGTCGGCAAACGGACGGCCCGAGACGAGGCAGGCCTGCGCCCGCGGCTGTAAATTTAATTCCACCATAGAGACATCTTGTTTACTTGCCCGCAGGGCCAACGCTAGCAAATTTCGTCCGCGTACCTAATGAACGGACGTCTTATCGCCATCGGCGACATTCACGGTTGTCACCTCGAGTTCGCCGAGCTGATGGAACGCGTCGCGCCGACCAAGGACGACCAGCTCATCCTCCTGGGCGACCTCGTCAACCGCGGGCCGGACAGTTGCAAGGTCATCGACCTGGCGAAGCAGCACCATGCGATCTCATTGCTCGGCAACCACGAACTGCGGCTGCTCAACTATCGCAAAACCAAGAATCCCGACTATCTCAGGGAAACCGACGGGGACACCTTCAGTAAATTGCGGCCGGATGACTGGTCCTACCTGGAGGCCATGCCGCTCACGCATTACGCCGAGGCATTAAACACGGTGTTTGTGCACGGCGGATTTTTGCCGACCGAACCATGGCAGAAGCAACCCGCCAGCGTGGTCACGCGCATCCAGGTCATCGATGGCGAGGGCAAGCCGCGCAAGCGCGCCGATGCGCCCGACGCGCCCGCCTGGGCCGATCTCTGGAGCGGCCCGCCCTTTGTCGTCTACGGCCACACGCCGCGGTCGGAAATCTACAAGTTGAAATGGTCGGTCGGCATCGACACCGCCTGCGTGATGGGCGGCCATCTCACGGCCTACATCCTGCCCGAAAAACGCTTCGTGCAGGTGAAGGCGCGCAAGCGCTACTTTTCGCCATGAGCACAGGAGACCATTTCATCGACGGCGCGCTGCTGCTCTGCGTGGACCTGCAGCCGGTGTTTATCAACGCCATCGACGATGGCCCGCGCGTGCTGCGCCGCTGCCAGTTCGCGGTCGAGGCAGCCGCGGGGATCGGCCTGCGCACGGCCTTCACCGAACAAGTCCCGCAAAAACTTGGCGGCACCGCACCCGAACTGCTCGCGCTCGCCGGAAAAAAACCGCACGTCTTCGGCAAAAAAACCTTCTCCGCGTTCGACGACGACGGCATCCGCGATGCGGTGCGCGCGCTCGACGTCGAGCACGTGATCCTGTGCGGGCTGGAGACCTCCGTGTGCCTTTACCAGACGGCGCTCGCCGCCATGGACCACCAGCTGCAGGTGACGCTGCTCACCGACTGCATCGGCGCGCGCCGGCCGGACGACGCGGCGGTCTGCCTCGATGCGCTCACCCGGCTCGGCGTGCATGCGCTGCCGGCCGAAACGGTGTTTTATGCGCTCTTGCACGACACCGAACATCAGTTTTTCAAAGGGTTCACCAAGCTCGTGAAAAAATATGCCTGACGCCGACCCGCTCCTCTCCGTCCACGAGCTCAAATCGCTCGGCCCCACCGGCGGCCGGCCGTTTGCGAGCGTGCTCGTCGTCAAAAAGCTCACGGCCAAGACGGCGGCCAACGGCAATCCGTTCCTCAGCCTCGACCTGGGCGACCGCACCGGTTCGTTTGGCTGCACCATTTTCAACGACAATCCGCTCTTCGAGCTGTTGAAAAATGCCGGCGAAGGCGCGGTCGTGCGCGTCGAGGGAAAAACCGACCATTTCCAGGGACGGTTGTCGCCGCGGCTCGCGAAAGCCGCCGTGCTGACCGAGGCGGAATTGAACGCGCCAGGCCTGCTGGAGAATCTCGTCGAGACTTCACCGGAAAACGCCGATACGCTGTGGACCGAGCTGAACGGGTTCATTGACTCCATCGTCCACGACGGGTTGCGCGCGACGGCGCGCGCGGTGTTCGACGAGATCGGCGAGGATTTTCGCGGGGCGCCGGCGGCGATCGTCATGCACCACGCGTACCGGCACGGTTTGCTCGAGCACACGGTGCACATGGCCCGCGCGGCCCGCGCGCTGCTGCCGCTCTACCCCGAGGTCGATCCCGGTCTCGCCATGGCCGGCGTGCTGCTGCACGACACCGGCAAGACCGTTGAATACGAGGGCACGCTGGCGACGAAACGCTCCCGTCGCGGGATTTTGCAGGGCCATGTCGTGCTGGGCTACCAGCTGGTGCGCAAGGCCGCGATGAAGGCCAAGCTCGACGCCGACCGGCTCGAGCGCCTCGAACACATCATTCTCAGCCACCAGGGCGAACCTGAGTGGGGCGCGGCCGTTTACGCCGCGACGCCTGAAGCCGTCTTCGTGTCGAAGATCGACGACCTCGACGCCAAGATGGGCATGGTACAACGCGCCCTGCGGCAGACGGTCGAAGGCGAGGAATTTTCCGAACGACTGCCCGGCTTGAACACCTTCCTGCTGTTGACGAAACCGGATGAGCAGAAGTAACAGGTAGCAGGTAACAAGTACCAAGTAATAGGTATCAAGTGACAAGAAGGGTGCGCTGCGCACGTAATCTTGGCACTTGGAACCTGACACTTGATACTTTTCTAAGTCAGAGCTCCTTGAGCTTGATCCCCATGGAGATGAGCTTTTCGCGCATGGCCACCGTATCCTGCGCCTTTTCGACCGCTTCATCGGGTGAAAGCAGCTCCCGGTTGATCAGGCTCATCAAGTGCGTGTCCATCGTGATCATGCCGAGCTGGCCGCCCGTCTGGATATCGGAGTTGATCCGGAAAGTTTTGTTGTCGCGAATGAGCGAGGCGATGGACGTGGTCGTAACCATGATCTCGTAGCCGGCGATGCGGCCGCCGCCGACTTTTTTGCAGAGCACCTGGGAAATGACGGCCTGTAACGAGGAAGCGAGCTGGGTGCGGATCATGTCCTTCATGTTGGCGGGAAAGGCATCGACGATGCGATCGACGGTCTTGGCGGCGCCATTGGTGTGAAGGGTGCCAAAGACAAGGTGGCCGGTTTCGGCGGCGCTGATCGCCGCCTCGATGGTGGCAAGATCGCGCATTTCGCCGACGAGGATGATGTCGGGATCCTGCCGGAGGGCACGGCGGATGGCTTCGGAGAAGCTGGGCACGTCAGCGCCGATCTCGCGCTGGGTGACGATGCAGTGCTTGTGGTTGTGATAATACTCGATCGGATCCTCGATGGTGATAATATGGCCGTCGCGGTGTTCGTTGATGTAATTGATCATCGACGCGAGGGTCGTCGATTTGCCGGAACCGGTGGGCCCGGTGACAAGGATGAGGCCGCGCGGACGGTAGAGGAGCTCCCGGACTTTGTCGGGCAGGCCGATCTCCCGCAGACTGTACATCTTGTTGGGAATCTGCCGAAGAACCATGCCGTAATTTCCCTTGGACTTGAGGACGCTGACGCGGAAGCGGGCTTTCTCAAGGTAGGCAAAACCAAAGTCGGCGCCGCCTTCGAGCTTCACGCCCTGCTGATACTTGTCAGGAGTGATGGAAAGCATGAGCTTTTCCGTGTCCTCAGGCATGAGCGCAGGGCCTTCGATCGGCACCATACTGCCGCTGACGCGAAGCGTGGGCGCCTGGCCAACCTGGAGGTGGAGGTCAGAGGCGTTTTGCTCGACGACGAGTTCGAGCAGGTCGTTCATATCGTAGGGCATAAGGCGAAATGGATTTAGAACGAGTTCCAGTTAAGACACATTTACGACGTGGAAAAAGACAACGGGTTCAGGGGCGCACAGTCGAGCCGTAACCTAGCATTTTCCGCCCTATTACTCACATGGATAAGCGCTTTCACGTGGTTTTGACGGCAAATCGGCGGAAAAATCCGCCGCAAGTACCATGTACCACGTAACAAGTAGCAAGAGAACGCGGAGGTGAGTTGACGTTCGACGTTTAACAATAACGAGACGTCCATCTTGGTACTTGTTACCTGCTACTTGATACCTTCCCGCATCAGCGGGTTAGCGTCATGAGGAACTCGACGTTATTCTTGGTTTTCTTGAGGCGGGAGATGAGCATTTCCATGGCTTCGATGGCCGGGATGCCCTGCATGGCGCGGCGCAGGCCGTAAACGCGCTGGATCTCGTCGGGATGGTAGATGAGCTCCTCCTTGCGCGTGCCGGAGCGGTCCATGTTGATAGCGGGGAAAATGCGCTTGTCCACGAGGCCGCGGTCGAGATGCAGCTCCATGTTGCCGGTGCCCTTGAATTCCTCGAAAATAACCTCGTCCATGCGGCTGCCGGTGTCGATGAGCGCGGTGCCGATGATGGTGAGGCTGCCGCCGCCCTCGATATTGCGCGCGGCGCCAAAGAACCGCTTCGGTTTTTGCAGCGCGGTGGCCTCGATGCCGCCCGACATGATTTTGCCGGAATTGGCCACGAGGGCGTTGTAAGCGCGCGCGAGGCGGGTGATGGAGTCGAGCAGGATGACGACGTGCTCGCCCGCCTCGACGAGGCGGCGGGCTTTTTCGCCGACCATCTCGGCCGCGTGCACGTGGCTCTCGGGCGTTTCGTCGAAGGTCGAGCTGACCACCTCGCCATGCGTGTGGCGGCGGAAATCGGTGACTTCCTCGGGCCGCTCGTCGATGAGCAGCAGGATGAGTTTTGTTTCCGGGCTGTTGTGGGAAATGGAATTCGCGATGTTCTGCAACAGGACGGTCTTGCCGGTGCGCGGTGGTGCGACGATCAGGCCGCGCTGGCCAAAGCCGATGGGCGTGAGCATGTCGACCACGCGCATCGACACGTCCTTGTGCAGGTCTTCCGCCTCGAGCAAGATGCGTTTGAGCGGATAGTAGGGCACGAGCTCCTCGAACGGCGTGACTTTCGAAATGTCCTCGGGCTTGCCGCCCATGACTTTTTCGATGCGCACAACGGACGGGCAACGTTCGTTGCCCTGCGGGGCCTGCACGATGACCTCGACCTGGTGGCCGCGCTTCAACCCGTAGTGATGCACGAGGCTCTCGGGCAGGTAGGCATCCTCGGGGTATAGCCGGTAATTGACTTTCTCGTGCACGACGAAGCCGAAGCCGCGGTCGGTCAGGTCGAGCCAGCCGCGGTCGCGAATCTCGCGCTTGGCTTCCGCCGCGTGCGCAAAAATTTTCGCGAGGAGCTGCTTGCGATTGGGGGCGTCAGTAAACGTGGCGCCGAGTTCGCGGGCGAACGCGGTCAACTCCGCGATGGGGAGCGCGTAGATCTCATCGAGGAAAAACGGTTTGCCCTTGCCGGAGGAAACCTCGTCGGCCAGCCGGTCGAGCGCGGCTATATCGGCGAAGCGCGCGGGATCGGGCAGGTCGCCAAACACCGGCGCGAAACTGGGCGGCGGCGGTTGTGGCGGGTGGAAGCTGCCGCCGGGTTTGCCACCCCCGCCTGGCTGCCAGCCGTGCTTGCCGCGCTTGCGCTTGTTGTTTTTCCAAAAACCGCGGCCCTGAAAATCGCCGCCACCGTGCCCTGTTTCCGGGCCATGGCTTCTCTCCGCGGGCGATTGGTGCGAAGCCGGTTCGGCGGGCGTGGGCGCCGGTGCCGGCGCGGATGATTCCTCGCGCGGGGCGGGTTCGGCCTTCACCGGTTCCGGTACGAAAATCTCTGCCTTGGGGGCCTCGCTCGCGACCGGCGCAGCGTCCGCCGTCTTCGCCTTGCCTTTGCTGTAATAGCGCGTGCGGCGGCGCGGCGTTTTCTTTTCGTCGCCAGTTTCGGGCTCGGAGCCGGCAACGGTTGACGCATCGTCAGCGTCGCTTTTGGGAGGAGTATCCATGTGTATAAAAAGGGGTGGGCCGCACGGCGCGCGGCGAATCGGCGGCATCAAGCCGCCAGTACGGAAACCAGCCGGGTGATTTGCTGTTGCAGGAAGTCCGGCGATCCGTCGTTCAGCAGGACAAAGTCGGCGAGTTCTATTTTTCGCGCCAAAGGCAGTTGCTTGGAAATTCGTTGCTCGGCGAGCGCGCGGGGCAGGCCGCGTTGCTCGAGCCGTGCGAGTTGAGCCTGAGAGTGTGAAGTCACGCCGAGGGTAAAATCAAACCAATTTTCCAACTGCTTTTCGAAGAGCAGCGGCACCTCGATCACCCAATTCGCGCCGGGGGCCGCGCCCAGCAGGGTCCGCCAGCGTTCAAAGAGCCGCGGATGGGTGAGTTCCTCGAGCCAGGCGAGCGCCGCCGCGTCGGTAAATACGATTTCCGCCAGCCGGCTGCGCACGATCTGCCCGTCGGCGGTCAGCACCCCCGATCCAAAACGGGCGCCGATCACGGCGGCCACGCCAGGCTCAGTCAAAACCTCGGTACGCACCAGCGCGTCGGAGTCGATGCGGCGAAAGCCGTGCCGCTCGATCATTTGCGCTGCAGTTGTTTTGCCACAACCGAGCCCGCCGGTAAGTCCCAGTATCATGCAAGCAAGCAAAATAAGTAATTTCCAGAATTGGGCTTGCGCAGGTTTTTCGCAAACCAATACTTACGCATACCCCCGCCAGAACGGGTGGCACCGTGGGCGCAGTCTCCGTCCCGGCTGTTTATGTTAACCGACATCAACACCAAAAGTGCTCCCGCCGTAGCCGCCGCCGCCCAAGCAGCTTTTCGGAAAATGTTTCCGCGCGCCAGCACCGGCATCATCGACCGGCTGTTTTTTGACGTGCGACGGATGTTCACCGGCCACTATCTCGACTACCAGGCGGTCGACCTGCACTACCATGATTTGGAGCACACCCTCCAAGCCACGCTCTGCTTTATGCGGTTGCTGGTTGGCCGGCATGGCACGCAGGCCACGCCGCGGTTCACGCCCCGCCAGGTCGAACTCGGCCTGGCCGCCGTGCTGCTGCACGACTCAGGCTATTTGAAACTCCGCAGCGACCGGGCCGGAACCGGAGCGAAATATACGCACGTGCATGTGCTGAAAAGCTGCGCCTTTGCCGCCTCCTACCTGCCGACGGTCGGCGTAACCCCGCAAGAACTTGACGGCGTGCTGGGCGCCATCCGCTGCACCGGTCCCTACAGCCACGTCAAGCAACTGCATTTCAACTCCCACGTCGAACAACTCATCGGCTGCGCCCTCGCCACCGCCGACTACCTCGCGCAAATGGCCGCACCCGACTATCCGGATAAATTGGAAATCCTGTTCAAGGAATTCCGCGAAGCCGACGCCTTCGCCAATGTGCCGCCCGGCCAGCGCGAATTCAAATCAGCCGCCGAAATGATTGCCAAAACTCCGGCCTTCTGGCGCAAGCACGTCTTCTTGAAGCTCAAGACGGAGTATCTGGGCATGTACCGCTTTCTGGCCCAGCCCTACCCGCGCGGCCCCAACCCCTACCTCGTCGCAATCGAGCGCAATATCGCCACGATCGAGACGCGGATCGGTTAAGGTCTACCGATCGGATTTTTACACCAAGGCCGCAAAGATCGCGAAGGTTCGGATGCTGAAACCACGGATTACACCGATTAACACGGATGGGAGCATTGATAAGTACCTTCGAAGTTTCGTGATCAGTGATTGGGTTATCAGTGACAATCAGTTTGCATCAGTGGTTAAAACTCTGGGGTCAATCTTCGCGGCCTTTGCGATCTTCGTGTAAACAGGCTTAGGGTGTATTTGAATAAAAAAGCCCGGCCGCAGGCAAAATCCTGCTAAAATTGGCGTGCACGCCGCATGCTCGCCACCCTTTCCTCCGCCGCACTCCAAGGTATCGACGCCGAGCTGGTTCACGTCGAAGTCAACACCGGTGAATCCGGTGACCCGCGGCTCATCCTCGTCGGCCTGCCCGATGCCGCGGTCAAGGAAAGCGAGGATCGCGTGGCTTCCGCGCTCGCCAATTCCGGGTTCGACCGGACACGCACCCGCACCACGGTCAATCTCGCGCCCGGCCACCTGCGGAAGGAAGGTCCGCTCTACGACCTGCCCATTGCCATCGGCCTGCTCATCGCCACCCGGCAGTTGCAGACGTCCATGCTCGATGATTTTTTCATCGCCGGCGAACTCAGTCTGTCCGGCGCGACCCGGCCGGTGCGTGGCGGCCTGGCCTTCGCCCGGCTCGCGCGCAAACTCGGCAAACGCGGCCTGCTGCTCCCGCCCATCTCCGCCGCCGAGGCGGCGCTGGTTGAGGGCCTCGAGGTTTATGCGGTCGATTCGCTCGACCGCGCCGTCCGTTTCCTGTCCGGGGAAATCACGCTCACGCCCCTGCCTTCCGGCATAGCCACCCTACCCACCTCGGCACCCGCCGCCGAAAGCCTCGATTTTTCCGAGATCAAGGGCCAGCACTCCCTGCGGCGCGCGGTCGAGGTCGCCGTGGCCGGCGCGCACAACCTGATGATGATCGGCCCGCCCGGCGCGGGAAAATCGATGGTGGCCAAACGCATCCCGACCATCCTGCCCGCGCCCACGCCCGATGAGTTCCTCGAAGTGCTCAGCATCCACTCGGCCGCCGGCGCCACCCTCGGCGGCGCGCTGCCCTGGCTCACGCCGCCGTTTCGCACGCCCCATCACACTATCTCGGACATCGGCCTGCTCGGTGGCGGCACGATCCCCGGGCCGGGTGAAATCTCGCTCGCGCACCACGGCGTGCTGTTTCTCGACGAACTGCCGGAGTTCAAGCGCTCCGCGCTGGAAGTCCTGCGCCAGCCGCTCGAGGACGGCCGGGTGTCCATCTCGCGCAGCGCGGGCAAGGTCATCCTGCCGTGCAGCTTCATGCTCGTGGCGGCGATGAACCCCTGCCCGTGCGGCTACCTGGGCGACACCCGGCACTCCTGCCGCTGCTCGCCCACCCAAATCCAGCGCTACCGCGCGCGCATCAGCGGCCCGCTGCTCGACCGCATCGACCTGCACATCGAGGCGCCCGCCCTTTCGCTCTCCGAACTGCGCGCGGAAAAACCCGGCGAAGCCTCCTCGGTAATTAGTTCGCGGATACAGCAAGCCCGCGACCGCCAGCACGCGCGCTTCACCGGCACGAAGATTTCCAGCAACGCCCGCATGACGCACGCCCAGATCCGCAAGCACTGCGCGCTCGACCCGGCGCTCGGCGACCTGCTGCAGCAGGCGATGGAACGGCTCTCGCTCTCTGCCCGTGCCTACGACCGCATTCGCAAGGTGGCCCGCACCATCGCCGACCTCGCCGCCGCCGAAGAAATCGAGCCGCCGCATTTGCTAGAGGCCATCCAATACCGCAGTCTCGACCGGAATGTGCTTTATTGAATAACCGACTGGTGCAGTTTCCGTGGGGCCATTCGCGGTTATGGCAGGCGCGCGGCTTGCCCCACAGGCGACGTGACAGTCTTGGGTCTCGGATCCGGTAATTGGTTCGACCCACTTGGTTTCACCATAAAGGCCGATTTGGCCATTACCTTTATACCGGCGTCATCCAGCGTCAAAACAGCGTCACTGAATTGAACCGTTCCCTTCGCGGTCTCAATCGCGAGATCGCCGGAAAAAATCTTTTGGCTCTCGTCTGAGACCATCACCCCGGATGGTGAAAAAATCAATTTCCCGCCAATCTTCATCTGCGCCTCGGGACTGTAAACAACCGTTCCATCGATCAATTTATAGGTTCCCTTGGTCAAGGTTGCAACGGAAGTGGTTTGACCGGCTTTTGAAATACGAAAGCTCAAGATGTATTCTTTCGCATCCTTGCTCACTGTCAGTTTTTCAGTCCCCGGCTCAAATGATTTCAAAGTGTAGCCGCGCCAATCCTGACCCAGAGCAACCCACAGCGAATTTTGTTTCGCCTCAACATCGTAGAGAACAAACAAACTGCTATTGGCACTTGTCACATAGCCCACGACCTCAAGGGGCTCACTTCCAAACAAGTGCGATGCAAAAAATACAGCCGTGGTGATGAGAATTGCCTTCATGCTCGAGCCTTTTCTGTCACCCATCTCGGTTTGCAGCAGGTTTAGGGCCAGTTCTTCATTTGCCGCAACGCCTCATAACAGGCGATGCCGGCGGCCGTGCTGAGATTGAGCGAGCGCAAGGCGGCATTGGCCGACGGGATCTTCACGCGCTGGGCGTCCCCGATTTCCTCATGCAGCCAGGCCGGCGCACCCTCGCCTTCGTTGCCGAAAACGAGACCGTCACCATCCGCAAACGATGCGTCCCAAAAAGATTTTTTTGCCTTGGTGGTGAAAAGCCACAGCCGGCGCGGCGCCACTGCGCTCGCACGAAATGCCGCCCAGTCCTCGTGCTCATGGACGTCGAGCGAGCGCCAGTAATCCATGCCGGCGCGGCGGAGATTGCGATCGTTGATCACAAAGCCGAGCGGCCGGATGAGGTGCAGCCGCGAGCCGGTAAACGCGCACAGACGACCAACATTGCCAGTGTTTTGCGGAATTTGCGGCGCGAAAAGTGCTAAATGAAGCATGTGCGCAAGTGTGCGCCTGCCCCTCTGATACACAAGCCGTGAACCGCCCCGGACATAAATCGTGCCAACGAAATTTACACTTTATTGAACTTCCATCCGCCCCGATCTGTCTCCAGAAAACACCCTAGTATAACTCCCTAGTTTTACTGTGTCCGCTTCTCCTACTAAAAAAGCCATTGTCATCGTCGATGATGAGACCTCTTACATCGACCTGCTTGCGCAGCTTCTCAGTGATAACCTGAATTGTCCGGTCTTCACTTTCTCCCGTCCGCTCGAAGCGCTCGCTGCGCTCCCGCAAATTGATGTCGGCACCATCGTCACCGACTTCTACATGCCGCAACTTAACGGCTTTGAATTTGTCTCCCAGGCCAGCGCCCTGGTGCCCGGCGTGCCGTTCATCCTGATCACCGGCCATGCGATCGACCTGAACGATGAGGAGTTCGCGCAATTTCCCGCCTTAAAAAGCGTGCTGCACAAACCTTTTGTCTGGCGCCGGGTCGCCACGGAGATTCTCAAGCACTGGCCGGAAGAACATCCGCCCGTCGCGCATGCCGATCTCTCGATGAATTGAGGTTGGCTTGGCAGGCGGGGTGCCCTCACCCCGCGCAGCATCTGTCATTCCGAGCCGTGCGAGGAATCTCGTCGATAGACGAGGAAAGAATATCCGAGAGATGTAGCCGGCCTCGCCCCTCGACAGGCTCGGGGCCCTGAGCTTGTCGAATGGGTTGAGGCCGGTGCCGGGGTCGCCGACCCCGGCTACAACAAACAAACCGCCTGCTTACCCACGCCGATCCTTGAGCGCCTTCTGCATGTCGCGCACCTCGGCCTTTTTCTTGAGGTCTTCGCGGCGGTCGAAAAGTTTTTTTCCCGTGCAGAGCGCCACCTCGACCTTGACGAGCGCCTCCTTGAAATACATCCGCAGCGGGATCAGCGTGCGACCGCCGGCGTCGAGCGCCGAGGCGATCTTGCGAATCTGGTGACGGTGCAGGAGCAGTTTACGGGTGCGCCGCGCATCATGGTTGTTGAGGTTGCCAAACGCGTACTGGTCGATGTGCGCGTTGACCAGCCACAGCTCGCCTTTGTCGATCCGGCCAAAGGCGTCGTTGATCTGCGCGCGGCCGGCGCGAATGGACTTCACCTCGGTGCCGAGCAGCTGGAGCCCGGCCTCGAATCTTTCCTCCACGAAAAAATCGCGCAGCGCCTTGCTGTTGCGAATTTCCGTGTAGCGGGTGGAGTCTTTTTTTTGCGCGGACATGACGGTTCAACCGGACGGGCCGGATCGGGAACGCGTGCACCGCACAGGCGGCGCTCAGTTCTCGCCGGCTTCGAAACTGATCTTGCCTTCGATGATTTCGCGCAGGGCCACATCCTCGGGCGCCAGCTTTTCCAGCGATTCAACGAGCGGACGGCTCCCACGACGGAGCTGCTTGACGCGGCGAGACACCACGTTGATCAACACATTGGAATCGGTGATGATCTTTTGTGCTTCCTTAAGGTAGTCGTCTTTCATAGTGGCGTTCATGGGTGAAAACCCGCAATAACGCCGCCGGCCACCGCCTCCGTCAAGGCGAATCCGGCTTGCCCGGCCCTTTGCCCCACTGACAGCCTTGGGCATGCTCATCGCCTGGACAACCTTAGCCAACCGCGAAAAAGCCGAAGAACTGGCTCGCACGGCCATCGAACAGCGCCTGGCCGCCTGCGTGCAAATCGATGGCCCGATCACTTCGCACTACTTGTGGCAGGGCCGGCCCGAGCGCGCGGAGGAATTCCGCCTCTGTTTCAAGTTCTTGCCTTCACAACAGGTTGCACTGGAAGCCTGGCTTTTCGCCCATCATCCCTACGACACGCCGGAATGGATCGTTTTGCGCGCTGACAGCGTGGGCGAAAAATACTTGTCATGGGCCAGGGGCAACTCTACGTTCTGACCTCTTTAGCCCATTCCGACCACTTTTTTATCACCATGTCGCAGCACAAAAGTCTCCAAGGTTCCAGCGGTATCGTCGTCAAGCGCAACGTCCTGAAGCGCTTCGAGCGCGTCGACCTGCTCCGAAAACGCGGCCAGTGGAAAGCCGGCGATCGCGTCCAGGGTTTGCGCAAGACCAAGCCCGACGTTTGAGCTCAGCGTAATTTTTCCGAATCAGGCAGGTGCGGCTCCGCTCCTGCCTTTTTTGTGAAACCGCTCCGCCCATGATCGATCTCCTCAAGCACCTGGTTGATTTCGTCCTGCACATCGACCGGCACCTGCAAGGTATCATCGCCCATTACGGCCTGTGGACTTACGCGCTGTTGTTTTTTATTATTTTTGCCGAGACCGGCCTCGTGGTCACGCCGTTCCTGCCGGGCGACTCGCTGCTTTTCGCCGCCGGTGCCCTTTCCGCCGGAAGCGCCCTTAACGTGCATGTGCTCGCGCTGGTGCTCGCCGCGGCCGCCGTGCTCGGCAACATCGTCAACTATGGGATCGGCGCTTTTCTCGGCCCAAAGGTTTTCACCCGCGAGGACTCGTGGCTGCTGCGAAAAAAGCACCTCGAGCGCGCCCATGCCTTTTTTGAAAAATACGGCGGGCGCTCGATCATCCTGACGCGGTTCGTGCCCATCGTGCGGACGTTTGTGCCGTTTGTCGCCGGCGTGGGCCGCATGTCCTACCGCCGATTCTTCATCTTCAACCTCATCGGCGGATGCGCGTGGATCTACTCCTTCGTTTACCTCGGACACTTTTTCGGCGGAACCGAACTGGTGAAAAAGAATTTCAGCCTCGTGATCATCGCCATCATCGTCATTTCCCTGCTGCCGATCGCGGTCGAATCGATCCGCGCCTGGCGGGAATCCCGGCGGGCAAGCACGGCTTGACGGGGTGCGCTCAAGACCGGCTCGGTGCCCTCCTTCGCCAAGGCTACGGAGGGCAATTTTCCATCGCCTCGCGGAAAGTGGCGTGCCAAGTCGTAGCTCGAGCATAAGCATTAGCCCGCCTTCGCTCGATCCTGGTGGTGGCAGAGCCGATTGCCCGCCTTCGTCAAGACTTCGGCGTGACAGCCTTCGCTTCCAACGATTGCGCTGCCTTCGGTATCCGTTGTTTTCAAGAGGCTGGCCTGCCAAGCCGTAGCCCGAAGGGCGAAGGCTGGTGCGAGCGCCGGGAGTCGAACCCGGATCGATGGCTTCGGAGGCCACTACACTATCCATTGTGCTACGCTCGCGACGGCTTTCTTCGAAAACCGAATTTCAGATTTCAGATCTCAGATTCCAAATCTTCATGGCAGACCGTCGGGGGCACAATCTCAAATTTTACATCTGAAATCTTAAATCATCTAGCAGGCTGCTGCTAGATGTGAATGGCCTCACCCATCGTAGCCGCGGCGGCTTCCATCACCGCTTCGCTCAACGTGGGATGCGCGTGGATGGTCTGGTGGATTTCCTCGACCGTCGCTTCCAGTTCCATGGCCAGGCCGTATTCGGCGATGAGCTCGGTCGCCTCGCTGCCGATGATATGCGCGCCATAGATTTCGCCAGTCTTCGCGTCGGCAATGACTTTGACGAAGCCTTCGCTTTCGGCCGAAGCCACCGCGCGGCCCGAGGCGGTGAAGGGAAACTTCCCGATTTTGTAATCGAGGCCCTTTTCCTTGCAGGCCTTCTCCGTGAGCCCGGTACTCGCGACCTGCGGCTGGCAATAGGTGCAGCCGGGGAAGTTTTTCACGCGGTGCGCCGGACCGTGGTCGAACATGCCGTTGACCGCGTTGACCGCCTCGAATGTGGCGATATGCGCGAGCCAGGGCGGACCGATGATGTCGCCCGCGGCGTAAATGCCTTTCACGTTTGTCTGGTAACTGTCGTCGACCTTCACGTAATTGCGGTCGAGTTCGAGCTTCACGTTGGCCGCCAGCGCGCCTTCGAGGTTGGGCACGACGCCGATGGCTGAGAGCAGCACCTCGGCCTCGACCTCGGTTTTCTTGTCGCCCGCGACCAGGTCGACTTTGACCGAGTCTTTTCCGACCCGGACATTTTCCACCTTCGTGCTGACATGCAGGTCAATGCCCTGCTTCTGGAACGAGCGGTGCAGGGTCTTCGACACATCTTCGTCCTCCTGCGGCAAAATCTGCGGCAGCATTTCCACCAGCGTCACCTTCGTGCCAAACGCATTGTAGAAATAGGCAAACTCCACGCCGATCGCGCCGGCGCCGACGATGATGACCGACTTCGGCAGCGTCTTGGAGGCCAGCGCTTCGCGCGAGGTCATCACGCGCTCGCCGTCCACCTCGACGCCGGGAATGCGGCGCATCTTGCACCCCGTGGAAAGCAGGATGTTTTTCGTTTGGAAAAATTTTCCCTTGTGCTCGCCCTCGGTCACCGAGACCAGGCCCGGCGCGCTCACCTGCGCCCGGCCGACGATGTACTCGGCCTTGTTTTTCTTGAGCAAAAATTCCACGCCCTTCGCCATCTGCTCGGCGACGACGCGCGAGCGGGCCATGATCTTGGCGATGTCAAAGGTCACGTCCTTCGCGCCAAGGCCGTAAACTTCCGGCTTCTTCATTTTCGTGTAAAACTCGGCGCTCTTCAGCAACGCCTTGGTGGGGATGCAGCCCCAGTTGAGGCAGGTGCCGCCGGCGCGCTCCAGCTCGATGCACGCGACTTTCTTGCCGAGTTGCCCGGCGCGAATCGCGCCCGCGTAGCCCGCGGGTCCGCCACCGATGACAATAAGATCGTATTCGTTTGTTTCAGCCATGGGAAAAAAGGTATGAAAAAAATCTAAATGTCGATGACATCATCGCGTTTGGGCGTCGGACGTGGCTGGGTAGGTGCACGTAACACCCGGCTCATCACGAAATTCGTCACGCTCACCACACAGGCGCCACCCAGAGCCGACCAGAAACCATCGACCTGAAATCCTTTGACCAACCACCCGACAAACAGGAACAACAAGGCGTTGATCACGATCAAGCCAAGGCCCATGGTCAGCACAATGAAGGGCAGCGTGAAAAGCACCAGCAGAGGCTTCAGGAATAGGTTGAAAAAACTCAGTAACAACACCACCACAACGAGCGTCGTAAAATCATCGTAACTGATGCCTCGCACTATGTGCGCCGCCAGCGCCACGCCCAGGGCCAGCACCCCCCACCGCACAAGCAAATTGCCAAACGAATGATTCATCCGCAACAGTTTTTGCCTCTCCCCGCCATCGAGCAATGAAAATTCTCGTTCTCCAGGATTATCTGCGCAGCGGCGGCACCGAGCGCCAGTCGATCTACCTGACGCGCGCTTTCGCGTCCGCCGGCCTCGAGACCGTGCTGCTCACCTTCCGTCCCGGCGGCGCGCTCTCCACCCGGCTCGACGATATCGCCCATCGCTCCCTCCAGCCTTTTGATTGTCGCCTCGACTGGTTCGCGCCCGGCCTCGCCCGCGCCGTGCGCATCCTTGCGCCCGATGGCATCCTTTGCATGGGCCGCATGGCCAATTGCTATGCGGGCGGCCTGCAGAAAAAATTCCCCTACATCGGCGTCATCGGCACCATGCGCACGGGAAAACCGCTGCCGTCGCTCTACCGCCATTCCCTGCAGCACGTCTGGCATGTCGTCGCCAACAGCCACGAGGCCAAATCCATCCTCGCCGCGCATTACGGCGTCGCCCGGGAAAGAGTCTCCGTGATTCACAATTCCATCGTGTTTCCACCGGCCGACACCTTGAAACGCAATGAAGCCCTTCGCACCGAACTGGATGCGGGGCCCACGACGGTTGTTTTCCTCAACGTCGCCATGTTCCGCCCGGAAAAAAACCAACGCGACCTCATTGAAATTGCCGCCAAACTGCCGCTCGGAGTCAAATGGCAGCTCTGGTTTGTGGGCGACGGACCGGAGCGCGCCGCTTGCGAGCGCCTGGCCGACCAAAAAGGCCTCGCCAGCCGCGTAAAATTCCTCGGCTTTCATGCCGATCCCTCGTCGTACTACGCCGCGGCGGACCTGGCCGCGCTCACCTCGCTCAGCGAGTCGCTGCCGAATTTCCTCATTGAGGCCCATGCGCACGGCCTGATGTCCGTCGCCTACGATGTCGGCGGTGTGAGCGAAGCCGGCGGGGCGGTCGTGCCGTCGGGCAACCGGGACGCTTTTCTTGCCCGACTGCAACCGCTGCTCTTCGATCCCGCGCTGCGCGCCAGCGAGGCCGCCACGGCCCAGGCCCGCGCGCGCGAAAACTTCGATCCCGAACGCCAGCGCCAGGCCTACCTCGATCTTTTCTCCTGCCTGATCCAGCCGGCGCAATAGATAGGCGCGCTGCCGCGCGCAAATCCCAAATGCCAACCGTTCAAACGCCAAAAAAATCTGAATTCAAAAATCTTTAATTCTGGCCCCATTCTCGCCGTTGAAGCTTCCGCCTTTTGGATTTCTTTGTGATTTGGAGCTTTGGCCTTTGGGATTTTTCGGAGAATGGTTGAAGTTTTGCGCGGGCTGCACTTCGTGAGAACCGTGGTTAAAAGTCATCCCGCTGTTCCTGCGCCCGAATGCATCCGCCTGCGCGGGGTCCGCCAGAACAACCTCAAGGGCTTCGACCTCGATCTCCCCCTCGGGCAGTACATCGTCGTCACCGGCCTGAGCGGCGCGGGCAAAAGCTCGTTGGTCTTCGATACGCTCCATGCCGAGGGCCAGCGCCGCTACGTCGAGACCTTCAGCGCCTACACGCGGCAGTTCCTCGACCTGCTCGACAAGCCAAAGGTCGATTCCATCGAGAACATCCGTCCGTCCATCGCCATCCGGCAGACCAATACGGTGAAAACCTCGCGGTCCACCGTCGGCACAATGACCGAGCTGTGCGATTTTTTCAAAGTCTGGTTCAGCCATGTCGCCGAGTGCTTCGACCCCGCGACCGGCGAAAAAGTCGAGGATGACAATCCGCAGACCATTTGGGCCAAAGCCACCGCGTCCCAGGCCGGCGCAAACGTGGTGGTTGCCTTCGAAATCAAGAAACCTGAAAGCCTTTCCTGGCCGGAGATATTAAAAAACCTCAAGAACCAAAGCTACGTCCGGGTGCTTGTCCCCGCCGGCTCCGGCGCGCTCACCACCCACCGCGTGGACGACCTGCTGGCCGACGCAGCGCCGTTGAAGAACGCTGCCCATCTCTTCGTCGCGCAGGATCGCATCGTCCTTACGCCGGAAAACAAAAATCGCTTTCTCGAGGCGGTGGAAGCCTCGCTTCACTTCGGGCAGGGCCAGGTCCGTCTCTTCGGCGCCGACACGCTAGCCGAATGCGGACATTTCTCGCGCGGCCTGCACTCGCCCAAAACCGGCCTCTCCTTCCGCCCGGCCATGCCGGCGTTGTTTTCCTTCAACTCGCCGCTGGGCGCCTGCCCGAAATGCCGCGGCTTCGGCCGCGTGATCGAGATCGACTACCGCCTGGCCATCCCCGACCAGTCGCTCTCGATCAACGACGGCGCGATCAAATGCTGGGAAGGCGACATTTACGGCGAGTCGAAGCGCGACCTGCTGGCCTTCGCCAAAAAGAAAAAAATCCCGGCCGGTATCCCGTTTGCCAAACTCACGCCCGAGCAGAAAACCTACATTATCGATGGCGAGCCCGGCTATGGCAAAAACGGCCTGGAATGGCCCCGCGCCTGGTACGGCCTCAAGGGATTTTTTCGCTATCTCGAATCTAAAACCTACAAGATGCATGTGCGCGTTTTCCTCTCGCGCTACCGGACTTACAACCCCTGCCCCGACTGCGGCAGCACCCGCCTGCAACCCGAGGCACTCTGCTGGAAATGGCACGGGCACACGCTGCCCGGGCTTTACCAGCTTCCCGTTGGCGAACTGCTCGCGCTGATTTCAAAATCTGCCGCTACCAACCCAAAATCCGCGGTCGAGGCGCATTCGGCCAAACTCGCGCACGATTCCATCCTGACCCGCCTGCGTTACCTCGGGCAGGTCGGCCTCGGTTATCTCACGCTTGACCGCAGTTCGCGCACGCTCAGCGGCGGCGAAGTCGAGCGCGTCAACCTCACCAGCTGCCTCGGCACCTCGCTCCGGGATACGCTCTTCGTGCTCGACGAGCCGAGCGTCGGCCTGCACCCGCGCGACATCAACCGGCTCATCGACATCATCCGCTCGCTCACCAGAGCGGGCAACACTGTCGTCGTGGTCGAGCACGACGAGGCCATGATCCGCGCCGCCGACCACGTGGTCGAGATCGGTCCCGAGCCCGGCAGCCGCGGCGGACACATTGTGTTCCAGGGCACCGTCGCTGCATTGCCCGGCGCCCCGCAAAGCATCACCGGCGCCTATTTCTCCGGGCGTGAACGCATCGGGCTCCCCGCGCAGCGCCGGCCGGTGGGTCATTGGTCATCGGTCATTGGTCATTCGCAGCAAACCCCTTGGCTGCATTTTCACCGCGCATCTAAACATAATCTCAACAATCTCAGCGTTGCCATCCCCCTCCAACGCCTCGTCTGCCTCAGCGGTGTCAGCGGATCCGGCAAATCGACCCTCCTGGACAACGTCATTTACCAGGGGCTGCTCACCCAGCGCCACCAGCTCACCGACGACCCCGCCGTCATCGAGAAAATCGAGGGCGACAAGGCGTTTTCTGAAATCGTCCTCGTGGATCAGTCGCCGCTTTCGCGCACACCGCGCTCCAACCCTGCGCTCTACACCGAGGCGTGGGTGCTCATTCGCGAACTCTTTGCCGACACGCCCGCCGCGCAGGCCGCCGGCTTCAGCCCGTCGAGTTTTTCCTTCAACAGCGGCGATGGCCGCTGCGATCACTGCCAGGGCCTCGGCTACGAACGCGTCGAGATGCAGTTTCTCTCCGATGTGTTTGTACCCTGCCCGGTCTGCGAAGGCAGCCGCTTCAAGCCCGAAGTCCTCGCCATTACCTGGAATGGCAAGTCGGTCGCCGATCTCCTCGCGACGAGCGTCAGCGACGCGCTGCCGCTCTTCGCCGAACATCAAAAAATCCAGCAACGTCTCGCCGCCCTCGCCGAAGTCGGCCTCGGCTATCTCACCCTCGGTCAGCCGCTCAATACCCTCAGCGGCGGCGAAGCCCAGCGGTTGAAGCTCGTAAAATACCTCGGCGCATTCGGCTCCGCCGAAGCGCAAATTTCAAATCTCAAATCTCAGATTTCAAATCCCGCTCAAGCGGGCGCGCTGCTCTTGCTGGACGAACCCACCACCGGACTCCACCGCCACGACGTGAAACGCCTGCTCGGCGTGCTGAATGCATTGGTCGAACGCGGCCACAGCGTCGTCGTCATCGAGCACAATCTCGACGTGCTCAAGTCGGCCGACTGGATTTTGGAAATCGGCCCCGAGGCCGGCGCCGCCGGCGGCCGCATCGTGGCCGAGGGCACGCCCGAAGACCTCGCCGCCGCCGACACCGCCACGTCGCCTTTTCTCCGAGCTGTGCTCGAAGAAAGTTCACGGTTCAAGGTTCCAGGTTCAAGGTTGTTGGCGGCAGAGGACATCGCACTCTATGAGTCCAACCTTGAACGGGGAACCGGGAACCAAGAACTTCAAATCATCGGCGCGCGCGAAAATAACCTGCAGAATCTTTCGCTCACCATTCCGCACCGCCAGCTCACCGTCGTGACCGGCGTTTCCGGCTCGGGCAAATCCACCCTCGCCTTCGACATCGTTTTTGCCGAGGGCCAGCGCCGCTTCATGGAGTCGATGTCGCCCTACGCGCGCCAGTTTGTGGAACAGCTCGCACGCCCGGCCATCGATCGCCTGACCGGCATTCCCCCGACCGTGGCCATCGAACAACGCGTCACGCGCGGCTCGCGCAAATCCACCGTCGCCACCATCACCGAGGTCGCGCAATACCTGCGCCTGCTCTACGCGCGGCTGGGCGTACAGCATCACCCCGACACGGACCTGCCCGTCACGCCGCTTTCGCCCGGCCAGCTCAAAAAACTTCTCGCCCGACTGCTCGCCTCCCCCCAGGCGCGCCGCGCCAAGCATCTCTATCTTTGCGCACCGCTCATCCGCGGGCGCAAGGGCCATCACCAGCCCATCGCCACCTGGATCGCCAAACAGGGTTACGAACTCATGCGCGCCGACGGCCGGCTCCTACGCGTGGAAAACTTCCAGAAACTCGACCGCTACAAGGAGCATGACATCGAGGTCGTCGTGGCGGACCTGAAAAGTTCAGAGTTCACGGTTCACGGTTCACCGTCGGCCAGGCGGCCAAAAACCGTGAACCGTGAACTACCAACCGTGAACGTCCCAAGCGAAGCGCTGGACACAGCGCTTCGCCTGGGAAAGGGTTCCTGCTTCGTGCTGCTCCCAAATGGCGACACGCTCTCGTGGTTTTCCACCACGCGCACCGATATCGAAACCGGCGAATCTTTTCCCGAGCCCGACCCGAAACACTTCTCCTTCAACTCGCCCAAGGGCTGGTGCCCCGCCTGTCGCGGCCATGGTCGCATTTTTCCATGGATGCTCGAGCCGGAAGATGAAGACGACGAGGATCCCGCGGCGCAATTGCGCGTCTTCGGCATCGAATCGGGCGACGACGTGGCGGAAGACGGCACGCCTTGCCCTCAATGCCACGGCGAACGCCTCAATCGCGCCGCCCGCGCCGTGAAACTGCACTTCCGCGGCAAGCGACCACCGCTTTCCCTGCCCGCGCTTCTGCGCAGCACCCCCGCCCAACTTCTCGCGCACCTGCGCGCCCTCGAGCTTGATGCGCGAGGCCGCCTCATCACCCAGGACATCGTCCCACAGATCGGCGAGCGCCTGCGTTTTCTTGATCATGTGGGCCTCGGTTACCTTGCGCTCGACCGCCCCACCGGCACGCTTTCCGGCGGCGAAGCCCAGCGCATCCGCCTCGCCGCGCAGCTCGGTACCAATCTCGCCGGCGTCCTTTACGTGCTCGACGAGCCCAGCATCGGCCTGCACGCGCGTGACAACGACCGCCTGATCGACACGCTCGAAACGCTCCGCGACAAGGGCAACACCCTCCTCGTCGTCGAACACGACGACGAACTGATGGAGCGCGCCGACCACATCATCGATCTCGGCCCGGGCGCAGGCGTGCACGGCGGCCGGCTCCTGGCCAGCGGAACGCCCGCCGATATCAAAAAAATCCCGTCTTCGCTGACCGGACTCTATCTTGAGCGCGGCATCCAACATCCGCTGCGTGGCGAATATCGGCCCCTGGTTGACGACAACTGGCTTAAATTTACCGGCGTCGTTTTTCGAAACTTAAAGAACCTCGACTTGCGCCTCCCGCTCGGCCGGCTCGTCATGGTTGCCGGCCCCAGCGGCGCGGGCAAATCGACATTATTTCGCGACCTGCTCCATCCCGCCGTGGCTCACGCGATCAAGGCCAAGAAACCAAAACTCACCGGCCGCGAATTTGTGAAGGCCACCAAGTTTTCGAACGACGATCCCTCGTCATTCGTCATTCGCCGTTCGTCATTCGCGACAGATCGTCCATCACTGCCATTTGCGGAACTGCGCGGCGCGAACGGTTTTCGTACCGTCATCGAGGTCGACCAGGCACCCATCGGCAAAACCCCGCGTTCCACGCCCGCCACCTACCTTGGAATCTTCGATCTCATCCGGCAATTTTTCGCCACCCTGCCCGAAGCCCGGATGCGCGGCTACACCGCCTCGCGCTTTTCGTTCAACACCGCCGGAGGTCGTTGCGAGACGTGCCAGGGCGCCGGCCGCATCAAGCTGGAAATGGCCTTCATGCCCGACGCCTTCCTGCCATGCGACGCGTGCGGCGGCCTGCGTTACGGCCCGGAACTCGCCGACATCGCCTGGAAAGGGAAAACCATCGGCCAGGTGCTCCAGCTCACGTTCGAGGAGGCGGCGCAGTTTTTTGGCTTTCACGCGCGGCTCGGCGAAGTCTGCCGCCTGATGGTCGATTGCGGCCTCGGCTACCTCACGCTCGGGCAAAGCTCACCCACCCTGAGTGGCGGCGAGGCGCAGCGGCTCAAACTCGTGACCGAGCTCGCGCATGGCCTGCAAAGTTTCAAGGAGCGCAGCCGCGGCATCCAGCCCCGCAACCTGTATTTGCTGGAGGAGCCCACCATCGGCCTGCACTTGAGCGACTGCGAAAAACTCATCCGCGTGCTCCACTCGCTCGTCGACCAGGGCCACACCGTGGTGGTCATCGAGCACCATCTCGACCTGCTCGCCGAGGCCGATTGGATCGTCGAGCTCGGGCCGGGCGGCGGCCCCGACGGCGGCGAGCTGATTTACCAGGGTCCCGTGGCCGGTCTGCTTAAAATCAAACGCAGCCCCACGGCGCCATATCTGCGCGCAAAAATGCGCACTGCTCAGCTGACCGTTGCGGTCAACTGATCGTGGATCATCACCGCTTCCTGCACCACCTGCAGGAATTCCGTCATCGAAATGGGTTTGAGCAGATAGCGGAATAGCGCCGCCTCGTTCACGCTGCGCAACAGCATTTCGGGTTTCATGTAACCCGTTACCAGGATGCGTTGCATGTGCGGATAATCTTCGCGCGCACGCACGAGAAAGCTCATGCCATTGCCTCCCGGCATAATATGGTCGGCCACCACAACCTTGAAGGCTTTTCGGTGCAATAAAAACTCCGCCTCGCGGGCCGAAGTAGCTGTCGCCACGTCAAAATGCGGCTCAAGCGCAGCGGCATAGACATTCAAAAGCGAAACCTCATCATCAACCACCAATACGGATGATTTGGCTGCCGGCTTATCGAACAGGTTCCTGGCTGGCATGGATATGAGAGTGCGTAATTAAACCGGCTTGGCAAACCGAAAGCCTCAGAATGAAAATAAGATGCATTTCACTTTGCAGGTGCAATCCAAATTGCTTTAATCATGATCAAAGCAATGGATTCGTCTGACCTGCAGACTGCCCTGCGAGCGGGTTCCCTCGCTGATTTGCCGCGTGCTGCACTCACGGCCGAGGTTTTCCTTGCGCCCAATGCGGCCGGCAACACGCCGCTCCATGCCGCGGCCCGGGCCGGACTCCTAGACGAGCTTCCCCCCGAGATCATCACCGCCAAAGCCCTCGTGGTAAAAAACGACGCCGGCTATACCCCTCTCCATCATGCCGCCCTCGGCGGCCACCTGGGTCAAATCCCCCAGGGTTTGCTCACCGCCGAAGCCCTGCTCACTCGCAGCAAAGCCGGGTACACCGTCTTCCACATCGCCGCCGATTACGGATGCCTCAGGCATATTCCAGCCGGACTCCTGACCCCCGAAATCACCCACCTCAAAACCGATCTTGGCAATACTCTCCTCCACGAGGCCGGCGAATTCGGCACCCTCAATCTATTTCCGCAGGAACTCATTACTGATAAATTGCTTGCGGAAAAAAATATCAGCGGCGAAACCGTCTTCCACGTGGCTGCGCTCAACGGACACCTCAGCCAATTTCCGCCCGAGATGCTGACCACCGAACGCTTGGCTGAGAAAACCGTGGCGGGCGACACGGTCCTTCACGCCGCTGCGCTGGGCGGCCACCTCGAGCAAATTCCGGCCGAATTCCTTACCCGCGATCGACTCGTCCTCATCAGTAAATCCAGTTACACCGTCATCCACGCTGCGGCTGAGACCGGCCAGCTCCACAAAATTCCCCGCGACCAGCTCACCTCCGACCTGCTCCTCACCCGCACCGCCCACGGCGATACTCCCCTTCACGCCGCGGCCTACGAAGGGCACCTCGACCAGGTTCCGCTGCACATCCTCACCGCCAAAAACCTTACCGTGCGCAATTACGACGGCCTCACCCCGCTGCAAACCGCCATCGATCGCGGCTTTATTGGACAAATTCCCGAGCTGCTGCGCCCCCAGCCACCCGGCGCGCTGAAAAAATTCTTCCAGAGAATCGGCAACACGCGGTTGTGACGGGAAAGTTGGCGGTTCACCGTTCACGGTTTGGTGACGGCACTGGGAGGACGCGGATTTTGCCAACCGTGAACTGTGAACAGTGGCATGCCACGCCATTTTCCGCTTCCCCCTTGCGCGCGATGCCGCTTCACTCGAATTTCGCTATTTTTCCATGAACACGACCATCACTGCCCTCACAGCCCGCGAGATCCTTGATTCGCGCGGCAATCCGACCATCGAAGTCGATGTCCAACTCGCCTGCGGCGCCCTCGGCCGCGCTGCCGTTCCGTCCGGTGCCTCCACCGGCGAACACGAAGCGCTCGAACTGCGCGACGGCGACAAGAACCGCTACCTCGGCAAGGGCGTGCAGAAAGCCGTGGCCAATGTGAAAGGCAAGATCGCCCCCGTCCTTTTCGGTTTCGATGCGCTCGACCAGCTCGGTGTTGACCGTGCCATGCTCAAGCTCGATGGCACGAAGACCAAGTCCAAGCTCGGCGCCAACGCCATCCTCGGCGTCTCGCTCGCCACCGCCAAGGCCGCCGCGGCCGCGCTCGGCCAGCCCCTCTACAAATACCTCGGCGGCCCCAACGCCAAGGTCCTCCCCGTGCCCATGATGAACATCATGAACGGCGGCGCGCACTCCGACGCCCCCATCGACTTCCAGGAATTCATGATCATGCCCATCGGCGCGAAGTCCTTTGCCGATGCCCTGCGCATGGGCGCGGAGGTGTTCCACTCGCTCAAAAAGGCCTTGAAAGAAAAGGGCCTCAGCACCGCCGTCGGCGACGAAGGCGGCTTTGCGCCCAAGCTGGCCTCGGCCACCGCCGCGCTCGACATCATCGCCCTCGCCGTGAAAAACGCCGGCTACAAGCTCGGCAAGGACATCGCCCTCGCCCTCGATGTCGCCGCCTCCGAATTCTACGAAAAGGAAAAGAAACGCTACGTCTTCAAAAAATCCGACGGCCGCGTGCTCACCGGCGAACAGATGGTCGCGTTCTACCAGGACCTCACGAAAAAATATCCGATCATCTCCATCGAGGACGGTTGCGCCGAAAACGACTGGGACACCTGGAAGAAACTCACCGTCGCGCTCGGCGACAAGATCCAACTCGTCGGCGACGATCTCTTCGTCACCAACACCGAGTTCCTCAAGCGCGGCATCGACACCGGCACCGCCAACTCGATTCTGGTCAAAGTCAACCAGATCGGCTCGCTCACCGAGACGCTCGACGCCGTCGAGATGGCCAAGGAGGCCGGCTACACCGCCGTCATCTCGCACCGCTCCGGCGAAACCGAGGATGTGACCATCGCCGACATCGCCGTCGCCACCAACGCCGGCCAGATCAAGACCGGTTCGCTCTGCCGCACCGATCGCGTGGCCAAATACAACCAGCTGCTCCGCATCGAGGAAGAACTCGGCGCCAGCGCCATCTACGGCGGAAAAATGTAAGCTGTCTTCATTTTTGTGGGCGGGGTGCCCTCACCCCGCATTGCCGCCCAAGGCCGGACCGCAAGTCCGGCCTTTTTTGTGTCCGCTGGCTCGGTGCTAGGGCGAGGCGTCTCCCTCGACAGGCTCGGGACCCTGAGCTTGTCGAACGTCCCCGACGAGCCGGAAAAACGGCTCGCCCGGAGGTCTCGCCCTACCAAAATCCAGAATGACACACTGCCTCGCAGCCGTAAATTGCCATCGACAATCCCGCCGAGTCCCAAAACATGGGCTGCTGCATGGGACAACTTGAGCACCTCTTCACGCAGAACCGCGCCTGGGCTGACGCCATTCGGGCGAAAGACCCCGAGTTTTTCCTCAAGCTCTCGCGGCAGCAATCGCCCGAGTATTTGTGGATCGGGTGCTCCGACAGCCGGGTGCCGGCCAACGAGATCGTGAACCTTCTCCCCGGCGAACTGTTCGTCCACCGGAATATCGCCAACGTGGTCGTGCACACCGACCTAAACTGTCTTTCCGTAATGCAGTTCGCGGTCGATGTGCTGAAGGTAAAGCACATCATCGTCTGCGGGCATTACGGCTGCAGCGGTGTGCGCGCGGCGCTGCGCTGCGACCGGATCGGACTGGCCGACAACTGGCTTCGCCACGTGCAGGACGTCTCGGAGAAACACAAGGGCTGCGTGCACGCCGTCCAGGGAGAACAGATCCGGACGAATGTTTTGTGCGAGCTGAACGTAATCGAGCAGGTCAGCAATGTGTGTCAGACCACGATTGTACGCGACGCCTGGGATCGAAAACAACCCCTGACGGTGCACGGCTGGATTTATGGCCTCAAAGACGGGCTGATCCGGAATCTTGGCCTGGATATTTCGTCCGCAGAAGAGTTCGAGCCACGATATCGCGCGTCACTGATGGCGATCGAATCGGGCGAGCCGTTCACGGCTTCGATGTAGGCTTGGAAGTCTTGTTGCAAAGGCGTTCGATCATTGTGGCCACGTCTTCTTTGGCGAACGGTTTGGTCAACGTCTCATCCGCGCCCAACAGCTTGGCCGCTTTTAAATAGTTCCGCGTGCCCACCCAACCGCCACCGGACATCGCGATGATTTTCACCCCGGAGTGAATGCGTTTGAACTCCCGGATGGTCTCGATCCCATCCGTGTCTGGCATGATGAGATCCGTCAGCACCACGTCCGCCGGGCAAAGCTCATACACTTGCACGGCCTCCTTGCCGTTTCGAGCCTCCATGACCTCGTAGCCCATTTCGGTCAGGGTCTGACACATCATTTTCCGGAAAGCATCATCGTCATCGACGACTAGGATTCGTAACATAATTCACCTTGATTGGGTTTGTTGATAGCGCGGCATAATGCGGCCCCAAACACATGCAGGGAATGCGCTTGAGATAGCAATTCTGACGTCATCGTCGCACGAATACGCGCGGCGGTCAAGGTTGCAGCATGATTGATTGCCGTGGCCTACCTGCTTCGCTCTTTGAGCTTCTTACCCGCCCTTCGACTCGCGGGCTCGCTCAGGGCCGCCATCGCATTGCGATGGCGGGATGGACGGGACTCGAACCCGCGACCTTCTGCGTGACAGGCAGACGCTCTAACCAGCTGAGCTACCACCCCGAATGGGCAAGAGGGGCGAACGTAGAATTGCCGCAAAGCAAGTCAAGGGTT
Organism: Opitutaceae bacterium; assembly: GCA_035569995.1. Lineage (GTDB taxonomy): Bacteria > Verrucomicrobiota > Verrucomicrobiia > Opitutales > Opitutaceae > DASRHD01. The sequence goes on along the minus strand of DATMLS010000071.1, from coordinate 19,552 downwards.
GATTCAAGAAGTAACAAGTAACAGGTAACAAGTGTCAGGAAAGTCCGCAACTTGGCCACTACCTCGGAAATTCTTGGTACTTGGTACTTGTTACCTGGCACTTTGACCGACCGACCTCTTTGCCCTTGAGAGGATGGCCGGCTGCCGTTTATTGGGTGTTGTCAGCATGTTTGCGGTGGTAGCTCAGCAGGATAGAGCAACGGATTTCTAATCCGTCGGTCGCGAGTTCGAGTCTCGCCCACCGCGCCATGCTTCGCCCTGAGCCTGTCGAACAGGCCACGCATGGCACGGCTTCTGTTTTTGTAGGCGGGGTGCCCTCACCCCGCATTAAGTTTTTGGCGTTTGTGATTTGCGTGCGCCGTGCGCTCATGGTGGCGAAATTGCCCCGAGAATTTTCTGCCATTGGCCAACCTCGCCCGGCAGGCCGTGGGCACGAAGTTTTTCGGCGATCACTTCGATGGATGGCTCGTCGACGACATGGGTTGGATCGCCGGGCAGATGCGGCAGCGCAGCGCAGGCCAGCGCCCAGCAGGCCCAGGTCCGCCAGCGCCGCTGCTCGCGGCGGGGTTCGTTCATACGGTCGGCCAGGTGCTGAAAGTGCACACGCGGATTGCCGATAAAAACGCCCGGCGGAGTTTTTTGCAGCAGCCAGACGATGGCCGCATAGGGCAGCGGCCAGGTGGCAAGCACCGCTTCGTCGCCCCGCAAATCGGCCAGCAGCGCGCGGTCGAGGCAAAGGATGGCGCGGGCGGCCAGGCCGCGGTGCCACAGGTAGTGCCCGTAATTCAGCGCGGTGAAATAAAAGTCAGCCCCACGGTCGGCGCCATGCAGGTTGAAGGCGCGCCAATCCATCTGCACGGGTGGTTCCGGGAGGTGCGGACAGGGTGGAAAGGAAGCAGCAGCCATCCGCGGTTGCTGGCGGGAATCGCCGCCGGGGTCAATGCGCAGCTGCTTTCGCGATGCGAAAGCAGCTGCGCGAACATTCAACATTCAACGTTCAACATCCAACGCCCAAGGACAAACCCATTGTGGCAATAGAAAATCAAAATCCCAAAGAAAAACCAAGGCAGCGACGACCAAATACTAACTACCCTCCTTTGCTTTCCGAGCTACGAAGGGCACGGCCAGCTACAAATTTCGAAATACCAACTACCAAATACCAATTACAAAGGCATTTCTACACTTGGCGACGGGCGACGATTACTCCAAACAGCGGCGAGTGAATTCTTCCGAAACCAAAGTTACCGCCCATACCGTCTCCGGCTGGCGGCGCCTCCTGATGTGGCCCTTGGCATTGCTCGCCCGCTCGTGGAACCGCACGCTGCGGTTCGAGGCCCCGGAAGACTACCGGCAGGCGCTGGCCCAGTCGGATCGGCCGGTCGTGTTTCTGGTGTGGCACAACCGCCTGTTCGTGGTGGCGGAGATTTACCGCCGCTTTCGGGGCCGCCATCCGACTTACGGGCTGGTGAGTGCGAGCCGCGACGGAGCGTGGCTCGCGGCATTTTTTTCGCTGATGGGCATGAAAGCCGTGCGTGGATCGAGCAGCCGGGGCGGACGCGCAGCCATGACCGCGATGGCAGACGTGCTGCGCGGGCACGGGGGCCATGCCATCGGCATCACTCCCGACGGGCCGCGGGGCCCGTGTTATGACTTCAAGGACGGCGGGCTCGTGGTGGCACGCCGGGCGGGCGCCCGGGTGCTGCTGGTTGGAATGGAATTTACCTCCGCCTGGCGACTGCGAAGCTGGGATGGGTTTTACCTGCCCAAGCCATTTTCGCGCGTGCTCCTGCGCAGCACTTGGGTGTCGGATGAAATCCTAAACGACCGCACGAATGCCTCAGCCGAAGTGCGCACCCAATTGCTGGCGATCAATCCCGATCTACCGACGGTCAAAAATCCGGCGTGATGTCCAGGCTCGCCCCCGGCGCGGCGGTGTAATCATCGCCCGCACACCAAACCAGGTCATTGAGCAGCACTTTGAAGATAAAAGGGGTGGTGTGCTCGATGGTGAGAGACCATTTGTCGTCGGACAGGCAGTCCAAGGGCACACCCTTGTCCCAATTCAGGCCGGGGCCATCGCCACGGAGATAAAGGGTGTTGCCGAAGCCGATGTTGGCGTTGATGGTTATGATGGTGGGTGGCTTTTTAGCCACGGTTTTTTTGACGGCAGGGGCAGCGGTCTTTTTGGCGGATGCTTTTTTCGTCGCAGGGGCGGGCGGCGTCACGGTTTTCATGGTCTTTTTCATTTTGCTGTTGTCGATTAGTTATAGCGTTGACGGCCAAGCTAAGCTTCTGCCTTGCGCCTGAAATTTTCAATAGCAATTTGAAGGCCAACCCGCGCCGCTGCAAAATTTTTCGTGTCCGTAACTTGCGCAGGTGTGTCGGAGATGAAAAATGCGAAGCAGGAGTTGTCCGTCAGGGGCCAGCATTCGAGGTTGGACGTTCAAGCCCCCTTCGCTGACAGTAATTGAATTGTCCGCCTTCGCCCCATTCGACAGGCCCTTCGACTTGCTCAGGGCCTTGAGCTTGTCGAAACGGCTCAGGGCTTCGGCGAGACATAAGGCCTGCCAAGTCGTAGCCCGCCAAGAGCGGTAGCCCGTCTTCGCTCGCTATTTGCGAGCTTCGACGTGGCAGCCTTCGCTTTGTTTGGCGATGCTATCCCTGGCGGCGGTGCCTTCTCTTGGCTGGCACGCCAAGCCGTAGCCCGAAGGGCGAAGGCTGGTGGACCAGACCGGAATCAAACCGGCGACCTCTTCGTTGCGAACGAAGCGCTCTATCAACTGAGCTACTGGCCCGTACTGTGGAGGGGTCGTTTTGTGGAACGCACGAAATTAAGTAAATACCAATTTTTCATTTCGTGCGCCAGCCGGGCGGACAAAACGATCAAGTGTCCCCCGTAATCCGGGCAAAAATCATTTTTCCGCCCGCCGTGGGCAGCACACTGGTGATCTCGGCATGAACGCGCTGGCCGATGCGCTCGCGGCCGGCCGTGACCACGACCATCGACCCATCCTCGAGATAACCGACGGCCTGGCCATCTTCCTTGCCCGGCTTCATCAGTTCCACTTCGAGCGACTCACCGAGCACCAACTCGGGACGCAGGGCCCGCGTCAGGCTGTGGATATTGAGCCACTGCACGCCGTGAAACTCGGCCATTTTGGCCAGATTATAATCGGTGGTGAGCAGCTTGGCCCGCATCGAATGGGCCAGAAAAACCAGTTTGGCATCGATTTCATCGCGCTTGACCACATCGCTTTCATGGATGCGCAAATCGAGGTTCTTGACCTTGCGCAACTCGCCCAGCACCTCGAGGCCGCGCCGGCCGCGCGCCTGTTTATGCGGGTCAGACGAGTCTGCGACCGCCTGCAGCTCCGTCAGCACAAAACGCGGGATTACCAGTGCGGCCGTGAGAAAACCCGACTCGTAGACGCGCGCGATGCGCCCGTCAATCAACGCGCTCGTGTCCACCACCACCAGAGAAACATCCACCTCTTGCGGCACAAAACGCACGTAGGGAATGACCAGGTTGAATTCGTCCTTGCCGCGCAACGCGATGACCGTGGCCAGATAAGTGGACACCAAAAATATCGCCAGCCGGAGCAAATAGATGGTCTGCGCATCGCCCAGCACAAATATGGGCGAAGTCTGGATCATATAGGCGATGAGCGTCCCCACCGCCAACCCGAAGGTGACGGCCGACAGCCCACGCAGCGAAAAGCCCTTGAGCAGCATGTCCACCAATACGACCAGCACACCGAGCAACAACCCGACCAACGCCCCCAATCCGCGTTTTGCGTCCATTTCGTCGCCGACATAGCACACGAGCCATCCGCTCGCCACGCACACGACCACAAATACGACCCGAATTGGTAAGAGGGTTTTTCTCATGCGACTGGAGATAAAGGGTCAGTGGCGGGGCAGCAGATGAAAGACCACAAATGGCAGAACGATGAAGACGACCATGACGGTGTAGAGCACAATCGTTGCCCGCCGGGCTTTTTTCTTTGCAGCTTCATCCTGGGTCATTTGACTTTCATTCACTCTATAACGTTCCCCATGACAACGCAATACTGGTTGGTGAAGCAGGAGCCCGAAGCCTATGCTTGGGAGACTTTTCTGCGCGATGGTCTGACTACCTGGGAAGGCGTGCGTAATTACGCGGCTCGCAACCACCTCAAGGCGATGCGGACCGGCGACCGCGTGTTTTTTTATGCGAGCGGCGGGCCGAAATGCGTGGTCGGCATCGCCAGGGTCGTGCGCGCGGCGTTTCCCGATCCGACGGACACCGACGCCGAAGGCTGGGTGGCCGTTGAGTTGAAACCCGTCAAAACCCTGCCCCGTGCCGTCACGCTCGCCCAAATCAAAGCCGAGCCTGCGCTGAAGAACATCGCGATCGTGCGCCAGGGCCGCCTCTCGGTCATGCCGCTCACACCGGAGGAATTTGCGCGCATCGTCCAGCTCGGCGGCGCCTAAAAAACCCGAATGACGAATGAGGAATGGCGAATGACCCACTATCAATTACCAATTCCTTCTGTTTCATTAGTGTTTATTCGTGCCCATTAGTGGTTTAATGCATGGTTCAGTTTAATCTTTAAACGTGCTCACCCAACTCACCATTCTCGCGCCGGGCCTGCTCGGCGGCTCCGTGGCCAAGGCCGCCCGCGCGCGCGGCCTTGCGCAACGCATCGTCGTGTGGGCCCGCCGACCGGAAGTCCGGCTACGGCTGCACGACCAGCCCTGGTGCGACACCGTGGCCGACACGCCCGAGGCCGCCGTCGCCGGGGCCAGCCTCGTCGTCATCGCCGCGCCGGTGGACAAAATTGTCGAGCTCGCACGCCTCATCGCGCCGCACCTGCCCGCCAATGCCATCGTGACCGACGTCGGCAGCGTGAAAGGCGAAATTTCCCGCCTCGGCCACGCCGCGCTCCACCAGCACGGGCACTTCGTCGGCTCCCATCCCATGGCCGGTTCGGAAAAGACCGGCTGGGAACACGCCGACGCAGAATTGTTCGCCCACCGCACCTGCTTCGTCACCCCGCTGCCCAAAACCGATCCGGCGGCGGTCGAAACCGTCGTCAAATTCTGGCATGACCTCGGCGCGGAAGTGACGACCCTCGATCCCGACGCGCATGACGAGATTGTCGCGCACATCAGCCACCTGCCGCAGGTGCTGGCCTCGACCCTCTGCGCCTTTCTCGCCAAAAAGAATCCCGCGTGGCGCAACTTCGCCGGCGGCGGCCTGCGCGACACCACCCGCATCGCCGCGAGCGATCCCAAACTCTGGCGCACCATCCTCGAACAAAACCGCGACGAGGTGCTGCGCGCGCTGCGGCAGTTCCAGGATGAGTTGCAGGCCATGCAGGCCTCCCTTTCCAACCGCGACTGGTTCGACGTCATCGCGCGCCTTGAACGCGGCAAGGCCTACCGCGACCAGTTCCGCCCGCTCCCATGACGCCGCTGCCCGACGTCCTGCCCATCCAGCCGTTTACGAAGCCTGTGCGCGGTGAAGTCACCCTGCCCGGCTCGAAAAGCATCACCAACCGCGCGCTGCTGCTCGCCGCGCTGTGCGACCGGCCGCTGACGCTCACTGGCGCGCTTTTCAGCGATGACACGCGCATCATGGCCGAGGCCCTTCGGCGGCTCGGCATCCCGGTCGCCGAAAATGAGGCCGAAAAGACCCTTCACGTCGAAGGACAGGGCGGCAAGATTCCCGCTGAGCGCGCCGAGCTTTTCGTGGGCAACGCCGGCACCGCCGCACGCTTTCTCACCGCGCTCTGCGCCGCCGCATCGCGCGGTGTTTTCAAAATCGACGGTGTGCCGCAGATGCGCAAACGCCCGATGAAAGGGCTGATCGACACCTTGCGCGAGCAAGGCGCAAAAATCACCTGCACCGGCGAAGAGGGGTTCTTTCCCATCACCCTTGAAGCGCACGGCCTGAAAGGCGGTGATGTCGATGTCGATGCGAGCGCCAGTAGCCAGATCCTCTCGGCATTATTCATGGTTCAACCATTTGCTCACACACCAATGTGGATAAAACCTATTGGCGAGGTACGGCAATCTTTCGTCAAGATGACTAAACAGTTTAGGGCAAACTTTGGTGTTGGTGGCGGCTATTCGCCGGATTCGGGCAGATTCGGTAGTGGCAATGGTCCATATCGTTCGCCCGGAATCTGCCAAATCGAACCGGACGCCACAGCCGCCAGTTATTTTCTTGCTCTGCCTGTAGCAGCAAACGGCAATATCTTTTTATCAAACCTCCACATCGAAAGCTATAGTCTGCAAGGAGACGCTCGCTTTGCTCATGTGCTTCGAGACATCGGCATGACGATCAATGAACGCAGAGATCCAGGAGACATCGAAAATCTCATTCCAGACAAAATTTATGGCGTTGATGCAGCGTTTTATCGCCCATCGCATATCAATGGCGTCACCCAGGATTTCAACGAGTTCTCCGACACGTTTCTCACGCTCGCCGCCATTGCGCCGCTGCTCGAAGGAACGACCAAAATCACCGGCATCGCGCACACGCGCAAGCAGGAGACCGATCGCGTGGCCGGCATGGCACGCGAACTCAAAAAACTCGGCCAGGGTGTCGTCGAGACCGAAGACTCGCTCGAAATCACGCCCAACCTCGACGAGCTGCGCCAGCGTACCACACAGGGCATGATCGAGATCGAGACCTACGACGACCACCGTTTCGCGATGAGTTTCGCCATCCTCGGCTGCCATGATCTTTTGAAGAACGGCCGGCCGTGGCTGAGCATCAGGAATCCGGCCTGCTGCGCGAAAACGTTTCCGAACTTTTTTGACGTGCTGGAATCGGTCTGGGAGAACTCGCATCAGAAGTGAGTTCCCAAGATTTCATCATCGTGGCCATCGACGGCGGCGCGGCCTCGGGCAAATCGTCCACCGCGCGTGCGCTGGCTGCGCGCTTTAATTTGCTGCATGTGGACACGGGCTCGTTTTACCGCGCAATCACGGCCGAGTTGCTGCGGCGCGGCGTGGGCGTCGGGGATTTGCCCGCAGTGCCGGCGGCACTCGCCCAACTGCGCCTCGGCACGCGCGTCGAGGGCCGCTCCGCCGTGATGGAAATCAACGGTCGCGCGGCGGGCGACGAAATCCGCGGCGAGGCGGTGAATGCCGCGGTCTCGCATTTCGCCGCCCTTCCCGCGCTGCGCACGGCATTGATGGCGTATCAGCGCGGGCAGGCCGGTGTCGCGCGGGAGCATGGCTTTCGCGGGCTGGTGATGGAGGGCCGCGACATCGGCTCGGTGATTTTTCCCGATGCGGAGTTTCGCTTTTTCCTGCAGGCCGACCTCGCCGAGCGCAAACGCCGTCGCGAGGATGAGGGCCGGGTGGACAAGATCCAGGAGCGCGACCGGCTCGATTTGTCCCGGCCTAACGCCCCCCTCGCCTGTCCGCCGGGCGCCATCGCCATCGACAGCACGCACCTTTCGCTCGACGAGGTCGTGGCCACGGCCGCCAAACTGATTGGCCAAAAACTACCGCCGGCATGAACCGCTGCGACCCCCTCGCGATGCAGCCCATGTACGGGGTCTGCCATTATGTGATCCTCAATATCTACGACGCCTGCTTCCGCGGCGAGGTCAGCGGGCTGGAAAACATTCCCGCGCAGGGCAGCTTCATCCTCGCGGCCAACCACGCCAGCCTGCTCGACCCTCCGATCGTCGGCTGCCATGTGCCGCGGCAGTTTTCTTTTTTCGCCCGAAGTTCGCTCTGGAAGCCAGGTTTCGCGTCATGGTGGCTCGATACCGTGGGCACCATTCCCGTCGATCGCGATGGCAGCACGGACGTGACAGCGGCCAAACGCGTGCTGCAGGCACTGCGCGCCGGGCGGCCCATCATCATGTTTCCCGAAGGCACCCGCTCGCGCGACGGCCAGCTCCAGGCACCGAAGTCGGGCCTCGGCATGTTCGCGTGCCGGGCGGCCGTGCCAGTGGTGCCGGCGCGAATCTTCGGATCATTCGACGCCTTCGGCCCCAGCCGCGGATTGCGCTTGGGCACGCCGATCCACGTCACCTACGGACGCATCCTGCAGCCGAAAGATTTCGACGACCCAGCGGCGGGCAAGGAACGCTACCAGCGCGCCTCGGAGAAAATCATGTCGGCCATCGCCGCGCTCGAGGTGCCTCAGCCCATAGTTGTGTGAAGTAACAAGTGACAAGAACGGGCCGGGTGCGAAATTTCGAACTTCGAACGCCGAAGTAGGGATGGTTGCATGAAGCAACAGATGCTTCTTACGGCCGCAAAGCGGCGGACTTTCTTGCAACTTGGCACTTGCTACTTGTCACTTTATTTCCACCACCACCTGGATCTCGGTGGTGGAATTTTTCGGCAGGCCGGCCACGGCCACGGCCGCGCGCGCGTGTTTGCCCGCCTCGCCAAACAGCGCCACCAAAAGATCGCTCGCGCCATTAATGACCGCCGGGCTGTCGGCAAAGCCGCTTACGGCATTCACGTAGCCGCTGACGAAAACAATGCGGGCGACTTTATCCAGCGAGCCGGTCGCAGCCTTGATGTTGGCCAGCGTGTTGAGCGCGCAGATTTTGGCCGACTCGTAGCCGGCCGGCACCGTCTGCTCCTTGCCCACCTGGCCAACGTGCGTCATCTGCCCGTTGAATGAGCTGATGGTGCCCGCGCAGTAGAGCAAATTGCCGGTGCGCACGGTCGGGACGTAACTGCCGGCCGGAGGCGGCGTGGCAGGCAGTTCGAGGCCGAGTTCTTTGAGTTTCGCTTCAGGAGTCATGGGCATGAGTTCTCACGCAAAGCCGCCTCGACGCAAAGCGGAAAATGCGTGATGCGGATTTTTTCCCCGCGGATGACGCTGATGGGCGCGGATAAGAACAATCATTCTTTAAAGGCAGACCTTTGTTGGTGGAGCGTGGCGTCCCGACGCGCTCAATTGTAGGTCTGACTCTTGTCCCGCCGTAGCTTTAGCGAAGGCGGATTACGACCGACACGTCGGGGATCCACCGTCGCTAAAGCTATGGTGGGACAGGTAAACCCCGACCTACATCCGCGCTCATCCGCGCGATCCGCGGGAATATTTTACGGCAGCGAACGAAGTAAACGTTCGAAATTGCCACCGAGCAGCGCCGTGCGTTCAGCCGCCGTCAGCTTTGCCTCGGAAACCTGGGCGAGAAATCGCGTAAAACCCGGCCCGGTCTCCTCGCGCGGAAACAAAATCAGCGGGTAATCAGAGCCGAACAACACCTTTTCCGCGTCCACGGCATCGAGCATGCGGCGAAGGACCTCCGGCGGATAAAGCAAGGGCACCGCCGCGGTGTCGTAAAAAAGATTGGGCCATGACACCCCCGACGGATCCACGAGCGGCAGCAGGCCGCCCAAATGCGAGAGAATGAACGTCGTGCGCGGAAATTCCCTCGCCAGGCGCGCGAAATCGGCCAGCGGCGTCTCCACCCGCCCGGGATAACTTTTCGACGCCGGGTCGGTGACGTGGAAATTCACCGGCAGGCGCAATTCGGCGGCCAGCGCAAGCACATCGCGAAAAACGGGATCGTCGATGCCATGGCCCGACGAATGCGGCGAGAGTTCGCCCAGGCCGATCAACCCCTCATCGCGCGCACGGCGCACCTCGGCCAGGGTCGCTTCGCGGCCGGCTGCCGGGTGCAGTGCGGCAAAGGCGGCCAGCCGGTCGGGATGCTCGCGCACGCAGGCGGCGTAAAACCGGTTGTGCCAGGCACACGTTTCGGGTTTTTCCCAATACCAGCCGAGCAGCACGGTGCGGGCGACGCCCGCGGCGTCCATGTCGCGCAGCAGTTGTTCCACGGAGGGAAACCCCTGCACCGGCCGGCCGTCGCGGCGCGAGCGCGTGCAGAGTTGGGCCCAGTGAACCTCGCCCGCGCGCGCGGCCCACCCGGCCGGGTCGCGGTTGAGCTCGGGCGGATAGAGATGCACGTGGGCGTCGATGACGGGCATGGAGAAAAAATGACGAATGCAGAATGACGAATTCCGAATGACCCATGCTTAATTCCTGGCTTTCGGGTTTACTACTTAAATTTAACCAAGAAGGCCCAAATACGCTCACTCATAAAGATGGATTTGAGGATAAGTTAAATTTTTCTTTGACTACTCAAAATAGTTATTTTTAATGTTCGTGATTATTGCTGCCACCGACAAACCACGTCCGGCTGATGCCGAAACACCGTCCCCTGCCCCGGGCCGGAGCCTTTCGCTCGACGCGTTTCACGGCAGCATCAAGGTTCCGCACGCCTCGGCGCGGCCGTGGCGGCAGTATCTCGCCTTCGCCGGGCCGGCCCTGCTCGTCAGCGTGGGCTACATGGATCCTGGCAATTGGGCGACGGATTTGCAGGCCGGCGCCCAGTTCAAGTACACGCTGCTCTGGATCGTCGGGCTCTCCAGCCTGATGGCGATTTTCCTCCAGATCATTGCCGCGCGCCTGGGCATCATCACCGGGAAGGACCTCGCCCAGTGCTGCCGCGATTTTCTCCCGGCCTGGACCCGCTGGCCAAATTACCTGAGCTGCGAAATTGCCATCGCGGCCTGCGACCTGGCCGAAGTGCTGGGCAGCGCGGTCGCGTTGCACCTGCTGTTTCCCCGCCTCTCCCTGCTGACGACCGTCATCATCACGGCGTTCGACGTGCTGGTGCTCCTGTCCCTGCAGCGATTCGGCATGCGCCTCATCGAATCGGTGGTCCTCGTGCTGATCTCCACCATCGGCATCTGCTATTTCATTGAAATCTTCGTGTTCCCGCAGACGCAGCCCAATTTCCCCGAAATGGGACGGTGGCTTCTCGCCCCCGACCTGCCCGCGTTTTTTCGCAACAAGGACCTGGTCTACCTGGCGATCGGCATGATCGGGGCCACGGTCATGCCCCATAATCTTTATCTGCATTCGGCGCTCGTTCAGTCCCGCCGGCTGAAAAACGACCCCGAATCGATCCGGCAGGCCGTGCGCTATAACACGATCGACACCACGGTTGCGCTCACGGTCGCCTTCTTCGTCAATGCGGCCATCTTGATCCTGGCTGCGGTCGTTTTCTTTGGACACGACAAAGTCACCTTTTCATCGGGCCAGGTGATTACGTTTTCCTCCGACTCCGATTGGATCCAGGGCGCCTATGTGACTTTGGCTCCACTCGTCGGGAAGATCGCCGCCAGCCTGCTGTTCGCCGTCGCCCTGCTCGCCAGCGGCCAAAGCAGCACAATCACCGGCACGCTCGCCGGACAAGTGGTGATGGAAGGATTCATGCACTGGCGAATCGCCCCGTGGCTGCGACGACTGGTGACCCGGCTCTGCGCCATCATTCCCGCCATCGTCCTCATCGGGCTGCGCGGCGACAATAGCATCACCGACTTGCTTACGCTCAGCCAGGTTGTCCTGGCGATCCAGCTGCCGTTTGCGATGTTTCCGCTGCTGATTTTCGCCGGCTCGAAGCGCCGCATGGGCACGGGCCGCATTGGCGGCTTCTTGCTGGTCACCGGCTGGGCCTCCTGCCTCGTGATCACCGCCTTGGATATCTACGGCCTGCCCGGAGCGATGCACGACGCCGTGAGCGTATTCACCGGCCACTGATTCGCTTCATCATTGTAATCAAATTAACCGCAGCTTCGAATACCTCCATGGCCAGCAGCACCGTTGAAAACTACCTGAAGCATATCCTCCTGCTTTCCGAGGGCGGCGACGGCCTCGTTTCAATGGGCGCGCTGGCGGAATCGCTGGCGGTCGTGCCCGGCACGGTGACCACGATGGTCAAGGCCCTCGCCGAGGGGGGATTTGCCCGCCATCATCCCCGGCAGGGCGTAAAGCTGACCGACGCCGGCCGGCGCGTCGCGCTCAACGTCCTGCGTAAGCACCGCCTGGTGGAAACTTTTCTCGTCAACGTGCTCAAGATGGACTGGTCCCAGGTGAACACCGAGGCCGAACAGCTCGAGCACGCCATCTCCGATGCCGTGCTGGCGCGGCTCGACGCCCTGCTCGGCTATCCCACCAGCGATCCGCACGGCGATCCCATTCCCAGTTCCAGCGGCCAGATGCCCGCGCAGGTTTATGTCACCCTGGCCAACTGTCCCGCCGACAAACCGCTGCGCGTGGTGCGCGTAACCGATCAGTCCGCCGAATTCCTGAAGTTCGTCGAGACGAGCGGCCTCTCGCCGGATGCGCACGTGCGCGTGACCGGCCGCAACCCCGCCTCCGGGCTCATCACTGTGAAAAAATCCGGCGGCCGGCCCATCGCGCTCAGCCTCGCGGCCTCCAGCCGCATCCTTGTCGCCCCCTCACGGAGTGCGTAGCACTGCGTGCATTACAGATTTAAAATTTCAGATTACAGATCGGGTATTGCAGCAAGAATCTGCAATTTGAAATCTGTAATTATCGTCCAATCCAAATTGGCGGCTAAGGCAATTTGGATTGGATGATTTTGCTGACCACGCCGAAGTCGATCAATGGGGCTTCCGGCCGCTGCTTGAGCGCACCGATCACTTTGCCCATTTCCTTTTTCGACTGCGCGCCAGTGGCCTGGATGGCCTCGGTGATGAGAGCTTCAAGGCGGGCGGCATCGAGCCCCTGCGGAAGATATTTCTCCAGCAAGATGATTTCCACATCGTTGGCCGCCACCAGGTCGGCCCGGCCGCCCTTGGCAAACTCTGCCTTGGCGTCGTTCAGGTTCTTGATCGCCTTGCGCAGCGCGGTAATGACCAGGGTGTCATCGATCGGCTTGTTGAGGTCCATCGAGGCGCGCTGGATCGCCGCATCGGTGGTGCGGAGAATGGTCGCCGTGCCCGAGTCACGGGCTTTCATGGCGGTGATAATGTCGGCGCGGAGCTTTTCGTAGATGGTGGCCATGGGTGGAACGTGGCAGGAATTCGCGCCATGTCGATTCGGCAAGTTGGGCTTTTACCGCGAATCACGCAGATGGGCGAGGATACGAGCAGTCTTATGTTTTGTCATTCCGAGCCGTGCGAGGTACCGAGTCCGCGAGATCAGACATCTCACTCGCAGCGCAACCTAATGGATTGCACTTTTCAGAGGAGAAATTTATCGCCGCCCACGGAATGGCCCGGAAATTATCCGCGTTCATCCGCGTAATCCGCGGGGAAATTTTCGGTTTCAGCACGAAATTTTTCCGACAAAAAAACACCGGCCTTGCGGGCCGGTGTTTGTAAGTACAAAAAGAGAAAGCAACGCGAACGTTACTTTTTGCTCTTCTTCTTCGCCTTTTTCTTGGCGGGTTTTTTTGTGGCCATGACGAAGTATCGGATATCTTTCGCGCAGTAGCACGACTAAAATTTTTTTATTTTTGATCCCGGCCCAATCCGCCCAGTTTATTTTTTAAGAATTTTTTTGCAAACCCACGGACTGAAGCGCGGTGACAAATAATTTTATTTTCGCGTGATCCTTCACGCCGGGCGCGGATTCGACGCCGCTGTTTACGTCAATGAAACGCGCTCCGCTCTGGCGGAGGGCCTCTCCGATATTTTCCGGATTGAGGCCGCCGGAAAGAATCCAGGTTTTTTTCGGATACGCCTGCTGGTGCCGCGCAAATTTTTTCCAGTCACCGGTTTGGCCGGTGCCGCCGAATTTTTCGGCGTGGAAGGTGTCGAGCAGGAAGCTCTCCGCCAGCGGTAGCCACGCCGGCGCCACATCGACATGCGACGGCAGCCGCGGCGCGAGCCAGAGCTTGTCCGGGCCGGCCGTTTGCGACCACGCGCGCAGCGTTTCCAGCGGCGTTTCGTGAGGAAAATGAATTTGAAAGAAATCCGCGCCCGCCGCGGCGAAGGCCTGCAGCTCCGCCACCGTCGGGGCCACGCATACCGCCACCTTCTTGCGCAGCGGCAACCGGCCCTGCATCGCGCCAAACTGCGCGAGCGTCACGCCGCGCGGCGATGATGGATACAGGATGAAGCCGAGGTAGTCGGCCCCGCTGCGGTCGGCGAACTCGGCATCCGCCAGCGAGGTGAGCCCGCAGATTTTGAGTCGAATGTCCCCAATCATTTGTAGTTGGTAATTGGTAGTTGGTAGTTAGTCATTCGCCATTCCTCATTCGTCATTTCCTTCCGGGCCTAGTGACTTCGTGGTGAATCAAAACGAATTTACCATCTTGATCACATGATCGACCTGCGCGTCGGTCAGCTCGGGGAAGATCGGCAGGCTGAGGCAGGTGTCGCACACGCGCTCGGCCACGGGCAATGCGCCGCGCAGGACGCCCAGCGATGCATAAACCTTTTGGAGATGCAGCGGCACGGGATAAATCAGGTCGGTGCCGACGTCGTGCCGGGCCAGGTGCTCCTTCAACGCATCGCGGCGCGGATGCAGCAACGTGAACTGGTGATGGACCGACTCGCCGTAGTCGGGCTGCACGGGCAGGCGCACGTCGGCGAGTTTGAGGCCGGCGCGATAGCGCGCGGCGATGGCGCGGCGGCGCGCGATCCAGGCGGCAAGATGCGGCAGCTTGACGTTGAGCACCGCGCCCTGGAACCCGTCCATGCGGAAATTAAAGCCGACCATCTCGTGATGGTACCGCTGGGCCGAACCGTGGTTGCGCAGCAGGCGTGCTTTTTCAAACGCACCGTCCTGCCGGGAAACAAACGCCCCGCCTTCGCCGCAGCCGCCGAGGTTTTTCGTCGGATAAAAGCTGAAGGTGCCGGCGTCGCCGACCAGGCCGACCGGAGTATTCTTGTAGCGGGCGCCGACGGCCTGTGCGCAATCCTCGACCACGAACAAATTGCGGCGACGGGCGATGGCCATGATTTCATCCATGCGCGCGGGCTGGCCAAACAGGTGCACGACGACGATGCCCTTCGTGCGTGGCGTGATCGCGGCCTCGATTTTTGCCGGATCGAGGTTGAACGTGTTTTCCTCGATGTCGGTGAAGACCGGCTTCGCGCCGACATAGCTGATGCCCCACGCCGAAGAGATGAAGGTAAACGGCGTCGTGATGACTTCATCGCCCGGCCCGAAGCCGCCGCAGACCGACGCGATATGCAGCGGCGAGGTGCCGCTGTTCATGCCCAGCGCGCGCGTATAGCCGAGCGTCGCGGAGAAGTTTTTTTCAAACTCCTCGACGTCCTTGCCCAGGATGAAGCGCGATGCGTCATAGGTGGCGGCGAGGGCCATCAGCACCTGCTCGCGCACCGCCTGGTGTTGCAATGAGAGATCGAGGAACGGGACTTTCATATTTCCCCGCGAATTACGCGGATAATCGCGGACAGCTCAACCCAATCCGTGCGTCGTGTTCAACTGACTTAAGGTGGAACGTGGCGTCCCGACGCGTTCAGAGCGCGTCGGGACGACACGATCCACCAATGAAACCTCGGATCGTCTCCGCGTCACTTGTGCGAAAGTTTTTTGAGAAGCGCCTCGACGAAGGCGTCGAGGCCGGGCGTCTTGGCCGAGAAGTCAATCGGCATCCCCGCCTTTTTCATCGCCTCGCCCGTCTGCGGGCCGATGCTGCCGGCCAACGGCCGGCGGGCATCCTTCGCCAGCTTCAATACTCCGGCCTGGGCGACAAACGACTCCACCGCGGACGAACTCGCGAACAGGATCGCATCCGCCCCATGCTGGCGGAAATTCTCGGCGGCCGGATCGGCGGAAAGATCGGATTTCTCATTCTGATAAACCGGCAGGCAGTCCACGATGGCGCGCGCCTCTTCGATTCTTTTGACGAGCTTGTCGCGGTTGAGATTGCCGGTGACGACCAGGACCTTTGCGCTGTCGAGGCTGCCGGTGGCCACGAGTTCGTCGGCCAGCGCATCGGCCGTGGCGGTGGGCGGAATAAGGTCAGCGTGCAGGCGCAGGGTGGACAGTGCGGTCGCGGTGTTTTCGCCGACGCAGGCAATGCGCAGGAACCCCAGCGAGCGCACATCGGAAAACTTCAGGAAAAATTCGTCGAAGAAAAACCTGACGCCGTTGGCACTGGTGAAAATCAGCCAGTCGTAGCTGGCGAGCTCGGCGAAGACGTCAGCACAGAGGGTGGGGTCGATTTTTTTCGACACCTGGATCAAAGGCAACTCCAGCACCTCGGCGCCGAGCGTTTCAAGCCGGGCGCGCAGGACGCTGGTCTGCTCGCGCGTGCGCGTGACCGCAATGCGGCGGCCAAAAAGCGGCAGGCGTTCATACCAGTCGATGGCCGAATGGTCGCGCACCACATCACCGACAAAGACAATGGCAGGTGCGCCGAGCTGTTTTTCTTCCACCAAGCCGGCCAGCGTGGCCGCCGTGCCGGTGACACTGCGCTGGCGGCCGAGCGAGGCCCATTGCACGGCGGCGGCGGGAGTGTCCGGCGCCAGGCCGCCCGCGACGAGTTCTTTCAAAATGTGCCGCAGGTGGCCCATGCCCATGTAAATTGCGAGCGTGGCGTTTTTCAGCGCGCCGTAGCTGCGCCAGTCGATTTGCAGCTCGTGTTTCTCGGGGTCTTCATGGCCGGTGAGAAAAATGAGGGCCGAGCTGGTGTTGCGCTGCGTGAGCGGGATGCCGGCATAAGCGCCCGCGGCCAGCGCAGCCGTCACGCCGGGAACGATTTCAAATTTAATTTTATCCGCCGCGAGGCGCCGCGCCTCTTCGCCGCCGCGGCCGAAGACGAGCGGATCGCCGCCCTTGAGCCGCACCACGCGTTTGCCGGCGCGGGCCCGGGTCACGAGAAGTTTCTCAATTTCCTGCTGCGGCAACGCATGCAGGTGCGGACGTTTGCCAACGTAGATTTTTTCGCAGTCCGCGCGGCACCAGGCGAGCATCTCGGGATGAACCAGATAGTCATAGACCAGCACATCGGCCGCGGCGATGAGCTCGCGCGCACGAAAAGTCACGAGCCCGAGGTCGCCCGGGCCGGCGCCAACTAGATAAACAATGCCTGAAGCCATGAAGGGGGTAAGGGATTTTCGCGCAGAAACGCGAAAGCGCAAAGGCTGAAGCTAAATTTTTCCGCGCTTTTGCAAAAGACTAAAATTTAAGGCCGAAATGCTTCAGCACCCGCGTCGCGGTTTCGAGGGGCTCGGCAAAATCGCCCGGCGCCAGCGGCAGGCTGCGCGGGCCGGTTTGTTCGTGGAAGAAATACAACTTGTCCGCCGTGGCGTGGGCGGCGAAGGCGAGCTGGCAGCCGGCGCCAAGTTTTCGCTGGAACGCGCGCTCGAGCGAAACCATGCGCTGCGTGGTCGCATCGAAAGCCGCCGCAAACTGCGGGGCATCCGCCTCGCGGCATTGCACGGCGATGGCGCCCTGCCCCACCGCGGGAACCATCTGGTCGAACGCGAGCGGGCGAAATTCCAGGCCGGGCCAGCTCGCAAAGCCGAGGCGCTTGAGGCCAGCCACGGCGAGCACCGTCGCGTCGGCCACATGCTGCTCGGCGATTTTCTTGAGGCGCGTGTCCACGTTGCCGCGGATTTCCGAAAATTGCGCGCCAGGAAACAACACCGCGAGCTGGGCACGGCGGCGCGGGCTGCCGGTCGCAATGGTCTGGGGCGAGGCGACTCCCGCCCGGATCACGAGCATGTCGCGCGGATCCTCGCGCGGCAGGTACCCGGCAATGGCGAGGCCGGGCGGCATTTCGCCGGGCAGGTCCTTCGTGCTGTGCACCGCGAGCTGCGCGTCGCCGCGCAGCAGCGCCTGTTCGAGCTCGGCCGTGAACAATCCCTTGCCGCCGCGGGTTTCGAGCGACCACTCCGCCTGCCGGTCGCCCGTCGTGACGACTTTCAGTAACTCCGCCTCAATCCCGGCCGTCGCACGCAAATGGGCCGCGACGAGCCCGGCCTGCGTGAGTGCAAGCGGGCTTTTGCGGGTGACGATAATGATTTTTTTCACCACAAAGACCCAAAGATCACGAAGGTTTCACTAAGCGCAAACTTTGTGTCCTTCGTGCCTTTGTGGTAAGAAATCAGTACGCGGCTTGGACGCCCTTGATGTTTTTCTTGGACATCCACGGCATCATGCCACGGAGGCGCTGGCCGGTTTTCTCGATGGGATGCTTTTCGCCGGCGGCGAGGAGCTTTTTGTAATTCTTGAGGCCGCCCTTGTATTCCCGGACCCACTCGGCGGTGAACTTGCCGGACTGGATTTCCTTCAGGATTTTTTTCATCACGGTCTTGGTCTGCTTGTTGATGACACGCGGGCCGCGGGTGATGTCGCCATATTTGGCCGTCTCGGAAATCGAGAAGCGCATGCCGGCGATGCCGCTCTCATACATGAGGTCGCAGATGAGCTTCAGTTCGTGGAGGCACTCGAAATAGGCCATCTCGGGCTGGTAGCCGGCCTCGACGAGGGTCTCGAAGCCCGCCTGCACGAGCGCACTGGCGCCGCCGCAGAGCACGGCCTGTTCGCCGAAGAGATCCGTCTCGGTCTCTTCCTTGAAGGTGGTCTGGAGCACGCCAGCGCGGGTCGAGCCGATGCCCTTGGCCCAGGCGAGCGCGAGTTGCTTGGCTTTTTTCGATTTGTCCTGGCCGACGGCGATGAGCGCCGGCATGCCTTTGCCTTCGACGTAGAGGCGGCGCACCATGTGGCCGGGGCCCTTCGGCGCGACCATGATAATGTCGACGTTCTTCGGCGGCTTGATCAGGCCGAAGTGGATGCTCAGGCCGTGCGAAAACAGCAGGGCCTTGCCGGGCGCGAGATTGGGCTCGATGTCCTTCAGGTAGGCGTCCGCCTGTTTCATGTCGGGCAGGCCGACCATGATGACGTCGGCGCGGCGCACGGCCTCGCCGCTATCGACGACTTCAAAGCCGTGCTGTTCGGCCACGGCGCGCGATTTCGAGCCGGGATAAAGCCCGATCAGGACTTTGCAGCCGGAATCGCGCAGGTTAAGCGCGTGGGCGTGGCCTTGGGAACCATAGCCGAGGACGGCCAGGGTTTTGTTTTTGAATACGCCGAGGTCGGCGTCTTGGTCGGTGTAGACTTTGGCGGGCATGGTGGGAAAAAAGTTGAGTGTTGAGGGTTGAAAGTTGAGAGACAGGCGTGCGTCAGCGTTTGAGGGCGAGCAGGCCGGTGCGGGCGAGCTCGAGGACGCCAAAGGGTTCAAGCAGGTCGAGGAATGCCGTGGTTTTGCTCTCCTCATCCGTCATCTCGATGACGACGGCGTCGTTGGCCACGTTGACGATCTTCGCGTGGAAAAGGTCGCAAATCTGCATGATTTCGGCGCGCGTCTTCGCGTTGGCCTTCACCTTGGCGAGCACGAGCTCGCGGGCGACGGCCTGGCCTTCCTTGAAATCGCTGGCCTCGACGACGTTGATGAGCTTGCGCAACTGCTTCATGCAAAGGTCGAGCGAGCTGTCGTCGCCCTTCAGCACGACAGTGATGCGGGAAACCGCGGCGTCGTGGGTGGGCGCGACGTTGAGCGTGTCGATGTTGAAGCCGCGGCCGGAGAACATGCCGGCCACGCGCGCAAGGACGCCGAACTGGTTTTCAACGAGGACCGAGATGGTGTGACGCATGGGAAACGGTTAGCTGAAGGGAAAAAATGGCAGTTTACCAGCCAAAGTGTGCAACGGATCTCAGACTGTCCGCCTTCGCCAAGGCTTCGGCGAGACACCTCGCCATAGCCCCGAAAAGTCGGGGCGTCGGCGG